>NZ_JAVAXT010000006.1:0-246310 GCF_041955125.1 Pantoea sp. BR_17 | reverse complement strand
CCTTTTTAGGGGCGTAGTTCAATTGGTAGAGCACCGGTCTCCAAAACCGGGTGTTGGGGGTTCGAGTCCCTCCGCCCCTGCCAGAAAAAGAAAAATCCTTTGCGTATGCGAAGGATTTTTTTTTGCCTTAAGAAAAGCAAAACAGAAAACCAGCCAGCAAAGACTGGCTTAATCCTCGCTTTCTTCCCTCTCTTTAATTCGGTACGACTGGAAACTTCAGCAACTGACGGATATACGTCTGCTGATCACTGTTTTGCAGCCATACCGCATACAAAGGCCGCACCGCCACAGACGTATCGGGCATCACTATCAGGTCGCTGTACAAGCTTTGCCAGAACTCGGGCAGAAACGCGCAGGCTCCTGTCGTGTGCAACAATTCACGCGTCACCTGTGCTGATGTCGTTGTTAATACCGGAACATCGTCCCCGCCGGAAAGATAACTTTGGTGCTGATGAAAGTCCGCGCCCCATTCCAGCTTAATATAGTCATATTTCTCACGCTTTTCGGTCTGCCGGGAACGAAACAGTGCCAGCGAAATATGACCTATCTGCTGGCTGGTCAATTCATCCATCTTTGGTGCTTCCGTCGTAATCAATAAATCCAGTTGGCGTTCATGCAACTGTTTAACTAACAAATGACGCTGCGCCACACGCGCTTCCAGGTGCAGACTTTCCCTGTTTTCGTAGAGTGTCTGAAGCCATGGCGTCAGATAGGCTTCCCAAAGTGAGGCGCTGGCACCAATGGACAGCTCATGATGCTGCTGCGTGTGCGACACTTCTTTCTTCGCCATAAGCCAGGTATTCATCAGACTTTCCGCGTAAGGCAAAAGACGCTCACCTGCCGAGGTCAAACGGATGTTGTTGCGGTGTCGGGTAAAAAGATTCACTCCCAGTTGGTTTTCTAACTGGCGGATGCGAAAACTGACAGCAGACTGCGTTAAGTAAAGTGCTTCTGCAGCACGCCCGAAATGGCGAGTTCTGCTCACTTCCAGGAAAGTTTTCAGTAATTCCGTATCCACAGCCTTCTCCCAAAATTTGTTTGTCGTATAGATTTAAATGTTTTGTTTTACACTCTGTCAAGCGTATCTAATACTCCGCGCCATAAATAGCACGGCCATAAGAGAAACAGGAGCGTGTAACATGGCGGAAAGCTTCTCAACGGAAAATCGTTTCTTTGATAACAAACATTACCCACGCGGATTTTCGCGTCATGGGGACTTTACGATTAAAGAAGCACAGCTACTTGAACGCCACGGCGTCGCGTTTAATGAGCTGGATCTTGCCAAACGTGAACCAGCGACAGAAGAAGAGCGTTTGTTCATCGAGGTATGTCGTGGTGTCCGTGAGCCGCAGACGGAAGCAGAACGTGTCTGGTCCAAATACATGACCCGTATCAAGCGTCCTAAGCGTTTTCACACGCTGTCAGGCGGTAAGCCACAAATGGATACCGTTGAAGACTACACAGAAAGCGACGATTAATGAAAAGGGGCGAAAGCCCCTTTTTACTGCAGGTTGTTATGAAGATAGGTCATGAGGCGGTCAATGCTTCGGTAACTGACGGCTTCCTGCAAATGATAACGGCTGATCGTCTCTTCACCGGCCAAATCGGCCACCGTGCGCGCCACTTTCAGGATCCGCTGCCAAGCCCGTACTGATAAGCCCAACTGATTTAAAACAGACTCCAGCCACTTCGCATCCGCAGAACAAAGCGCACACCACCGTAATACCTCCGCATTAGCTAAATGAGCGTTGATTTTTCCTGAACGCGCTATCTGTCTTTGCCGGGCAACAAGCACGCGCTCGCGTACCGCCACAGAACTTTCTCCCGTCTGCTGTTGCTGGCCTAACAGTCCCGGCGGTAGCAATGGCACCTCCAGCGACAGATCAAAGCGATCAAGAAAGGGGCCGGAAAGTTTGCTGAGATAGCGTAAAATCTGCTGCGGCGAGGTGCGGTTATGCTGTCCCTGATAGTGTCCTGTCGGACTGGGATTCATCGCAGCGACTAACTGAAAACGTGCAGGGTAAACCACCTTAGCCCTGGCTCGCGAAATCGCGACTTCACCGGACTCAATGGGTTCGCGCAATGCATCCAGAACGCTGCGCTGGAATTCAGGCAATTCATCTAAAAAAAGCACTCCATTATGGGCCAGCGAGATCTCGCCGGGACGGGGCAATGCGCCACCGCCAATGAGCGCATACAGTGAAGCACTATGATGAGGGGCCCTGAACGGCCTTTTACGCCATGAATGATGCACAGGGCCCGCATTACTCAGGCTGGCTATCGCTGCGCATTCTAAGGCCTCCTGATCGCTTAATGGCGGCATGATGCCCGGTAAACGAGTGGCAAGCATGGTTTTGCCTGTGCCTGGCGGTCCGATCAGCATCAGGTTATGTCCACCGGCCGCCGTGATCTCCAGGGCACGGCGTCCTTGTTCCTGCCCGACAATATCGCGAAGATCGTCTGTGATTTCGTCGGTTTTATCGGCGTGGGCGGTGGCAATCGTGAGTTCACCCCTGTTGTGTAAGAAAGCACAAACGTCGATCAAATGGGCGGCTACCAGCGTTGAGCCTTTACGGATTAAACCCACATCAGTCTGGTTTTCTGCTGAGAGAATCAACTGCCTGCCAGCTTTAATCGCCGCAAGGGCAGCCGGAATGGCGGCCTGTACACCACACAGAGCGCCGTTTAGCGCCAGCTCGCCCAGAAACTCATATCCGCCCAGCTTCTCTGCAGGGAGCTGTTCAGACGCGACCAGAATGGCGACAGCCATGGGCAAATCGTAGCGCCCGCCTTCCTTAGGCAGATCGGCCGGGCCCAGATTGATGGTGATTCGCCGGGCAGGGAAGTCAAAGCCGCTGTTAATGATGGCGCTACGGACACGTTCGCGTGCCTCCTTGACGGTAGTTTCCGGTAAGCCCACCAACGTCAGGGCAGGCAATCCGTTGCTGATATGGACTTCAATAGTCACCAGCGGCGCATCAACCCCGATGGCTGCACGTGTCAGAACTTTTGACAAAGACATGGCCGCTCCCAAATGCGGCAAGTCTGCCCTGGCGCTTCAATGACGGCGAGGGCCAAAAGGACAAAATGTAAGCTGCGCCGTGATTTTTTTGCGCACTATACATCCGCACGCTTTTTTTGTGGAACCGGACTTTGAACGCGGTATAACCGCATCGGCATGGTTTTTTTGTCAAAGTCGGGGCTCAATAAAATAATCTTTTAATTACAAATTGATAACGAAAGAACGCAATGGGCCGCAATAAAAAACCTGATAAAAAATATTGTAATTAGCCTACTAACTATGATAACTCTGTAGGCATTACTTCGAACGAGTTAAAGAATCGAATACGTTATGAAAGCCCTTCTACTAGTGATTAGCCTTGTCGTGATTAGCGTGGTGGTGATTATTAACCCACTGTGCGGGGCAACGCTTGGAGCAAGAAAGGCTTAAAAATCAAGCCAGAACTCTAAAAAACCCCCCGCACCGAAAGGTCCGGGGGTTTTTTTTTGACCTGGCAAAATTCAGTAAATCTGCAAGGAACAAACAATGAACAGTAGCATAAAATTCTGTTGTTCCCCTCAGGCGACAGGAGAATAACGATGACAGGTGCACAATGGGTAGTTCAGGCTTTACGCGCACAAGGCGTTGATACCGTATTTGGTTACCCTGGCGGCGCCATCATGCCAGTGTACGATGCGCTATACGACGGCGGCGTCGAACACCTGTTGTGCCGTCACGAGCAGGGCGCGGTGATGGCCGCAATCGGCTATGCCCGTTCAACCGGTAAAACCGGTGTCTGCATTGCCACTTCGGGCCCCGGTGCAACAAATCTGATCACCGGCCTGGCTGATGCCATGATGGACTCCGTGCCGGTTGTCGCGTTGACCGGTCAGGTCGCTTCTGCCTTCATCGGTACGGATGCCTTTCAGGAAATCGATGTTCTCGGTCTGTCGTTAGCCTGCACCAAACACAGCTTCATGGTTGAATCGCTGGATGATTTGCCTTCCGTGATGGCCGAGGCGTTCGCCATTGCGCAGTCGGGTCGCCCCGGGCCGGTATTAGTCGATATCCCAAAGGATATTCAGCTGGCAAAAGGGGAACCTTCACCGCAGTTGATGCCGGTGGAAGAAGCGATGTCGATGCCGCATCAGGCAATTATTGACGCGCGGGCAATGATGGCGCAGGCCAAAAAACCTATGCTGTATGTCGGCGGTGGCGTCGGCATGGCGCAAGCGGTGCCGGCACTGCGCGCGTTGATGCAGGAAACCGGCATTCCCGCTGTTGCCACGCTGAAGGGCCTGGGAAGTGTGGATGCCGACAGCGAATGTTATCTGGGCATGCTGGGCATGCACGGCACTAAGGCCGCTAATCTGGCCGTCCAGTCCTGCGACCTGTTAATCGCGGTGGGTGCCCGTTTTGACGACCGCGTCACCGGTAAACTGGACACCTTCGCCCCGCTGGCCAGCGTGATCCATCTGGATGTGGACCCTGCAGAACTGAATAAGCTGCGCCGTGCACATGTGTCGCTGCAAGGCGATCTCAACCATGTCCTGCCGGCCCTGAGCCAGCCTTTACAGATTCAGGCGTGGCGCGACGAAGTCATGGCGCTGAAAGCACAGCATGCGTGGCGCTACGATCATCCCGGTGAAGCCATCTATGCGCCGTTATTACTGAAACAACTGTCCGATCGCAAACCGGCAAACACTGTTGTTACCACCGACGTAGGTCAGCATCAGATGTGGGCGGCCCAGCATATAGCCTGTGACGCGCCTGAAGATTTCATCACCTCCAGTGGCTTAGGCACAATGGGCTTTGGCCTGCCTGCGGCAATCGGCGCACAGGTTGCGCGCCCTCACGATACCGTCATCTGTGTCTCGGGCGACGGCTCTATCATGATGAATATTCAGGAACTGGGCACCATTAAGCGTGGCAAACTGCCTGTGAAAATTCTGCTGCTGGATAACCAGCGTCTGGGCATGGTTCGCCAGTGGCAGCAGCTGTTTTTTGACGGTCGCTACAGTGAAACCATCCTGACCGACAACCCCGACTTCCTCACGCTGGCCAGCGCATTTGATATCCCGGGCCAGCGAATCACCCGTAAAGATCAGGTCGACGCCGCAATCGATGCTCTGCTGAACAGTGAAGGTCCTTATTTCCTGCACGTGTCAATTGATGAGCATGAAAACGTCTGGCCATTGGTACCGCCCGGTGCCAGCAACGCCAACATGATGGAGAAAACCGTATGAACCAGCATCAATTGTCTATCGAAGCGCGCTTTCGACCTGAAATATTGGAACGCATTTTACGTGTAGTACGCCATCGTGGCTTTCAGGTGTGTTCAATGAACATGGCGACTGTGGCTAACGCCGAAAACATTAATATCGAAATGACCGTTGCCAGCCAGCGCTCTGTCGATTTACTGTCTTCCCAGTTAAGCAAACTGATGGATGTCGCCTGCGTCCAGATTCAACAACAGACATCACAACAAATCCGCGCGTAGTCGCGAAAGGAAATAATAATGAGCACCAAGAAAGCAGATTTCATTTGGTTCAACGGCGAAATGGTTAAGTGGGAAGAGGCGAAAGTCAGCGTGATGTCTCACGCTCTGCATTACGGCACCTCGGTATTTGAAGGCGTGCGCTGCTACGACTCACACAAAGGCCCGGTCGTCTTCCGTCACCGCGAGCACATGCAGCGTCTGCACGATTCCGCCAAAATTTACCGTTTCCCGATCAGGCACAGCGTTGATGAACTGATGGAAGCCTGCCGTGAAGTGATTCGCGTGAACAACCTGAAAAGCGCCTACATCCGTCCGCTGGCTTTCGTGGGTGATGTCGGTCTGGGCGTGAACCCACCGGATGGCTTCACCACGGATGTGATTGTTGCAGCGTTCCCGTGGGGCGCTTACCTGGGTGCTGAAGCGCTGGAAAACGGCATTGATGCCATGGTGTCTTCATGGAACCGCGTTGCGCCAAACACATTGCCAACCGCAGCAAAAGCGGGCGGCAACTATCTGTCTTCCCTGCTGGTAGGCAGTGAGGCGCGCCGCCATGGCTATCAGGAAGGCATTGCGCTGGATACCAATGGCCTGATTTCAGAAGGCGCAGGCGAAAATCTGTTTGAAGTGAAAGATGGCGTGCTGTTTACCCCGCCGTTTACCTCCTCTGCACTGCCGGGCATCACCCGCGATGCCATCATCACGCTGGCGCGTAATATGGGCATCGAAGTGCGTGAACAGGCACTGTCTCGTGAATCTCTGTACCTGGCTGACGAAGTCTTTATGTCCGGCACGGCGGCAGAAATCACCCCGGTACGCAGCGTGGATCGCATTCAGGTTGGCGAAGGCAAATGTGGGCCCGTCACCAAACGCATTCAGCAGGCATTCTTTGGCCTGTTTACCGGCGAGACCGAAGACAAATGGGGCTGGCTGGACCCGGTTAACGCATAACCAGACCTTGCGCGGATGTCGCTGGATGTCCGCGATCTTATTTTGACTGGAGTAAAGAGTATGCCTAAGTACCGTTCCGCTACCACCACCCACGGCCGCAACATGGCTGGTGCCCGTGCCCTCTGGCGCGCAACAGGAATGACCGACGATGATTTCGGCAAACCGATTATCGCCGTCGTTAACTCATTCACCCAGTTTGTGCCGGGCCACGTACACCTGCGTGACCTGGGTAAGCTGGTTGCCGAGCAAATCGAAGCGGCAGGTGGCGTGGCCAAAGAGTTCAACACGATCGCGGTGGACGACGGTATTGCCATGGGCCATGGCGGCATGCTGTATTCTCTGCCTTCACGTGAGCTGATTGCCGACTCTGTCGAGTACATGGTGAACGCGCACTGTGCTGATGCCATGGTCTGCATTTCAAACTGCGACAAAATCACCCCCGGCATGTTGATGGCCGCGCTGCGCCTGAATATTCCGGTGATCTTTGTTTCCGGCGGCCCAATGGAAGCCGGTAAAACCAAACTGTCCGATCAGATCATCAAGCTGGATCTGGTGGATGCCATGATCCAGGGGGCTAACCCGAACGTCAGCGATGCTGACAGCGAGCAGATTGAACGCTCCGCCTGTCCAACCTGCGGCTCCTGTTCGGGCATGTTCACCGCAAACTCAATGAACTGCCTGACCGAAGCCCTCGGCCTGTCACAACCGGGTAACGGTTCACTGTTGGCCACCCATGCCGACCGTAAAGCGCTGTTCATTAACGCCGGTAAGCGCATCGTCAGCCTGACCAAACGCTATTACGAGCAGGATGATGTGAATATGCTGCCGCGCAACATCGCCACCAAAGCCGCGTTTGAAAATGCCATGACGCTGGATATCGCTATGGGCGGCTCTACAAATACCGTTCTGCACCTGCTGGCTGCCGCGCAGGAAGGTGAGGTGGACTTTAACATCTCTGATATCGATCGCCTGTCACGCAAAGTTCCTCAGTTGTGCAAAGTGGCACCGAGCACGCCGAAATATCACATGGAAGATGTGCACCGTGCGGGTGGCGTCATCGGTATTCTCGGCGAGCTGGATCGTGCCGGGCTGATTGACACCAGCGCCCGTAATATTCTGCAGCAGAGCCTGCGTGAAACGCTCGATCAGTACGACATCATGCTGACTCAGGATCAGGCGGTGAAGGACATGTTCCGTGCGGGTCCAGCCGGTATTCGAACGACTCAGGCGTTTTCGCAAAGTTGCCGTTGGGACACGCTGGATGATGACCGCGCTGAAGGCTGTATCCGTACGCGCGAACATGCCTATTCCCAGGATGGTGGTCTGGCCGTGCTCTACGGCAACATTGCCGAAGATGGCTGTATCGTAAAAACCGCGGGCGTCGATAAAGAGATTCTGACGTTCAGCGGCCCGGCCAAAGTTTATGAAAGCCAGGATGACGCTGTGGAAGCTATCCTCGGTGGCAAAGTGGTAGCGGGTGACGTGGTTGTGATCCGCTACGAAGGGCCAAAAGGTGGGCCGGGCATGCAGGAAATGCTGTATCCCACCACTTACCTGAAGTCGATGGGGCTGGGTAAAAGTTGTGCTCTGATCACCGACGGTCGCTTCTCTGGCGGCACCTCTGGCCTGTCAATTGGTCACGCCTCACCTGAAGCCGCTAACGGCGGCACCATCGCGCTGGTGAAAGATGGCGATATCATCGATATCGATATCCCAAACCGCGGTATCAGACTGGCCGTACCGGATAATGAACTGCATGCCCGCCGTGAAGAGCAGGAAGCCCGTGGCGACGCAGCTTACACGCCGATGAACCGTCAGCGCGACGTGTCGTTTGCCCTGCGCGCCTATGCATCGCTCGCGACCAGCGCCGATAAAGGTGCTGTGCGCGATAAGAGTAAGCTGGGAGGCTAAGATGGCTGAGGCTCAACCGCTACCCGAGGCGCCCTGCGGTGCCGAGTATCTGCGTGCGGTGTTACGTTCACCGGTATACGAAGTGGCACAGGTTACCCCACTGCAGAAGATGGAAAAAATCTCTGCACGTCTGGGCAATACCATTCTGGTGAAGCGAGAAGATCGCCAGCCAGTGCACAGTTTTAAACTGCGCGGTGCCTACGCGATGATTGCCGGCCTTGATGAAGAGCAGAAAGCACGCGGTGTTGTCACCGCGTCGGCCGGTAACCACGCCCAGGGCGTTGCGTTATCGGCGACGAAGCTGGGCATCAAGTCGCTGATCGTCATGCCGCTGGCGACAGCGGACATCAAGGTGGATGCGGTGCGTGCATTTGGCGGTGAAGCCTTCCTGTATGGTGCCAACTTTGACGAGGCGAAAGCCAAAGCCATTGAACTGGCGACGCAGCAGGGTTACACCTTTGTGCCACCGTTTGACCATCCGGCGGTCATCGCCGGACAAGGCACGCTGGCGATGGAACTGCTGCAGCAGGACGCGCATCTCGATCGGGTTTTTGTTCCGGTGGGCGGCGGCGGTCTGGCCGCGGGCGTGGCGGTGCTCATCAAGCAGCTGATGCCGCAAATCAAAGTGATCGCTGTCGAGTCAGAAGATTCGGCCTGCCTGAAAGCGGCGCTGGAGGCTGGTGAGCCGGTGGATTTACCGCGCGTGGGCTTGTTCGCCGAAGGTGTGGCCGTGAAGCGCATCGGTAACGAAACTTTCCGCCTGTGCCAGGAATATCTCGACGACATCGTCACCGTGGACAGTGATGCGATCTGCGCGGCAATGAAAGATTTGTTTGAAGATGTGCGTGCCGTGGCAGAACCTTCAGGCGCGCTGGCGCTGGCGGGCATGAAGAAATACGTCCAGCAGCACGATATTCAGGGCGAACGCCTGGCGCACGTGTTGTCGGGAGCTAACGTTAACTTCCATGGTTTGCGCTACGTTTCTGAACGTTGTGAGCTGGGTGAACAACGCGAAGCTCTGCTGGCGGTCACGATCCCGGAACAGCAGGGCAGCTTCCTGAAGTTTTGTCAGACGTTGGGTGGTCGCTCGATTACCGAGTTTAACTATCGCTATGCCGACACCGACAAAGCCTGCATTTTTGTGGGCGTGCGGCTGACGCGCGGGATGGATGAGCGCGCAGAGATCATCAGCCAGTTAACGGAAAACGGCTATCAGGTGGTGGATCTGTCTGACGATGAGATGGCGAAGCTGCACGTGCGTTACATGGTGGGCGGACGGCCTTCCAAGCCGCTGCGTGAGCGCCTGTTCAGCTTTGAGTTTCCGGAAGCGCCTGGCGCATTGCTTAAGTTTCTGCAAACGCTGGGCACGCACTGGAATATCTCACTGTTCCATTACCGTAGCCACGGCACGGACTACGGCCGGGTCCTCACGGCCTTCGAGCTTGGCAACGACGAACCGCGTTTTGAAGAGCACCTTGCCGACCTGGGTTACGATTTCCACGACGAAACGCATAACCCGGCATTCCGCTTCTTCCTGGCAGGCCAGTAACTAGAGCTGGTTCCAGAATGCGCTGATAAGCGGCTCTCCGAGCCGCTTTTTTTGTACACAAACACCCAGCTCCAGCGGTGCGACGGATGCCACGCTTTCCAGCGGCAGCACACGGTTTCGTACCGGCTCAGGGCTGTTCTCCAGCACCACATCCGGCAGCAGCGCAATCCCACAGCCCAGCGCTACCATCGACACGATTGCTTCATGACCGGCAACGGTCGCATAAATCAATGGGTTAACGATGCGATGACGGCGGAACCATAGCTCGATCGCCCGCCGGACCGGTCCCTGCTCGGGCAGGATAAACGGAATCTGTGACCAGTCCGGTGCCTCTTCTGTCGCCTGACTGCGCACCGGACAGGGCAGTGCAGGTGCAATCAGTCCCAGCGGCAACAGCCCCAGCGTGGTGAAATCAATGCTGGCAGGCAGCGATTCAGGTCGACCGGCAATCGCCAGATCGGCATTACCCGACTGGACCATTTCAATCGCATCGGCCGCATCGCCGGTAGTCAGTTTGATTTCCACCTGAGGATGCTCGGCGCGGAAGCGATCCAGAATGGGCGGCAGATGGCTGTACGCGGCGGTCACCGAGCAAAACAGGCGCAGTTCACCACTGAGTGACGGACCGTTGAGATCCATGGCATGGCGCAATTGCTGATACTGCAGTAAGGTTTGTTGTGCAAATAATTTTAGTCTTTCGCCCGCTTCGGTGAGCGTGACGGTGCGGTTATCACGCAGAAACAACGCGTGGCCGACATCCTCTTCCAGCCGCTGAATCTGGCGTGACAGCGTGGACGGACTGACGTGCATGGCCCGTGCGGTGCGGCCAAAATGGCAGCTTTCTGCCAGATGTAAAAACAATTTGAGATCGCGTAAATCCATACAGGTTCCACCTCAGAATGCATTGCGATTATTGCAATGTAATGTTGTTAATATATCAATTTAAGCAACAGAAATCCTGTCATATGATGGGGTCATTCGCGGCGCTGAATCTCACGCCGTCAACAGACAAAAGCAAACACAACATTTAACCGGAGTACCCATGGCTAATTACTTCAACACACTGAATCTGCGCAACCAGTTAGCGCAACTGGGCAAATGTCGTTTTATGGGGCGTGACGAGTTCGCGGATGGTGCCAGCTTCCTGAAAGGCAAAAAGATTGTGATTGTGGGCTGTGGTGCGCAGGGCCTGAACCAGGGCCTGAACATGCGCGATTCCGGTCTGGATGTTTCTTATGCCCTGCGTGCAGAAGCCATCGCCGAAAAACGTGCCTCGTATCGCAAAGCCACCGACAACGGTTTCAAAGTGGGCACTTACGAAGAACTGATTCCTCAGGCGGACCTGGTGGTTAACCTGACGCCAGACAAACAGCACTCCGCCGTTGTTCAGGCTGTACAGCCACTGATGAAAGACGGTGCCGCGCTGGGCTATTCACACGGCTTCAACATTGTCGAAGTGGGCGAAACCATCCGTAAAGATATCACCGTCGTTATGGTGGCGCCGAAGTGTCCGGGCACCGAAGTCCGTGAAGAATACAAGCGTGGCTTCGGGGTACCGACGCTGATCGCGGTTCACCCGGAAAACGATCCGAAAGGTGAAGGTATGGCTATCGCCAAAGCCTGGGCTTCTGCCACCGGTGGCGACCGCGCTGGCGTGCTGGAATCCTCTTTCGTTGCGGAAGTGAAATCTGACCTGATGGGTGAGCAGACCATTCTGTGCGGTATGCTGCAGGCCGGTTCTCTGCTGTGCTTCGATAAGCTGGTGGCTGAAGGTCACGATGCGGCGTACACCGAGAAACTGATTCAGTTTGGCTGGGAAACCATCACCGAATCCCTGAAATTTGGCGGCATTACGCTGATGATGGATCGCCTGTCTAATCCGGCGAAACTGCGTGCTTACGCACTGTCTGAGCAGCTGAAAACCATCATGGCTCCTCTGTTCCAGAAGCATATGGATGACATCATTTCAGGCGATTTCTCTGCTGGCATGATGGCGGACTGGGCGAATGACGATAAGAAGCTGCTGACCTGGCGCGAAGAGACCGGTAAAACCGCGTTCGAAACCGCCCCTCAGTTCGACGGCAAAATCGAAGAGCAAGAATACTACGACAAAGGCGTTGTCATGGTTGCCATGGTCAAAGCGGGCGTTGAGCTGGCATTTGAAACCATGGTAGATGCTGGCATCATCGAAGAGTCGGCTTACTACGAGTCACTGCACGAGCTGCCGCTGATCGCGAACACCATTGCCCGTAAACGCCTGTATGAAATGAACGTGGTTATTTCTGATACCGCTGAGTACGGTAACTACCTGTTCTCTTTTGCGGCGGTGCCGCTGCTGAAAGATTTTATGGCCTCACTGCAGCCGGGCGATCTGGGTAAAGCTATTGACGGCACGCAGGTGGATAACGCCCAACTGCGCGACGTTAATGAAGCCATTCGTCAGCATCCTATCGAGCAGGTTGGCCGCAAACTGCGTGGTTACATGACCGATATGAAACGCATCGCGGTTGCAGGCTAAGTCGCACCGCCACCGTTTTCAGCAAATGTAAGACAAAAAGGCGCGGCCATCTGGCTGCGCCTTTTTGTTTTAGCATGCGCCTGGCGACACGATAACAGGCGGTAAAAGGCTCCTGTAACCAACATACTGACACCCGGCAAGAATAAGGAACACGCCAGCCGTAAGGTTGCCAGCAAAATACTCGTGATGATGTCTGAGGGCATAGCATACGGCGACAGAAGCGACAGCCGTGCGCTGCGGGTCGGGTCGGCATTCAGTCAGTCCCCGCCTTTTCCCCAAATGCGCTTCGGGAAGAGTCTGGCTGCGCAATGTGTGTAGATTTATCGCAAACGGCTATCTGCTTAATGGTCCACTGCGTCGTGTTTTGCCGGACTGGCACAGTGAAAACACAACACCGATGACGCTCTGGGCCATCACCTTACCCAACCGTCTGCTGCCGCTAAAAACCCGGGTTTTTATCGACGATTTTATGGCCTGGCTTAAGTCGAAATAGCGCGCTTTCGCCGCGGAAACGCATAAAAAACCCGGCCTGAGCCGGGTTTTTTATGAGCGTGACCTGAGATCACACTTCATACAGCGTTTGATGCCGGGTTTCTTTACAGGCAATCAGGGCGATCAGCGTAAGGAAGGCCATAGAGGCCAGGTACAATCCGACGGCATATAAGCCGTAGTGCACGTTCAGCCAGGTTGCGATATATGGCGCAACGGAGGCCCCCAGAATCGACGACAGGTTGTATGAGAACGACGCGCCGGTATAGCGCACTTCTGTCGGGAACAGCTCGGGCAGCAGCGCACCCATCGGGCCAAATGTCAGGCCCATGATGCTTAATCCCAGCAGCAGGAAGGCCATCACCAGCGCCTGAGAGCCGGAACCCAGCATCACAGGGAACAGGAATGAGAAACCAATAATCATCAGCGTAATGGTGATCATGGTTTTCCGGCGACCAAAGCGGTCAGCCAGCAGGCCTGCGATTGGGACCATCACGCCGAAGCCAATGACCGCCATCATCAACATCCACAGCATGCTGTTACGTGAGATGCCCAGCCCCGCAGGCGCGGCGGCGGTGCCGTAACTCATTGAGTAAACTGTCATGATGTAAAACAGCGTGTAGGTGGCAAGCATGATGAAGGTGCCCAGAATGGTCGCCGTCAGATGTTTGCTCAGAAGTGAGGCAATCGGCACGCGCACCTGCTTCTTCTCTTTCTGCACTTTGGCAAAGACCGGACTTTCATGTAGCGACACGCGCACATACAGGCCAATCAGGACCAGCACGGCAGACAGTACAAAAGGCACGCGCCAGCCCCACTGCATAAACTGCTCGTCGGTCAGCAACCAGGAGAGCAGCAGGAAGGTGCCGTTGGCAAAAAAGAATCCAATGGGCGCACCCAACTGCGGGAAGGAACCGTACAGCGCACGCTTTTTGGCTGGCGCATTTTCCGTGGCCAGCAGGGCCGCACCGCCCCATTCGCCGCCGAGTCCCAGGCCCTGACCAAAGCGGGCCAGTGCTAACAGCAGCGGGGCCAGAACGCCAATGCTCTGATAGCTGGGTAACAAACCGATGACCACGGTAGAGATCCCCATGGTCAGCAGCGAGGCTACCAGGGTGGCTTTACGACCGACACGGTCACCGAAGTGACCAAACAGCGCTGAGCCGATAGGGCGGGCAACGAACGCAATCGCGAAGGTCGCCAGTGACTGTAGCGTGGCGACAGTGGTATCACCCTGAGGAAAAAAGATATGCGGAAAGACAATGACCGCGGCGGTGGCATAAATATAGAAATCGAAAAATTCGATGGCGGTGCCAACCAGTGAAGCAATAACGACTTTACTGCGTGAGTTCACTGGCGTTGGCTCATGTTGTTTATCAAGAGTTTCTGAGATGGAGGCTTGCATAAATGTTTCTTATTTTTAAATACCGTTAAGGAATCTTACGCACCTGTATAGCGGCATTCAATGGCTGGAAACCGCGTCAGCCGCGGCTTTCTCTGCCTAAAAGTAGAAAATCTTTGCCTGATGTGAAATGTCGGAGAATGGCAGCGTTAACAGAGATAAACATGGCGAGATACTCTGTGAAAGCGCTGAAGAAAAGTGACCCCCTGGTTATTCATGCTGTAAAGTGGCTGATAAATAACCGGGGGCAGGGATTTTTCGCTGGTTACTGCTGTTCGTGGCTGGCCATTGCGCCTTTTTCAGGCAGGCGTGGATCGTCTTTGTATTTGGCGGTGGCAATCCAGGCCGCGCAGAACAATGTCAGGCGGGCAAAGAAATAGAAGAACGCCATCAGCCCCAACACCGAGCCAAAAGCCGCACCCGAGGGCGAGCTGGCGAGTTTCGGCAGCGTCAACGTCATCACAAACTTAATGACTTCAAACCCGATGGCTGCCAGTAAGGTGCCACGCAGCAGGGCTTTTTTGCGCGGTTTATGGCGAGGCAGAATCCAGAAAATCCACAGAAACAGCAGATAATTTGCCAGTACAGAGATGGACGTCGCGATGATCGTCAGTGCCGGGCGCAACCATTCAATGCCATCCAGCCCTAACGCATTAACGATAGTCGCCTGGGCGGAACCGGCGACGGAGGTCAGTGACAAAGTAATCACCAGCGCCAGCATCAGGCCGGTCAGGGACAAGAAGTCGCGAATATAGCGTTTCCAGATCTTCTCTTTATCGTCGGGTTGACGCTCCCAGACGTCGCGTGACTGCGCGCGAATAGCCTCGCGTAAATTCCCCATCCAGTTGAGACCGGAATACAACGCCAGCAACAAACCGGTGATGCCCACGGTTGCGCGTTGCTGAATGGCCGTGTTCACGGTGTTTTTTAACGTGGTCGCCAGCGACGGATCGCTGATGCTGCTGACGATTTTGTTGATGATATCGGTCAGGAGGTCCGGATTCGAGGCCAGCACGAAACCCACGGCAGCAAAAGACACCATTAAAATGGGGATGAGCGACAGAAACGAAAAATAGGTAATGGCGGCACCAAACTGGCTGCCGAGGCGATCGTTAAACCGATCCAGCGCGCGAATAAAGTGCGCTACCGCCGGTATCGCCTGGAACCAGGCGGCGAAGCGTGATACGCGCACGATGGAGCGATCGACGGACTTGTTGCCGGTTTTAATATCGATCAGCGGTTTGGCGTCTTTTACGTTGTCCTGCTCGTCTGTCATAGACATTCACTTTCCTGTTGAACCTTAAAATCACATTATAGCCTGTCAGGTGACATACTCCTGGAGCACCTGACTTAACCACTCCATAAACACCCGAACCCGACGCGCGACATTCCGGCGATGGGGATAGAGCAAGTGAATGGGCATCGGTTTGGCCGGGAACGCATGGAGCACCTCGACCAGTTGACCGCTTTCCAGATATTTTTGGATGCCCACCGTCGGCACCTGAATAATGCCCAGGCCCGCAAGGCAGGCGGCGCGGTAGGTTTCGGTGCTGTTCACCGTCACGACGCCGCCCGTGTGCACATAGTGGCACTGCTTACCATCGAAGTATTCGAAGCCCTGCGCCGCCTGACCTAACGGCTGGCTGTAATGCACCATTGCATGCTGCGACAGCTCCTCAAGCCGAATCGGCCTGCCAAAACGCGCAAGATAGTCAGGACTGGCACAGTTAATCAAGGTGTGCGTGCCTATACGGCGGGCGATCAGTCCCGAATCCTTTAGCTCGCCAACGCGAATCACACAGTCAAAACCTTCGCGAATGACGTCAACCTGGCGATCGTTGCTGCTGAGTTCAATTTCCACGCCAGGATAGTGCTGAAGGAATTCAGGCAAACGCGGAAGAATAAGATCGCTCGCCATTGCCACGGACATGTCGACCCGCAGTTTGCCACTTAACGTCGCGGGATCGTGCTGAAACAGGCTGTCCATATCGCCAATCATCGCCAGCAAATCAAGACAGCGATCATAGTATACCAGGCCATCCTGAGTAAGCTGCACGCGGCGGGTAGTACGATGCAGCAGCCGTGTGCCCATCAGATTCTCCAGCGCCTGAATTTGCCGTGATACGCTGCCTTTTGGTAACCCAAGGCTGTCAGCCGCCGCCGTAAAACTGCCCATCTCTGCAACTCTGACGAACACCTGCATTGCATGAATTTTATCCATATAGCCTGCCGATTGTTGTTGTAAGTGGAACAGTGCTGCGCATTCTTAAGCGTTTATAGAACAATTTTTAACGAATATCCTGAATCTGTGTTCAATTTTGCAACAGGAAATCAACATGAATCGTAAAATCGTCTTGATTACGGGCGCAAATCGCGGTTTAGGCAAGAATGCAGCGCTAAAACTGGCGGCAAAAGGCCGGGATATCATCCTGACGTACCGCAATCATCAAAACGAAGCACAGGACGTCGTCAACGCTGTTGAGCGCGCAGGCGGCCGCGCCATAGCGCTACAGCTGGATGTGGGTGATGTTAGCCAGTTCGACCGCTTCATTTCTGATGTCAAAAACACCTTACAGCAGCACTGGCAGCGTGAGACATTTGATTATTTAGTGAACAATGCCGGGCATGGTCACTACAAACCTTTTGCCGAGACGACGGAAGCGGAATTTGATGCGCTTATGAATGTGCATTTCAAAGGGCCGTACTTCCTGACGCAAAAACTGCTGCCTGTTATCAGCGACGGCGGGCGCATTCTGAATATCTCCAGTGGATTAACGCGCCTGACCTATCCTGGCTCGGGCACCTATGCGGCGATGAAAGGGGCGATGGAAGTGCTGACTCGTTACCAGGCCAAAGAGCTGGGGGAACGTCGAATCCGCGTTAATATCCTGGCGCCGGGCGCGATTGAAACGGATTTTGGCGGTGGACGGGTGCGTGACGATAAAGCCGTGAATGAAAGCATCGCTGCGTTGACCGCTCTGGGGCGGGTCGGATTACCTGATGATATTGGCGACGCCATTTGCGCCATTCTGAGCGAGGAAACCGGCTGGATCACCGCGCAACGCATCGAAGCATCGGGCGGGCAGGGACTGTAACAGTAAGGGCGACTCCGTCGCCCTGTCGTGTCTCAGGGCGTAACGTCAATTGTGCCCTCAACGATCGTCACTGTTTTTCCGCCAATCCAGATGGTTTCGCCCTCATAAGCCACGTTCACCCGGCCCTGACGTCTGACCTGCGTGCCCTGACGAACGCGGTAATTGTGCGGTTTACCCTGAGCCGCGAAGTAGCGCGCCAGGCAGGCATTTGCGCTGCCGGTAATCGGATCTTCTGTCAGGCTGCCGTGCTCAACCAGTAATCCCCGCACTTCATACTGTTCTGTTTCTCCCGAGGGCAGCGGGCCAAAGGGCATTACACCATCCACGCTGGCGTGGGTAATTAACCGCTCAAGATCGTTGACGTCGGGTATGACGGCGCGCACCGCCTCGGCACTGACCATCGGGATAAGCAACCAGCGAATGCCCATATCCGCCACGGTGACAGGCTGTGAATGATCCAGCGCGTCGCTGTTTAATGCTGTGCTGATCAGGGCATCGTGGTAGGGCGTCAGGGTGGCGCTGGGCGCGGCAAAAGCCAGCGTACCATCGGATGCGATTGTCACCACCACATTGCCGACGCCGCACTGCTGCACCATCCTGCCTGGTGTTTTGGTTTTCCAGCCCGCCTCAAGCAGGGCATGGGCGGTACCCAGCGTGGGATGACCTGCAAACGGTAGCTCGCCCTGTACGGTGAAGATGCGCACGCGGTAGTCAGCCTGACTGTCTTCTGGCGGCAGGACAAAGGTCGTCTCGGATAAGTTGGTCCAGCGTGCAATCGCCGCCATCTGGCTGTCGTCGAGGCCCTGCGCATCCATGATGACGGCCAGCGGATTGCCGTTGAACGCAATCGAGGTGAAAACGTCCACTTGTTTAAACGCAACCTTCATTGTCACTCCTTTTCATTGAGATAAAGCGGTTTTTTCATGCCCGGGCAATTGCTTATGTCAGTTAACAGGGCTATGAATAAGTTAAGCAACCGGATGGAGCCTGCTATGTTAAAAATTCTTGGACGCGCCTCCTCAATCAATGTGCGCAAAGTATTATGGCTGTGTGACGAGCTGGACCTGCTTTACGAACGCGAAGAGTGGGGCGAAGGTTTCAAATCCACTCACTCGCCAGAATTTATAGCGCTTAATCCCAATGCCATGATCCCGGTATTACTCGACGACGACTTTGTCATGTGGGAATCCAACGCTATTTTGCGCTATCTGGCCACGGCCTATGGCGGCGAGTGGCTTTACCCGGAAAATCCGCGCGCGCGCGCGCCGGTGGATCAGTGGATGGACTGGCAATCAACCGAACTTAACACCTCGTGGCGCTATGCCTTTATGTCGCTGGTGCGCCATTCGCCCGCGCATCAGGATCCCCGCCTGTTAGCTGCGGCCTGCAAAGGCTGGTCCCATACCATGGGGATTCTCAACCAGCAGCTGGAGCACACCGGTCGCTATGTCGCCGGACGCAACTTCACGCTGGCGGATATCCCGATTGGCCTTGCCGTGAACCGCTGGTTTGAAACCCCGCTGGATCATCCCGACCTGCCGGCTGTCCGGACCTATTACGAACGTCTGACTGAACGCCATGGTTATACCATCTGGGGACGGAACGGAACGCCCTGAGCCCGACCCGGCGGCAGGCCCGCAAGTTCACAGGCGATGGCACCGACGCGGGCGATAGCGCGAATGTAGCGATCGGTAAACGGATAGCAGCACGAGAGGCGCAGTGCATGGTTATAGCGCTCACTCAGCGAATACAGCGCGCCGGGCGTCACGCAGATCTGCTCTTTCAGCAGACGAGAGAACATCTCGGTCGTGTTCACGTTGCCCGGCAGTTCCACCCAAAAAACAAAGCCGCCGCGCGGCAACGTGGCCTGCGTGCCCTGGGGAAAATGCTGGGCAATTAACCCTCGCGCCTCATCCAGATTGCTGGCATAACAGCGCCGCAGGCTACGCAGATGATGGTCATAACCGCCATTGGCAAGAAACTCTGCCAGCGTCTCTGACAGCAGAGCGGACTCCGCCATCGATGACACGGCTTTAAGCCGTGCGATAGCATCGTGGAAGCGTCCGGCCGCAATCCAGCCGACACGGAAATCCGGCGCAACGGTTTTGGTAAAGCTGGTGCAGTATAAAACCCAGCCCTGCTCGTCAAAGGCCTTCACGGCAGGGGAAAGCGGCCAGTCAAACTGCAATTCATCGTAAAGGCCGTCTTCAATGAGCGGCACTTTGTAAGTATTTACCAACCTTGCGAGCCTTTTCTTGTCGGGCAGGCTCATACAGTAACCCAGCGGATTTTGTGCCGTGGGCATCGCCACAATCGCCTGAAGTCGCTCTTCCTGCAGCAGCATTTCCAGCGCATCCAGCGACAAACCACGCTGCGGATCGGTGGGGATTTCCAGCGCTTTGAGGCCGAGTGAAGCCAGCAAAGGGAACAAAAAAAAGTAGGTAGGTGATTCCAGCCCTACGCAGTCGCCGGGCTGCGTCACCGCGCGCAATGCCAGCTGCAACGCCTCCATACAACCATGGGTGAGGGTGATATCATCGGCGGTGAGTGACTGACCCGCATGTAATGCGCGTCGCGCAATCTCCTCCCGTAAGCGCTCACTACCGGGCGGAAGCGCATAGCGACCGATAAGGTTGGGATTGCGTCGTAGCAATGAGGCGGTGATGCGGGCTAACCGGGCCGAGGGGAACAGTTCGCTGTCCTGCGGGCAGGCCAGCGAGATATTGATGTAATCAGGATGATTCTGCGCGGCGAACACTTTATCGATCAAATCCAGCTTTTCGTTGCTGGGATCGCGTATCACACGAGCAGCGTGCTGAGTATGCCGGGTGACCACAGGCAGGACGCCGCGCACGTAATAGCCTGATTGCGGTCGTGCCTCAATCAGGCCACGGTTCTCCAGCAGCTGCCAGGCATTCAGCACGGTGTTCACGCTCACCTGGTGCGACTGGGCGACGCGACGGATAGCCGGTAAGCGCTTACCAGGCTTGAGAGTACCCTGATGAATGGCCTCTGCGAAGCTATCGGCCAGTTGCTGGTAAAGCGTTTGTTCAGGCTGAATTTCAAGGGACACAATTGCCTCCTGGCACGACAGGTACAGTTTGACATCATCGTGATTGTACCCATCAAAATAGCCATTTCCTGTCCCTGTTACCATCACTTTTCGCAACGTAGCATGGTGCTCTGTCTCCCTGTCAGGAATACCATGATGCTTGATCCCTCTTTTTTCAGTTATGTCACCGTGATGTCGATTACGCCGGGTCCTAACAACCTGTTGCTTGCCACTTCCGGCGTGAATTTTGGTATGCGCCGGACGCTGCCGATGGTGTTTGGCATTTTACTTGGATGCGGCCTGCAAACGGTTATTGCGGGCATGACACTGGAGCTGTTGCTGCACTGGATGGCATCCATCCGCTTGCCGCTTACGCTGGTGGGATGTAGCTATCTGCTGTGGCTGTCCTGGAAAATATTTCGTGCGGCTGCGCCTGAGGCCCGGCACAAGCCTCAGCCGATGACGTTTCTCGGCGGTGCCTGCTTTCAGGCGGTGAATCCTAAAGCCTGGTTAATGGCCAGCAACGTGGCGCTGTTGTACAGCGCCAACAGTCACGTCCTGATCGTGATGGCGAGTTTTATGCTGCTCAACCTGCCCTGCATATTATTGTGGGCGGCGTTGGGTGACCGCCTGCGCGGTCACCTGCAAATCGCCTGGAAACGCCAGCTGTTCAACAGCCTGATGGCGCTGTCACTGGTGGTAACGACGATCTGGATGCTGGCCGATGCCCTGAAAGCGGTTTAGTCCGGTGCGCCGGGGGCGCTGGCGGAGGGCCACTTCCAGTTCTGCACCTCCGGCACATCTTCGCCATAGACCCGTACATAGCGATGATGCTCTGCCAGGCGCTGCTGCAGATCGTCAGGCAGTTCAGGATGGCGATCGGCAAGCCCCGGGATATGCCTGATGGCCGCCAGCGCCAGATGATAGCGATCCAGCTCGTTCAGCACCGTCATGTCGAAAGGCGTGGTAGTTGTGCCCTCTTCATTAAAGCCATGCACATGGAAATTACGATGGTTATTGCGTTGATAGGTCAGCCGGTGGATCAGACTGGGGTAACCATGGAAGGCAAAAATCACCGGCTTGTCTGCGGTAAACAGCGCATCAAACGCCTCTTCTGACTTGCCGTGAGGATGCTGTTTCTGCGTTTGCAGCGCCAGCAGGTCTACCACGTTAACCACCCGAATGCGCAGGTCCGGCAGATAACTTCGCAGCAGATCGACGGCCGCCAGCGTTTCCATGGTGGGCACATCACCCGCGCAGGCCATCACCACATCCGGCTCTGCGCCCTGCGGGGTTGTGCCGGCCCAGTGCCATTCACCCATTCCGGCCTCGCAATGGGCGATGGCGCTGTCCATGTCCAGCCACTGCGGCGCAGGCTGTTTGCCGGCCACAATCACGTTGATGCGGTCCCATGTTCGCAGACAGTGGTCGCCCACCCATAACAACGTATTTGCATCGGGCGGCAGGTAAATACGCACGATGTCGGCTTTTTTATTGGCAACGTGATCGATAAAGCCCGGATCCTGATGACTGTAACCGTTATGATCCTGACGCCAGACGTGAGAAGACAGCAGATAGTTAAGCGAGGAGATGGGCTGACGCCAGCCCAGCTTGCGTGTCACCTTTAACCATTTGGCATGCTGGTTGAACATCGAGTCAATGATGTGAATAAAGGCTTCGTAGCAGTTAAATAATCCGTGCCTGCCGGTAAGCAGATATCCTTCCAGCCAGCCCTGACACTGATGTTCACTGAGAATTTCCATTACCCGACCATCGGGGGCCAACTGCTCATCATAAGGCTCAATAGCTTCAAGCCAGGTGCGGCTGGTGGTGTCAAATACCGGCGTCAGGCGGTTAGAGGCGGTTTCATCCGGACCAAACACGCGGAAATTGTCCCGATTGCGTTGGAACAGGGCGTTAAGATAACGGCCAAACTGTTCAGTTGCCTGTCCAGCCTGCGAGCCGGGCTGCTGTGTATCGAAAGCAAATTCGCGAATATCAGGCGTAACTAATTCACGGCGCAGTAAACCACCGTTGGCAAACGGGGACGCGCCCATACGTTTGTCGCCCTGTGGGGCCAGCGCCTGCAGTTCCGGCTTAAGCCGCCCCTGTTCATCAAACAGATCGTCAGGCTGATAGCTGCGCAGCCAGTTCTCCAGAATGTTACGGTGGTCTTCGTTTTCGCGGCAGGCCGCTACGGGCACCTGGTGCGCCCGCCAGAAACCTTCCACTTTCTTGCCGTCTACCGTTTTCGGCCCGGTCCAGCCTTTAGGGCTGCGCAGGATAATCATCGGCCAGCGGGGAATGGACTTCATTGGTGAGCCCTGCCGGGCGGCCTGTTGAAAGCCGGCAATCTCTGAAAAAGCGCGATCCAGCGTGTCGGCCATCAACGGATGCATCTCTTCAGGTTCATGACCGCAGACAAACAGCGGTTCATAGCCGTAACCGCGAAACAGCTGACGCAGATCGTCGTCACTGGCGCGGCCCAGAATCGTTGGATTCGCAATCTTATAACCATTCAGATGCAGAATGGGCAGCACGGCACCGTCGCGCTGGGGATTAAGAAACTTAATCCCGTGCCAGCTGGAGGCCAGCGGCCCGGTTTCGGCTTCGCCGTCGCCAATGATGCAGGGCGCGATCAGATCGGGGTTATCAAAGACAGCGCCAAAGGCATGAGAAAGTGAGTAGCCTAACTCTCCACCTTCATTGATCGAGCCCGGGGTTTCGGGTGCCGCATGACTGGGAATACCGCCCGGAAAAGAAAACTGTTTGAACAGCTTCTGCATGCCGTCGGCATCCTGACGGATATGCGGATAGATTTCGCTATAGCTCCCCTCAAGCCAGGTATTCGCAACCATGCCAGGCCCGCCATGGCCGGGACCACAGACATAAATAAGGTTGAGGTCGCGCTGACGAATAATCCGGTTCAGATGGGCATAGATAAAATTCAGTCCGGGCGTGGTGCCCCAGTGGCCCAGTAAGCGCGGTTTAATATGCTCTGGCTTCAATGGCTCGCGTAACAGCGGATTGTTCATCAAATAAATCTGCCCGACAGACAGATAGTTAGCGGCGCGCCAGTAGCGATCAAGTAACGTGAGTTCGTGTGCCGTGTTCGGTTGAGCCATGCCATTTTCTCCTGCATTACGTCAGACGATGCACTAACCCTAATAGAGAATGGGGGAGTCAACCAGGCAAGCGGCAAACAAAAAGGCCTCGCAAGCGAGGCCTCAGACAGGTAGAAGACGGTTATTTACCGACGACGTAGGCAGTTTCACGGCCTTCGTCATTCGCGGCCACCGGCGTTACAGGCGTATACGGCAGTTGCAGGACGCGGCTGGTTTCAGCCAGCACTTTTTCAGTCAGGGCGACGTCACCGTTAAGTTTGCGGCCCCAGGACGGCACAACGGCACGAATTTTATTTTGCCATTCCGGTGACGCCATCTGCTCTGGACAGACCTTGTGCAGCAGTTCCAGCATGATCGGTGCCGCTGTTGAGGCGCCCGGCGAAGCACCCAGCAGTGCCGAAATCGAGCCATCTTCCGACGACACCACTTCTGTGCCCAGACGCAATACTGCGCCTTCTTTTTCATCTTTCTTGATGATTTGCACGCGCTGACCTGCGGTCACCAGACGCCAGTCTTCCTGCTTCGCCTGCGGAACATAGGCGCGCAGCGCGTCCATCCGGTCACTGTCGCTTTGCAGAACCTGATCCATCAGGTACTTCACCAGATCAAAGCTTTTCAGTCCGACTTTGATCATCGGCATAAGGTTAGTACTGTTCAGCGAGGCAAACATGTCCAGCAGCGAACCCTGCTTCAGGAACTTGGTCGAGAAGGTCGCGAACGGCCCAAACAGCAGAACCTGTTTGCCGTTCAGAACGCGCGTGTCCACATGCGGCACGGACATTGGCGGCGCACCGACGCTCGCTTTACCATAGACCTTCGCCATATGCTGTTTCACAACATCGGGATTTTCGGTCACCAGGAAAGAGCCGCCGACCGGGAAGCCCGCATAGCCATTGGCTTCGGGAACGCCAGCCTTCTGCAGCAACGGCAACGCCGCACCGCCTGCGCCAATGAAAATCTTACCGGCGGTTAACGTACGACGTGAACCGTCTGTCAGGCTGACAAGGGTAACCTGCCAGCGACCATCGTTCAGGCGTGTAATGTCGCGAACTTCCTGGCTCATGCGCAAACGGAAACTGGCTTTTTTCTCCAGTGAGGCAATCAACTGACGCGTCACTTCACCGAAATCGACGTCGGTGCCCATATCGGTCCAGGTCGCGGCCACTTTTTGACTGGCGGGACGGCCTTTCATCACCAACGGAATCCACTTCGCAATTTGCTGTGGATCTTCAGAGTAAGCCATGCCACGGAACAAAGTGCTTTTCTGTAATGCGTTAAAGCGTTTGCGCAGGAAGTTAACGTTGTCATCGCCCCAGACAAAGCTCATATGCGGTGTGCTGTGGATAAAGCTTTTTGGCGTATGCAGATTGCCTTTCTGGACATGATAGGCCCAGAACTGGCGAGAAATCTGGAAGGCTTCGTTAATCGCAATGGCTTTCGCGATATCGATACTGCCGTCAGCTCTCTGCGGCGTATAGTTCAGCTCGGCCAGCGCGGCATGGCCTGTACCGGCATTGTTCCAGCCATTAGAGGACTCTTCCGCCACATGCGGCAGCCGTTCCACCATTTCAATGGACCAGTCTGGCTCAAGATCCTGCAGCCAGGTGCCTAAGGTGGCGCTCATGACGCCAGCGCCAATGAGTAGCACATCGACGTCTTTACGCTCCTGCGCCCCGGTGGTGTCCTTTCCGCTAACACTCATTGTGAGCGCAAGATTTACAGCTGATTTGCACATGAGGCGACATCTCCTCTTCTGTTGACCTGAAGCTCAACAGTGTTGCAGGCGAAATAGTCACGCTTCTGTCGAGCGCGTTGCGCTATTTCCGGGTTAAGACTCAGGTATAGGTTAAAGCGACGATAACGAGTTAACTGAACGTTATGCTTTGTTGCCCAAATATAACATTCTCGCGTTCGAATTAAACATTTGTTTATTTTTTAAATGCAGAAATGATTCAGCATAAGAAAGAATCATAATAACAGGCGCGCCATAAGCCTTTTTTGCAGCTAACTCAACGGGTTAAGTAAAAGAGGATGTTGCGGGATTGCCCCGTAATGGTGCGGTATGAAAATGTCACTTAGCGAAAGGAATAATCTAACCTAATGAAAAAAAAGGATTATTGAAATTTATTCTTTGCGTTGAATTTTTAATCGATAAGGCGGCGAAGGCTATCTTGTAAAACAAATGTTACATTTTTGTGACCTCAGAGCCAGCCAGGTGACTGACCGACGGCAAGGAAGCGCGCCGCATCGCTGACGCTTTGCATGATCAAAGGTTCACCACCGCCAGCCTCTCAGTAATTCAGTCTTTTAAAAAAAGAGGGGCAGCAGGCAGATGTCGCCCTGACGGCGTGATTACGCCCGAAACCAGCGGCGCCAGATAAAGCGAATAACAAAAAACTCCAGCGCGCCCAGAAGTAAAAACCACAGGCAAAAGACCACGGTATAAAGCTGATTAAGGTCCTGCAGATGGAACATCTGTTGCAGGTGCTGCGCGACGGCCAGGCTAAACGCGGGAGCGGGAAGCAGAAGGGCAGAGAGAAAGCCCAACAGTAAAATGCCGCCGGGAATGATCAGGGATTCGAAGGGGTTAGTCATGGACAAAAATTCCGTATTTACCAGCCCGCCATTTTCCGGCATTCCGCGAGAAGGTTCAATGACGGACTGTTCAGGGCAGGAAGTCACGCTGTGCATTGCAAAGAAAAGGCTTAAATGACATTAACTTAGAGACATTCATAGCGATTGTTATGAGTTATAGCCTTTGCTATACTTAAATCCCTGATTTTATTGTCTTTTTATAACGATTATTGCGTGATAGACTGCGCGCACTTTTTAATAACCGAGCCATATGTGTGATGAATTCAGCACGAAATGCTGGCTTTTCATCCCAAGTGAACAAATCATGACCTTTATCGCCACCCTGATTCTTGCTTTTGGAATGTCGATGGACGCATTTGCTGCTGCGCTGGGCAAGGGTGCGACCTTGCATCGCCCGGGCCTGAAAGAAGCCGTGCGCACCGGTCTGATTTTCGGTTGTATCGAAGCCCTGACGCCGCTGATTGGCTGGGCATTGGGTCTTGCTGCCAGCCAGTATGTTGCCGCGTGGGATCACTGGATAGCCTTTTTCCTGCTGGCTTTCCTGGGTGCCCGAATGATGATGGAAGGCTTCCGTAAAACGGCGTCTGAACCGTGCGAAGCGCCGCAAAGCCATGGTTTTATGGTCCTGGCGGCGACCGCCGTTGCCACCAGCCTGGATGCGCTGGCGGTTGGCGTGGGGCTGGCCTTCCTTCAGGTTAATATCGTCACCACGGCTCTGACAATCGGTGCCGCCACTACCGTTATGGCTACCACTGGCGTGCTGGTCGGCCGCTTCATTGGGCCTGTTTTAGGTAAATGGGCCGAAGTGCTGGGCGGACTGGTCCTCATCGCCATCGGCTCCACCATCCTCACCGAGCATCTCGGGCTGTTTCAGTAACGCCCGCAAAATCGTATTTTGTGATCTGGTTCAAAATTTATTGCTGATTAAAACAGCAGGAGCTATACTTTTCCTGTAGTTATTCAACAAATTTTTAACTGGATGCTGTATGAAACGTTTTTTTAAGTACGTGTTTCACGCGTATGTGGAAACCTTTAAACACGTACCACCCGGTGCGCTGAACTAAGCGCCACGTTTTACCCTCGATAGTCGCGGTCAGGGAATGACCGGTGATTATCACCTCATTTTGCCGTTCTTCTCGCCTGACTCCGCCTCTCTGTTCAGCCCGCACTGGCCTTGCATTCCGCCTGACATACTGTGATACAACTGGACATCCACTGTGCCAATCGCAGTACGATTTCCGTCATGTTTTTTGCTACTCTGCGCGCCGATTTATTCTCAACACGGGTGGATCGCCCGACATAATAAAAGAGGCAGCAATGCAGTTATGCAGTTTTTATCTTCCTGCTCAGGGGAAAAAAAGCGTGGGTATCGTACGGGAACAGGGCGTGATCGATGTCGGGATGCGCCTGGGCAAAGCCTGCCCGGATTTAAAAACCTTTTTGACACGTTCTTCTCTGGCCGATCTTGCCGCCTTTCAGAACATGTCCGTCGATCACGCGTTTTCTGCCGTGCAGTTTCTTCCCGTTATTGAGCAGCCTGGAAAAATTTTCTGCGTAGGAATGAACTACGCGGATAAACGCCAGGAGTTTGCCGCAACGCTGGACGCGCCAACCTTATTTATCCGTTTTGCTGATTCACTGACCGGCCATGAGCAACCGCTGCAAAAACCGCTGACTACCCAGGAATTCGATTACGAGGGTGAGCTGGCGGTGATTATTGGTAAACCGGCGCATCGGGTTAAGGCCGCCGACGCGCTGGACGTCATTGCGGGTTACAGCTGCTTTATGGATGCCACCGTGCGCGACATGCAGTTTACCTGGTTTACCGCCGGGAAAAACTGGCCGCAGACCGGAGGATTTGGCCCCTGGATGACGACTGCGGACGAGATTCCTGATCCCCAACAGTTATCGATTAAAACCCGACTGAACGGTCGGGAAGTGCAAAACGATACCACCGCCAGCATGGTGCATCCGGTCGCCAGCATTATCGAATATATCTCTGCCTTCAGTCCGCTATCACCCGGCGATGTCATTATCACCGGCTCCCCCGGCGGCGTAGGGAAAAAACGGACGCCGCCCCTGTTCATGTTCCGTGGGGACGTGGTGGAAGTCGAGATAGAAAAAATCGGTTGCCTGCGTAACCCTGTCGCCTGACGCAGTGTATTCACTGCCTCTCTGCCGATCCCGTCCTACACTCAATAAGTACCCAGGAACAGGAGCAGCTGATGAGGCGTACCATCCGGTGTAAAAGGCGACAGGGCATAGCCGTGGCCGCAGGGGTTGGTTTAGGTATAGGTGCAGTGCTGTGGGGCGCGAAGCGCTGGCAGCAAATGAAACAAACGCCGCCTGTTTCACCGCGTAGTCACCATGCGGGGCTGGCGGGTTACTATCAACAGATCGGTGACTGGCGCATGTTCACCCGCGTGACGCCCGACGCGCCTCATGGTTTACCTGTCGTTCTGCTTCACGGTCTGGCGATGTCAGGCCGTTCGATGGAGGCGCTGGCCCTCGCGCTGGGTCGGGACTATCACGTGCTGGTCCCCGACCTGCCCGGCTTTGGCGGTAGCGCGTTGCCCGCATCGGCACCGGTGCTTTCCGTCAGTGAACTGGCCGATATCCTGTGGCAGTGGCTCCAGCACAATGGTTTCCGGCGGGCAATCTGGGTCGGCAGCGCCTTTGGCTGTCAGGTGCTGGCGGCGCTGGCGGATAAACACCCGGACGCCGTGGCCGGACTGGTGCTACAGGGACCCACAGCCGATCGCCATGCGCGAAGCCTGTTGCGCCAGCTCTGGCGCGGCTGGCGCAACAGCCGACTGGAAGCCCACCGTTCACCTGACCCGCTGGCCCGCATCGACTGGGCGAAAGCCGGTCTCCCCCGTGTATTTGGCACGCTGCGCGCCATGCTTAACGATCCGATTGAATACCATCTGACGTATCTGACGGCCCCCACATTGTTGCTCCGGGGTTCGCGGGACCCGGTTTGTCCGGCGCGCTGGCTGGATGAGCTGGCGGGGCTGTTGCCTCAGTGTGAAAAAATCACCCTGCGCGGCGGTACCCACCGGCTGCACTATGTCTATCCATGGAGCTTCTGCCATGCGATCCGACCCTTTTTGGCCCGTATTCAGCAGGAGAACGCCGATGAGTAAACCGCCGAAGGGCATCGCCCGCTTTGATTCCGCAGCAACCATGTTGCTGGCTCTGGCAAGTGCACTGCGCGATGAGCCCCTGACCCGTTCGTCATCGATGCTGGACCGGTTACTGCCTTCACTGGATCGACTACCGAGCCGGTTACGTGAATGGGGCCATGCTATAAGTGGCCAGGCGGACGGAATCAGCCCGAAACAGGCGGGTGAGCTGGATGTGGAAGGCATCGCCGAATGGATGGTGAGTGCCTACCCGCAGCGCGAGTATCCGGCGGCATTTATCGGCGCATCGAACGGTGCGCTGGTCCATCTGGCGGCGGCGATGGGAACGCCCTGGCTACCGCAAACGTTTCTGTGCCCGGTGCGCGTGGAACCCAGCGATCCGGACGATGCCCAGGCCGGCTTTGAGCAAGGCAAAGCGGTGGCCGCGGCGCTGCTGGCGACCTGGCCAAGGCTGGCGGTCCATCACAGGCAGGATCCGAGTCAGGACCGGCTGCTGCTCGAAAATATGCAGGCTTTCCGGCTTAAATTACGCGATATGCCACTCGCCTTTAATGAATTTCTGCTGGGAGGATTGCCCGCAGGCGCGACCCTGTTTATCAATCACTGCACGCGCCAGTGGCCGGTCACCCGCACCAGCGACCGTTCGTTTTTCCAGTTTGGCGCACCCGGTGGGGCAACGGAAAGCGAGTATTTGCAGGGCGGCCCCCGCGTTGCGGAATATCTGGCGCGGGCAGGGGTTGATCGGGCGCGCTGGACGCCGCCTGCCATCACCGATCATGTCCCTGAAGCCGAATGGGGGCTGGACGGTTACCTGATCTCTCCTCTGAAAAAACTGGCAGAAGCTCAACGCTGGACGCTGATGGAAATTCGTTATGAGCAACCGGAGGCGCTGAGTTTTGTGGTGGCGGAAATCTACCGTGACTGGTATCTGGTGGCAGGCGTGCTGCCCACCCGGCTTACGGTAGACAGCTTTATATTGCTGGATCCCTGGTGCAGTATGCAGCAACAGGCGATTCCCTTCTGGCTGATGTTCCCCTCTGCCGCCTCGGCAGATGCGCTGCAGCGTTTTCTGGAAAAACAGCCGCCGTTCCGCTACATCGATATGCTGTTGTACTCACAAGGGGCCGACAGCATCGGGCTGGCCGACATCGCCCGCTGGCAGCAGTTGCTTACCTTCGCCAAAGACGAAGGCGCGCTGGTCGGTGTGGATGAAACGCGTTTTCCTCATGATGTCACCAGTGTTTCGCAGTTTGACGCGGCGCTCCGTGAGCAGGCACCGCTGCTGCCTGCGCCGCCGCCGCTCACTGTCGGGACAGCGATCGCCGGTATTCAGCGTTACGGCGCCCGTCATGGCGTGAGCATCAGGGCGCTGACCTGAGTCAGGCCCCGTCGGTGATGGGCTTGCGAACCAGCACCAGATAGGCCAGTGCGCCCATCAGGGTTACGCAGGCACAAATCATCAGCGCCAGGCTGAAGGACTTCGTGGTGTCCAGTATCCAGCCGGTAATCACCGGAGCAAAGGACGCGAAGATAAAGCTGGCGAAGTTTTGAATGCTGCCTACGGAGGCTGTCATGCGCGCGGTCACGTTAGCGTGGATCAGGCCCCAGCATGAGGTCCCCGCAAAGTGAATACAAAACAGGGCCATGCCAATCAGGGTGACGGCGCTGGTGGTCTCAGTGGCGCGCGTGACGAAGGCGGTAAAACCCGCAGACAGAACCATGCCGCTGACAATGCACACCTTACGGGTTTTAACCGCATCCCAGCCGCGTTTCACTAACGCATCCACCACATAGCCGTTGAGCAACATGCCGGCTGCGCCAAACAGGAAAGGAATCGCCGCCAGTAAGCCTGTGCTCTTAAGATCAAGGTGATAGGTCGACTGCAGATAACCCGGCAGCCAAGCAATATACAGCCAGGCGGTGTAGTTAATGCCGCTGAAGCCAATCATCATGCCCCACATGGTGCGCTGCTTAAACAGGCCGCGCCATTCACGAAAGCTGATCGGCGCTTTACGCGATGCCACGCTGCCCGCCTGCAGATAATGGATCTCTTCCGCACTTAAGGTGTTGTTATCACGGTCGCGATAAGTCATGTACCAGCCGATCGCGAGGAAAATCCCTAAAATACCGATAGTCACAAACATGCCGCGCCAGCCCAGCAGCAGCATCATGGCCGCCAGGATCGGCGGCGCCACCGATAATCCGATCATCGAGGCGGCGTTAAACATCCCCATCGGCATCCCGCGATCTTTAATATTGAACCAGTCATTGATGACCTTTACGCCGCATGGATTCATGGGCGCTTCACCCATCCCGAGGCCAATGCGCACCAACACGAACTGAGTAAAGTTATGCACCAGTCCGGACGCGGCCTGGAAAAGTGACCAGATGAACATGCCCACGCCCAGCATAATACGTGGGCCTTTGCGGTCCAGCAGGGCGCCAGCGGGCAGTTGTGCCAGCCCGTAAGCCAGCGAAAATGCCGAGAGCAGCACGCCAATTTCCGTCGCGCTCAGCCCCATCTCCTCACGAATCGTCATATTGGCCACCGACAGCGAGCTGCGATCAAGGTAGTTAATGATGGCGGCAAGCAGCAGCAACAGCATGGCGGTAATCTGGACTTTACGGATGCGCGGCGAGCGCACGATATCACTGCGCAACGGCACAAACGCCTCATCAGGTGCAGCGGCGGCGGGCGAGGTTGAACGATCAATAACCGATCTGTTTTCCATGGCAATCTCCCTGAGCAGGCGATTTATCATTATTGTGAGCATTAAGGATGCCCGACGGCACAGGGCCGCCGGCGCGTTGCGATGAAGAGTAAGGGCGATAAAGCAGAGATGTTGTAAAGTTGTTTCAAAATCGTGCGAGAGCTAATGCTTTGCGGTTTTTAATCGGTTTTTAATTGTACTGATTAATGCTGCGGATCATGGATCGCTTGGCTGTGGCCAGATGACTGTGCAGGGCGCAAAGCGCATCCACATCCCGGCGACCGATTAACGCAGACAAAATCGCCATATGCTCCTCCAGGGCAACGATGTTGCGCTGCTTCAGATCGCTTTCATCCCACTGATAGTGCGAATGGAAAATAACGGAAATAATCTCCAGCGACTGATTAAAGAACGGGTTATTGGCGGCAGACAGAATCAGCGAGTGCAACTGCTTATCCAGCGCCGCAAAATGGCGATAGTTGCTGGCAATGGTCTCACGCATCGATCGGTGCCGATCCAGTAGATCGCGCGCCTGAATCCAGCGTTCATCGTCCATGGGCAAATTTAAAAAACGCGTCAGGGCATGGGTTTCCAGCATTTCACGTAGCTCAAACAGCTTTTCCGCATACGTCTGCGAAAACTTTTTCATCTGCCAGTGGCCGCGTTTGACCGGTTCCAGCAGGTTGTAGCGCATAAAATGCAGTAAGAATTCGCGCACGGCCACCGGGCTGACATTGGCCTGCTTTGCCAGTTGCAGCTCGCTGAAGGTATCGCCGGGCTGCAACTGTCGCTGATTGATCAGATCGAAAAAACGCTTTTCAACCAGACTGGCCTGTTGATCAATCGGCGGCATCACCGCGTTCAGGCTGTCCTGCGCCTCCGGCGCGCGCACAATAACCCAGCTGTCTTTGACTTTTTCCAGTACGCCTCGCTCATGCAGATAACTCAGCACATGACGCACGGTCGTGCGGCTGACCGTGAACATTTCGGCCAGGGCGGACTGCGGTGGCAGCGGCGACTGAACGTGGCCCTGGGCGATGCTTTCCAGCATATGGTTGATGACGTTATGGCGTAAATTTTGGCTGCGGCTCATGCGGGGGCTCCGGTTTTTTATGCATTAAAAACCATTGAAGGCCCAAAAAAGCCGTTCTGGTTCACAAAGTGAGAAGAGGGGAATACGGTGCCGCAGCCAGATTCGCCATAACTGCGCTTTTGATAACCGGAGAGTGGCCATGACCACTATGAAAGCCTTAGTCATCGCAGAACCGCGTTCGCTGGTCTGGGCTACACGCCCTCAACCCCGGCCTGCCGCGACTGAAGCGCTGCTTAAAATCGTCAGCGCAGGCATTTGCGGCACCGACATTCATGCCTGGGCAGGAAACCAACCCTTTTTTAGCTATCCGCGTGTCCTCGGCCATGAACTCTGTGCGGAGGTGGTGGAGACAGGCGCTGCCGTTCACGATTTAGCCGCAGGACAGCGGGTGGCACTGATTCCCTATCTCTCCTGTTTTGAATGCGATGCCTGCCGCAGCGGTAAAACCAACTGCTGCGAAAACATTTCGGTGATGGGTGTCCATCAGGATGGCGGCTTTAGCGACTATCTTTGCGTACCGGCAGCTAACCTGCTGGTGGTGGACGATCTTGCGCCAGAAGCCGCAGCGCTCATTGAGCCTTTTGCCATCAGCGCCCACGCGGTGCGGCGAGCGGCGGTGGCGCAGGGCGAGCAGGTGCTGGTCGTGGGGGCGGGGCCGATCGGCCTGGGGGCTACCGCCATTGCCGCTGCTAACGGCGCGCAGGTGGTGGTCGCAGATACCAGTGATTACCGCCGTCAGCACGTCAGCCAGCAGTTGGGCCTCTGTGCGCTCAATCCGGCTGATGCGGCGTTTATAACCTCACTGCGAAACGAATTTGATGGCAGGCTGCCGTTGAAGGTGCTTGATGCCACAGGCAATCCTGCGGCGATGAACGCGGCCGTGAGCCTGATTCGCCATGGCGGAACAATCGTGTATGTCGGTCTGCATAAAGGGGATTTGGTGATTCCTGACAGTGAGTTTCACAAGAAGGAGAGCACGATCATGGGTAGCCGTAACGCCACCCGTGAGGATTTTGATCGGGTGCGTGAACTCATGGCGGCCGGGACGTTACGTGCCGATATGATGCTCAACCGGCGTTTCGCGTTTTCGACGCTGGCAGAACAGTTTGAAGCGCAGGTCATCAACAATCGTGCGTTAATTAAGGGCGTTATCGATTTTGATCGCTGAAGCCGGAGACAACGGGGGGCGCTGTCTCCGCACGCCCTACGCCGTTCCGGAGAGCGACTGGAAAAAGTGGCGACGCACGGCGTCGGCATCCACGCCCAATGCGATGCGTTGTCGGGGTAAATCGCGAAAAGGGTTGTGACGGGAAGCCAGCGTGCTGATCTGGCGCACCGTCTGACCACAGGCGATGCCTTCGGTAATCACCCGCAGTGGGCTTTCCACCAGCGTAAATGCCTCGGGCAAACACAGCCAGGATATCGTCAGCGTGTCATGCAACGCCATTCCCGCAAATCCTTCCTTCTCAAGACTGTACGCCAGATAAGGGCGGCAGATCGCCCGCAGGATCGGCTGTTGCAGTTGATCCACCTCATCGCTATTGATCAACACCTTATGGGTAACATCCAGCGGGATCAGAATAACCGGCAAGGCCGAGGACAGGACCTGATCCGCAGCATGAGGATCCTTCCAGATATTAAATTCACTGAACGGTGTCACATTCCCGCTGTGGCCATCGGTACCAAAGGCGCCGCCCATGATGATCAGTTCTTTGACCAGCGGGATAATATCCGGTGCCTGATTGATGGCGCTGGCGATATTGGTAAGGGGGCCGATCGCCACCAGCGTAATGACGCCGGGATTAGCACGAACGCTGTCGATAATAAACTGCACGGCACCGGGCGCGTCGTCGCTAAACGGATTATCAAACGCATCCCCTAAACCGTCTTCACCATGCAGCCTGGCAGGTGCGCTCGGTTCCCGTGCCAGCGGACGGGCGCAGCCGCGGTACACCGGCACGTCAATCGCCATTTTCTGGCAAAAAAGCCGCGCATTTTTCACCGCCTGGCCCACGGCAACGTTGCCGAATACCGTGGTAATGCCCAGCAGATGTTGCGTCCGCGCGGCATAGGCCAGCGCGAAGGCATCATCCACGCCGATATCAGTATCAAAAATGACAGTGCGCACAGGATTCTCCAGAAAGCGTGAGCGCCTCACCCGGGGCGACAATCGTTGTGCGGGCGCGGCAAGCGTAAAAGCCGTCATTTATTTAAGCGGAAAACGGAAAAAGGGGAAACCTGAATTCTCCCCCCTTTTAAGGCTACCCGCGTCGGGTTTTTAACACTATATGTCAGCCGCACATCACGGGCGCGCGTTCACATGGTCTGAGTTGCCAGTCAGAAAAAGGCATCGTATGATTGCCTGCGCAAGGTGATGGCGTTCCACCTTCCCCAACCGCCAGCAGGTTTCCCCTGCGGCTGATGACGCCTGACACTATCCTTTATCCTTTCGTGGGAGCGGGAGCGTCAGGTGCCGGTATTTGCTGACCCTCCACCGTCTTCTGCACAATGCCTGTTAACGGGAGTATAAGATGTTAAAACCGCTATTCGCTGTGATTGTGGGCGGCAGCGTAGGTTGTGTACTGCGTTGGTGGTTCGGTATGCGTTTCAATGCGTTTTTCCCCAATCTTCCACCGGGTACGTTGCTGGTGAATCTGATTGGCGGCTTTGTGATCGGGGGGGCCATGGCCTGGTTTATTAAAAATCCCCAGCTCGATCCCGCCTGGCGGTTACTGATCATTACAGGCTTATGTGGCGGGCTCACCACGTTTTCCACGTTTACCGCAGAATTAATGACCCTGTTGCAGTCCGGAAAATATCTCTGGGCCATGAGCAGCGCGCTGGTGCATGTCATTGGCTCGTTGCTGATGAGTTTTGCCGGTTTTGCGCTGATTAACCTGTTGGGTTAACGCCGCCGCGAAACCGGATGCCATCAGTCCTGCAGACACTGAGCGATGAAGCTGGCGGCGTGCAGGGCGCCCTCGGCTGAAATCGTGTGGCCAGTCTGTGGCTCAATCAATGCCTCGACCGGAACCGCCGCAGCTTTCAGGCGAGCCGCGGCTGACTCGCTTTCGCTGACGGGGATCACCGCATCAGCCCGGCCATGGATCAGCAGGGCTGGCGTATGCGCGAGTGGTGTCAGTGGGCCGTCAAAGGCCAGTCGGCCGGAAAATGCCACCACGCCCGCCAGGGGATAACGGCCAGAGGCCAGTAGATCTAGCGCCATGATCGAGCCCTGAGAAAAGCCCACCAGGATGACCTTCTCCCAGCATTCTGCCATATCATGCTGCGCCATCAGGTCACGCAGAACGCGGTCAAACGCCTCACGAGCTTCGCGAACCCGCCCTGGACGGTTTTCCGGCGTAATGCCCGCCAGACTGAACCACTGATAGCCCATGCCCTGTTCAAAAGCATAAGGCGCATCCGGTGAGGCAAAGACCACATCGGGTAACAAGGTTGCCCAATAGTCGCCGACAGGTGCCAGATCGTCGCCGTTACTGCCTACGCCGTGCAGAAAAATCACCAGTGCTTTTGCCATGCCGGTTCCTGTAAAAGTTGTGTTGTCTGACAGGTATTTGAACAGTTACACCGGTTAACGTCAAAATCAAACTGACCGTCGGGAAGGCCGCCTGTCGTTCAGGAAAAGGCAAACATTACGTGCCGTCTCCCTTTCCCTGTAACGTAAAACCTGCTTGACTGAAACGTCACCGCTTGCCGTCTGGAGTTATGCATGTCGTTGTTTACCCTGAGCACGTTATCCGACATTCCCGCCGCTGAATGGGATGCGCTGCTGCCTGATGATCAGCCTTTTTTGCGCCATGCCTTTTTGCTGAGCCTTGAAGACAGCGGCAGCGTCAGGCCGGAAAGGGGCTGGCAGCCAGCCCATCTGGTCTGGCGTGAGCAGGGTGAACTCTGCGCCGCGCTACCCGGCTACCAAAAAAGCCATTCACAGGGTGAATACGTGTTCGATCACGCCTGGGCCGATGCCTGTCAGCGAGCCGGTATCGCTTACTATCCGAAATGGCTCGGTGCCATTCCCTTCAGCCCGGTAACGGGCGCGCGCGTGCTGGGCAAATCCGATGCCGCTATCCGTCTGCTGTCGAGGCTGCCAGACTGGCTGGAGCGCCAGGCGTTGAGTGGCGCGCATATCAATTTCACCGACTCTCACGCTAACGCGCTGCTGGCGGAACAACCCGACTGGCTGGCGCGGCTGGGCTGCCAGTATCACTGGCACAATCGCGGCTATCGCGACTTCCAGGACTTTCTGGATACGTTGATGTCACGCAAGCGCAAACAGCTGCGCAAGGAACGGGAGCAGGTCGCCCTGAACGGCTTTGAATTTGACTGGTATCGCGGCGATCAACTGCGTGAAGATCAATGGGATTTTGTGTACACCTGCTATGCCAACACGTACGCGGTGCGCGGTCAGCGTCCTTATCTGACGCGTGCCTTTTTTAGCTTACTGGCCGCGCGTCTGCCGGAAAACATTCGCGTCGTCATTGCCCGTTTGCAGCAGCAGCCCGCAGCGATGGCTTTTTACCTTAAAGACGGGGAAAGCCTGTATGGCCGCTACTGGGGCTGCCTGGCGGAATTTAACCAGCTTCACTTCGAAACCTGTTTTTATCAGGGGATGGATTTCGCCATCGCCGAAGGCCTGCAACGCTTCGATGCGGGCGCGCAGGGCGAACACAAGCTGGTGCGTGGTTTCGAACCGCAGATTACCCACTCCTGGCACTACCTGTGTCATCCCGGCCTGCGCGCCGCCGTTGACGATTTTTTGCAGCAGGAGCGGCAGGGCGTTCACCTGTGGGCCGAGGACGCCCGGGACGCCTTGCCTTACCGACGCGGCGACTAGTCCGCCCCGACAAACCCGCCGGTCTGGTGTTGCCAGAGCCGGGCATACAGGCCATTTTGTGCCAGCAGTTCCTGGTGGCTACCGATTTCGACAATCTGGCCGTGTTCCAGCACCACCAGCCGGTCCATTTTTGCAATGGTGGACAGACGGTGAGCGATGGCAATCACCGTTTTACCCTGCATCAACGACTCCAGGCTTTCCTGAATCGCCGCTTCCACCTCTGAATCAAGGGCGGAAGTGGCTTCATCCATGATCAGAACCGGCGCGTCTTTCAGCAACACGCGCGCAATGGCTATACGCTGACGCTGCCCGCCAGACAGTTTTACGCCGCGCTCACCGACATGCGCATCCAGCCCTGTCCGGCCCTGGGAATCCGACAGCAGCGGGATAAATTCGTCGGCGCGGGCGCGACGGATAGCCAGTTGCAGTTCTTCCTCGCTGGCATGGGGCCGGCCATAGAGCAGATTTTCGCGGATAGAGCGGTGCAGCAGCGAGGTATCCTGGGTGATCATGCCAATCTGGCTGCGCAGGCTTTCCTGCGTCACCTCGGCAATACACTGACCGTCAATCAGGATGCGCCCGCCGTTCAGGTCGTAAAGACGCAACAGCAGATTGACCAGCGTTGATTTTCCGGCACCGGAAGGTCCAATCAGGCCAATCTTTTCTCCCGGTTTAATGGTCAGGTTCAGGCCATTAATCACCTGCCGCTCGCCACCATAGTTAAAACGGATGTTGTCGAAGCGAATCTCCCCCTGCGTCACCCTGAGCTGTTTCGCCTGGGGCGCATCCTGCACGCTAAGCGGTTGGGAAATGGTGTTCAGTCCGTCCTGCACCATGCCGATATTTTCAAAAATGCCGTTCACCACCCACATCACCCAACCGGACATATTAACCAGACGGATAACCAGGCCGGTCGCCAGGGCAATGGCACCGACGCTAATCAGCGATGCGCTCCACAGCCACAGCGCCAGGCCGGACGTGGCGACAATCAGAACGCCGTTGAGCGTCGACAGCGTCAAATCCATGCTGGTTACCATGCGGTTAGCCTGCTGCGTTTTGTCTGTCTGCTCCTGAATCGCCTCACGTGCGTACTGCCGCTCCAGGTCGCTATGGGCGAACAGCTTGATGGTAGCGATATTGGTGTAACCATCCACAATCGTGCCCATGAGTTTCGAGCGCGCTTCTGAGGACACCACGGAACGGGCCTTTACGCGCGGCACAAAATAGCGCAGCGCCGCGCTGTAAAGCACAATCCAGATAATGAGCGGAATCATCAAACGCCAGTCCGCTTCGGCGAACAGCACCAGCGCCGTCGCGGCGTAGATCAGCACATGCCAGATGGCATCGACCAACTGCACCGCAGAATCGCGGAGCGAGTTGCCGGTTTGCAAAATGCGCTGCGCAATCCGGCCCGCAAAATCGTTCTGGAAAAAATTCATGCTCTGACGCAGAACGTAGTTGTGGTGCTGCCAGCGAATCATGCTGGTCATGCCGGGATTAATGCTCTGGTGAACCAGCATATCGTGCAGCGCAATAAACACCGGCCGCAGTATCAGGGCGACGCAGCCCATCCAGAGTAAGGTTGGCCAGTTATCGTGGAACAGCGTAGCCGGGGTGGAATGGTTAACCAGATCAATGATGCGGCTCAGATAACTGAACAGCGCCACCTCAATGAGCGCGCCCACCAGCCCCACCACCAGCAGTGCTGCGAAGCTCGGCCACACCTGGCGCAGGTAGTAAAAATAAAAAGGCCAGACCCGTGAGGGCGGCATATCGGTGGGGGCATCCTGAAAAATATTGATAAAACGTTCGAAACGACGATACAACATACAGTTACTCTTTCCGTTCGATAAGAATTACAGCTTAGTGCATGTGTACGCCCGATTAAAAAAAGGATTCTCTATGGATATCACTCTGCGCGGCCGTGAACCGCATGATGCAGCGGCTTACCAACGTCTTTACGGCCATCCGGCGGTTTTCCCCTGGACGCTGCAATTGCCGTTTCCCAGCGTCGCCACCTGGGAAAAGAAATTCGCAAAAATGGATGCCGAGGGCTTCATCAATTTTGTTGCCGAAGTAGACGGCGAAATGGTTGGTGAGCTGACCTTGTTTACAAATCATAATCCGCGTACGCGTCACTGCATCAGCTTCGGCATCGGTGTCAATCCGGCGTTCTCAGGGCGCGGCATTGGCGAGCTGTTGATCCGCACGGCAATGGATTATGCACGTAACTGGCTGGGCATCACCCGCATGGAGCTTGAGGTGTTTCATGACAACCATCGGGCGCTGGCGCTGTATGAAAGGCTGGGTTTTGAGCGCGAAGGGGTGCGTCGTCAGGCATCCTTACGTGAAGGTAAACTTCATGATGTGGTGATGATGGCCAAACTGCTCAACGTGGCGTAACGACCGCGCATTGCCCGTTTTTGCGCGCGGCGTTAAGGTCAAAAGTCGCGCAACATGTTTAAACGTTGTTCTGTGCCACAGTTCGCACAAAATGCCCTGCATAAAACCCATCGCCTGCCGATATGACGGTATCACCCACTGATGCTCTGGAGGGCGATTGTGATAAAACTAATAACGATCGACGAACTGAAAACGGGCATGTTCGTCCACAAACTTGAGGTCTGGTGGTTTAAAGACAAACGTATTCGTAATCAGATGCTGATCACCGATCCGCAGCAGGTTGCGATGTTCCGGCGTGAAGGTATTCAGCGGTTATGGATTGATGAAGAGAAATCGATTTCATCACCACCTCCTGAGCCAGTCCATACCGCACCCTGCCAGCAGGCTCCCTTTACGCAGGAACGTGAACAGGCACAGCAGCTGTTTGAACAAGGCAAAATCAAGGTCCTGGCGCTGTTTAACGAAGCGCGAATGGGTTGCGGCCTCGATCTGAGCAGTATGATTGATATTGTGGATAAAATAGCCGGTTCGATTGAGCGCGAGCCCAGCGCACTTCTGCGCGTGGCACAACTGAAAGATCACGATAATTACACCTACCTGCACTCCATGGCGGTCTGCGGCTTGATGATCGCTCTGGGTAAAAAGCTCGGCCTGGATGCGCAGCAACTTCAGCGCGTTGGCATGGGAGGGTTGTTACATGACATTGGCAAAGCGGCCGTACCGCTCAGTATCCTGAATAAACCGGATAAGCTGAGCGACGACGAGTTTGCCATCATGTGCGAGCATCCGATAGCGGGTGCACAGATGCTGATGGAAGCGAACGCAGGGGATGACCTGGTCGATATTGCCCTGCATCATCATGAAAAATATGACGGCAGCGGTTATCCCTACCGTCATAAAGGCCATGAGATTAGCGTCTATTCCCGTATGGCCACCATTTGTGATGTGTACGATGCCCTGACCTCAACGCGTCCTTACCGCGAGGGCTGGACACCCGCACAGGCTTTACAGTCGATGCTGGCCTGGCGCGGGCATTTTGACACAACGCTGCTGCATGCGTTCGTTACGACAATCGGTCTGTATCCGGTGGGGTCGCTGGTGCGGCTGGCATCGGGACGTATTGCACTGGTGGTCAAGGCGGGCGAACAATCGCTTCAGAAGCCGCGCGTACATGTTTTCTGGTCGTTGCACGCTAAGCGCCCCGTCAGACCAGAAGTGGTCGATCTGGGGGACAGTTTTTGCACGGACAGCATTGTCTGCTCGGAGAGTCTCGCGGCCTGGCCAACGATCGACCTCAACCGGGTCTGGTTGCTGGACGTTGCCTGAGCCAACGTCGCCATTTTTATACCTTTTTTACAGCGTGCCAGTGCTTTTTAACCCTTTCTTTATGTGACTCAGCGCAAGCTATTCAGCAAATCCAAACCTCTGGAGGTTGCTGTGAGTGCAGGCGTGATAACCGGCATTGTGCTGGTCGTGTTGTTGCTGGGCTATTTAGTGTATGCCCTGTTGAATGCGGAGGCCTTCTGATGGCGGCCAATGCATTTTTACTGATCGCGGTGTATCTGCTGGTGCTGATGGTGTTGGCACAGCCGCTGGGACGTGGTCTGGCAGCGCTGGTGGCGGACAAACCCCTTTTTACCCGTGCCGAAGCGCTGTTTTGGCGCGTCGCCGGGGTACAGCAAGGCGATATGCGCTGGCCGCAATACCTGCTGGCCATTGTGCTGTTCAACCTTTTCGGCCTGATCCTCCTGCTGGCTATACTGCTGCTTCAGGACAAGCTCCCTCTCAATCCACAACACTTTCCTGCCTTGAGCTGGGATCTGGCGCTTAACACCGCGATTAGCTTCGTCACTAACACCAACTGGCAAGCTTATTCAGGCGAGAGCACCCTGAGCTATTTCAGCCAGATGGTGGGCCTGACCGTGCAGAACTTTTTCTCTGCCGCGACCGGTATCGCTGTCGCCTTTGCCCTGATTCGGGGCTTTGCGAATCGCTCGATTGCAACCCTGGGTAACGCCTGGCGCGATCTGACGCGCGTGACGCTTTACGTGTTATTGCCCGTCAGTCTGCTGATGGCGCTGTTTTTTGTCAGCCAGGGCAGCATTCAGAACGTCCTGCCTTATCAGACGATTACCGGCCTGGATGGGGCGCAGCAAACGCTGGCAATGGGCCCGGTGGCCTCGCAGGAAGCCATCAAAATGCTGGGCACCAACGGCGGCGGCTTTTTTAACGCGAACTCTGCTCACCCGTTTGAAAACCCCACCGCGCTGACCAACTTCGTGCAGATGCTCAGTATCTTCCTGATACCGGCCGCGCTGTGCTTTGCCTTTGGCGAATGTGTGAAAGACCGTCGTCAGGGCAACATGCTGCTGTGGTCAATGACGCTGATGTTTGTTGTGGCGGCGGCCTTCGTGATGTGGGCGGAAGTGAACGGGAATCCGCACTTCCTGACGCTGGGCGCGGACAGCGCCATCAATATGGAAGGAAAAGAAACGCGCTTTGGCATTCTCAATTCCAGCCTGTTTGCGGTTATCACGACCGCCGCGTCCTGTGGTGCGGTGAATGCGATGCATGACTCGTTCACGGCCCTGGGCGGTATGGTACCTATGCTGCTGATGCAACTGGGCGAAGTGATCTTCGGCGGTGTCGGTGCGGGCCTGTATGGGATGTTGCTGTTCGTGTTGCTGGCGGTGTTTATCGCCGGACTGATGATTGGCCGTACTCCCGAGTTTCTCGGCAAAAAAATCGAAGTCTGGGAAATGAAAATGACCGCCCTTGCCATTCTGGTGACGCCCGCTCTGGTGCTGATCGGTACAGCCATCGCCATGATGACCGACGCTGGCCGGGCCGGTATGGCTAACCCAGGCACCCACGGCTTCAGTGAAGTGTTATACGCCGTATCGTCGGCCGCCAACAACAACGGCAGTGCCTTTGCCGGTCTGAGCGCGAACACGCCGTTCTGGAACGTTTTGCTGGCCATCTGCATGTTCCTGGGGCGCTTTGGCATCATCCTGCCGGTAATGGCGATTGCCGGTTCTATGGCCGGTAAAAAAATTCAGCCGGTCGGTAACGGGACGCTGCCAACGCATGGTCCGCTGTTTATCGCGTTGTTGGTAGGCACCGTCCTGCTGGTGGGCGCACTGACCTTTATCCCCGCTCTGGCTCTGGGTCCGGTAGCCGAGCATCTGCAACTTATTCAGGGACATTAATCATGAGTCGTCAACAACAGGTGTTTGACGCAGCGCTCTTGCGCACTTCAGCAATCGATGCCGTGAAAAAACTCGACCCACGCGTTCAGTTTCGTAATCCGGTGATGTTTGTCGTCTACCTGGGCAGTCTCCTGACCACGGTACTGGCGGTGCTGATGTCTACTGGCTATCAGACCGGCAGCGCCAGTTTTACCGGCGCGGTGTCTGTCTGGCTGTGGTTTACCGTGCTGTTTGCGAACATGGCAGAAGCGCTGGCCGAAGGGCGCAGTAAAGCCCAGGCGAACAGCCTGAAAGGCGTCAAAAAAACCAGCTTTGCGAAAAAACTGTCGGCTGCGCATTACGGTGCAAAATGGCAGCAGATTGCGGCCGATGAGCTGCGCAAAGGGGATGCGGTATTAGTGGAAGCGGGTGACGTTATCCCGTGCGATGGTGAGGTGGTCGAAGGGGGCGCATCGGTTGATGAAAGTGCCATCACCGGGGAATCCGCGCCGGTGATTCGTGAATCGGGCGGTGACTTTGCCTCGGTAACCGGCGGGACGCGTATTCTGTCCGACTGGCTGGTCATCACCTGCAGTGCAAACCCCGGCGAAACCTTCCTGGATCGCATGATCGCGATGGTGGAAGGCGCACAGCGCCGTAAAACGCCCAATGAAATCGCCCTGACGATTCTGCTGGTGTCCCTGACGATTGTGTTTCTGTTAGCTACCGTCACGCTGTGGCCGTTCTCCGCCTGGGGCGGTACGCCGGTGACCATCACCGTGCTGGTTGCGTTACTGGTGTGCCTGATCCCTACCACGATTGGTGGTTTACTCTCCGCCATCGGCGTCGCGGGGATGAGCCGAATGCTGGGGGCAAACGTGATTGCCACCAGTGGTCGTGCTGTCGAAGCGGCCGGGGATGTGGACGTGCTGATGCTGGACAAAACCGGCACCATCACACTGGGTAACCGCCAGGCGACCCAGTTTTTACCGGCCCCCGGCGTCACAGAAGAACAGCTTGCCGATGCCGCCCAGTTGGCCTCGCTGGCGGATGAAACGCCGGAAGGTCGCAGTATCGTGGTCCTGGCGAAGCAAAAATTTAATCTGCGTGAGCGGGACCTGAGCAGCATGGGAGCCAGTTTTATTCCCTTCTCAGCCCAGACGCGCATGAGCGGTGTGAACGTGCAGAACCGCCTGATTCGTAAAGGGGCGGTCGATGCGGTGCGCCGTCATATTGAAGCCAGTCACGGTGCGTTCCCGGCAGAAGTAAACGCCCGGGTGGAAGAGGTTGCCCGTGCGGGCGGCACCCCGCTGGTGGTCGCTGAAGGCCCGAAAGTGCTGGGCGTGGTCGCGCTGAAAGATATCGTCAAGGGCGGGATCAAAGAGCGCTTTGCCGAACTGCGCAAAATGGGCATTAAAACCGTGATGATTACCGGTGATAACCCGCTGACCGCCGCCGCGATTGCAGCCGAAGCGGGCGTGGATGACTTTTTGTCGGAAGCGACACCCGAAGCCAAACTGGCGCTGATCCGTCAGTATCAGGCCGAAGGCCGCCTGGTGGCGATGACCGGTGACGGCACCAACGATGCGCCTGCGCTGGCGCAGGCCGATGTCGCGGTCGCGATGAACTCGGGGACGCAGGCCGCAAAAGAGGCAGGCAACATGGTCGATCTGGATTCCAACCCGACCAAGCTGCTGGAAGTGGTCCATATCGGTAAACAGATGTTGATGACGCGCGGATCGTTAACCACGTTCAGTATCGCCAACGACGTAGCCAAATACTTCGCCATTATTCCGGCGGCGTTTGCGGCTACGTATCCTCAGCTCAATATGCTCAACGTGATGGAGCTGCACTCACCGTCCTCCGCGATTCTGTCGGCAGTGATTTTTAATGCCCTGGTAATCGTCTTCCTGATTCCGCTGGCCTTAAAAGGCGTGAGCTACCGGCCATTAAGCGCCGCATCACTGCTGCGCCGTAATTTGCTGATTTATGGATTAGGTGGACTGCTGGTGCCGTTTATCGGTATCAAAGCGATCGATATGTTGCTTGTGCTGTTTGGTATGGCCTGAGGAGAATAAAATGAGTCAGTTACGTCCGGCAATTTTTCTGCTGCTGCTGCTAACGGTTGTATGTGGCGTAGTTTATCCTTTGCTCACGACCGGGTTGGCGCAGTGGCTGTTTCCCTGGCAGGCTAACGGATCGCTGTTAAAGGTAGAAGGTGAAGAACGGGGCTCTGCATTGATTGGGCAGGCTTTTAGCCAGCCTGGCGAGTTTTGGGGCCGTCCTTCTGCCACCGGCGACAAACCGTATAATCCCCTGGCATCCAGTGGCAGTAACCTGGCCGCGAGTAATCCGGCACTCGACAAAGCGGTGGCTGAACGCGTTGCCGCGTTACGTGCAGCCAATCCGCAGGCCAATGGGCCGGTGCCGGTGGATCTGGTGACCAGTTCAGCCAGTGGGCTTGATCCAGAGATTTCGCCACAGGCAGCGCTGTGGCAGGCACCGCGCGTGGCGGCGGCCCGTCAGTTGCCGCTGGCGAAAGTGGATGCGCTGGTGGACAGCCTGACCCAACGTCCGCTGCTCCCATTTATCGGCGAACCCACGGTGAATGTGCTGCAACTCAATCTGGCGCTGAACGATCTTAAATAAGTAAAAGGACGCTATGAATCACGAACCGCTGCGCCCCGATCCGGATGCGCTGTTACAGGCCAACAGTGACAGCCATCGCGGTAAGCTCAAGATCTATTTTGGTGCCTGTGCGGGGGTAGGGAAAACCTACGCCATGCTGCAGGAGGCGCAGCGGCTCCGTGCCCAGGGACTCGACGTGCTGGTCGGCGTGGTGGAAACCCACGAGCGGCCGGAAACGGCCCAGCTTCTTAACGGACTGGTGGTGCTGCCGCGTCGCGCTACCGGCCGATCCCGCCATGCTGAATTCGATCTGGATGCCGCGCTGGCACGTCATCCGGCGGTCATCCTGATGGATGAACTGGCTCATACCAACGTGAAAGGCTCGCGACATCCCAAACGCTGGCAGGATATTGAAGAACTGCTGGATGCGGGCATCGATGTGCTGACCACAGTGAACGTTCAGCACCTGGAAAGCCTGAATGATGTGGTCGGCGGCGTTACCGGCATTCAGGTGCGTGAAACCGTACCAGACCCGTTTTTTGACAGCGCCGATGAAGTGGTGCTGGTGGATCTGCCGCCTGATGATCTCCGGCAACGCCTGAAAGAGGGCAAGGTCTACATTGGCGATCGCGCCGAGCGGGCCATCGAAAATTTCTTCCGCAAAGGCAACCTGTTTGCGCTTCGTGAGCTGGCACTGCGCCGCACGGCCGATCGGGTAGACGACCAGATGCGCGCCTGGCGCGACAGCCAGGGACGGGACAAGGTCTGGCACACGCGCGACGCGATTTTGCTCTGTATCGGAGACGATACGGGCAGCGAGAAACTGGTTCGTACGGCGGCACGGCTGGCCGCCCGGCTCGGCAGCGAATGGCACGCTGTCTATGTTGAAACGCCGCGCCTCAACCGCTTACCGGAGGCCCGTCGCCGCGCCATTTTGCGGACGCTCAAACTGGCGCAGGAGATGGGCGCGGAAACGGCAACGCTCTCCGATCCCGACGACGCTCAGGCGGTGCTGCGCTACGCGCGGGAACACGATCTGGGCAAGATTGTGACCGGACGGCGTCCCGTGCGACGCTGGCGGCGCGACAGTTTTGCTGAGCGGCTTGGGCAACTGGGCCCGGATCTGGATTTGCTGGTAGTGGCACTCAATGAGCCCATGCAGGATGCGCCGCATCCCTTAGCCAGCGACCGGGTTAACAGCGACAAATGGCGCATGCAGTTGCGCGGCGTCATGATGGCGCTGGTGCTGTGTATTCTGGTCACCGCCGCCGGACAATCGGTGCTGATCAGCTTTGATCCGGCCAACTGCGTGATGATCTACCTGCTGGCGGTGGTGATCGTGGCCCTGCGTTATGGCCGATGGCCATCCGTAATCGCCACAGTCATCAACATCATTGCCTTTGATCTGTTTTTTGTGGCACCGAAAGGCACGATTGCCGTCTCCGATTTACAGTACCTGGTGACCTTTGGCGTAATGCTGGCGGTCGGCGTGATCGTGGGTAACCTGACGGCGGGCGTGCGCTACCAGGCGCGCGTCGCGCGTTATCGCGAACAGCGCACCCGGCAACTGTATGAAATGGCTAAATCGTTGGGCAGCGGTCTGACACCCGAGGATATCGCGGCCACCAGTCAGCGCGTGCTCGACGCCACATTGCAGGCCCGATCCCTGCTGCTGCTGCCGGATGAGCAGGGCGAGCTGCAAACCCAGGGCAACGCGCTACCGGGAAATGAACCGGACTGGGCTATCGCCAAATGGAGCTACAGCAAAGGCCAGCCAGCCGGCGCAGGCACAGACACGTTACCGGCCGTGCCCTACCAGATTCTGCCGCTGAAGGTAGGAGAATCCTGTCGCGGGCTGCTGGTCGTCGAGCCAGAAAACGTGCGCCAGCTGATGATTCCCGAACAGCAGCGGCTGTTAGAAACCTTCACCGTCCTGATTGCGAACGCGCTGGAACGTCTGGCGCTGTCGCAGAGTGAAGCGGCTTCGCGGCTGGCCGCCGAGCGTGAACAGTTACGCAATGCCCTGTTGTCGGCGCTGTCTCACGATTTACGCACGCCCTTAACCGTGCTGTTTGGTCAGGCGGAAATGCTGATGCTCGACCTGGCCAGTGATAATTCAAAGTATGTGCCCCAGGCCAGCCAGATTCGCGAACAGACCCTGAGCACGATTCGTCTGGTCAGCAATATGCTGGATATGGCGCGTATTCAGTCCGGCGGTCTGAATTTACGGGAAGAGTGGCTGGCTCTCGAAGAGGTGATCGGCGGGGCGCTCAGTAGCATGGCACCGTCGCTGAAAGGAAAGGCGGTCGAACTCGATCTGCCTGCGGATATCGTCCTGATTAAGGGAGACAGCACCTTGCTGGAGCGGGTGTTTACCAACCTGATCGAAAACAGCCTCAAATACGCCGGTAACTGCGCGCCGCGCGGGATCCGCGCCTGGTGTGATCATGCCCGCCTGGAAATTGCCGTCTGGGATGGCGGTCCGGGCATCGCGGAACAGGACATGACCCGTATTTTTGATAAGTTTTCGCGTGGCGACAAAGAGTCGGCCGTGCCTGGCGTCGGACTGGGGCTGGCCATTTGTAAAACCATCATTGAGAGTCACGGCGGTCAGATCTGGGCGGAAAATCGCCCGGAAGGTGGGGCCTGTTTCCGTCTTTCTTTACCCTTGCCGCCCGCACCTGAAATTTCTCCTGAAGGGCTGAAATAACTTCACAGATGATCGGTTATAATGCGCGACTTTACTGCTTATGACTGGGAAATTATGGAACGTTTTACCGAAAACCTGATGTATGCATCGCGCTGGCTGTTGGCTCCCGTTTACATTGGACTTTCGCTGGGATTACTGGCACTGACCATCAAATTTTTCCAGGAAATTGTTCACCTGTTGCCCAACATTTTTAGCATTGCAGAAAACGATCTGATCCTGCTGTTGCTGTCACTGGTGGACATGACGCTGGTCGGCGGGTTGCTCGTGATGGTGATGCTGTCTGGCTATGAAAACTTTGTCTCCAAACTCGATATTGATGAGGGCAAAGAGAAGCTGAGCTGGCTGGGTAAGATGGATTCCGGCTCGCTGAAAAACAAAGTGGCGGCGTCGATTGTGGCTATCTCCTCCATCCACCTGCTGCGGGTGTTTATGGACGCGCGCAATGTCGAAAATGATAAGCTGATGTGGTACGTGATCATCCATCTGACCTTCGTTTTGTCGGCCTTTGTGATGGGCTGGCTGGACAGCATGTCGCGGGCAGAGAAGAAAAACGTGTAACCGACGGCACGCGTTATCCGCGCCGGCGACTGACGTCGCTTTTCCCGCGAGATGCCGGCGTCAGCCTGACGCCGGCCGTGCCCCCGCCAGATGAGGCAACACCGCCTTGATCATGGCAAAAAACGCAGTCAGCCGGGCAGGATAATAGCTCGCCCAGGGATAGGTCAGCCATACCGGTAACGCCGGAGCCTGCCATTCCGGCATGAGCTGGACCAGCCTGCCCTCTGCTAAATCCTCTTGTATCACCCACGACGAGACGATGGCGGCCCCCAGGCCCGCCAGCGCGGCTTTGCGTACCGCATAGAGGCTGTCGCTGCTTAAAACAGGGGCGATCGGCAGATTCACCGGTTCACCTTTGTCCTGATGCTGTAACGCGATTTCGTTACGGTAGAAGCTGGTTAACGCGAGCCAGGGCAACGCGCCCAGCTGTTCGACCCGGGTGATCGGTGCATGCTGCCGGAGCAGCTCAGGGGCCGCGACAACAATGCGCGGCACTTCGGCCAGCAGCACCGCCACGACCGAAGGATCGGTAGGCGCGCCGACCTGAATGGCGCAGTCAACGTTCTCGGCCACAAAATCGGGTGTTCTGTCGTTAAGCATCCACTCAATGCGTAAACGGGGATAGCGGCGCATAAAGTCCACCAGCGGGGCGACCAGTTGATCCTGACCAAATGCATGCGGCGCGCGTACCCGCAGTGTCCCGACGGGATCGCTACCTGCGCCGGTTAAATCGTCTTCCAGCGCATGCCAGGTGGCGAGCAGTTGCCGTGCCTGTGCATAACAGCGTTCGCCATCATCGGTGAGCTTGAGCGCGTGCGTCGTGCGCAGTATCAGCTTCACGCCGAGCCCGTGCTCAAGCGCCTGCAACCGACGGCTGATAGTGGGCTGCGTTGAGCCAAGTTGCACTGCGGCGGCAGACAAACTGCCGTTTTCGACAATGCGAATAAAGGTATGCATCAATGCGATACGATCGTTATTGCTGAAATTGATCATGCGCCCCACGTATAACCGTTTTGTTTTTTATCAGTCTACCGCGTATGCCAAAAACAGGCTTTACTTGCCACACGCTTTTTTCGAGGATTTCACTATGACAGTGGTACACAACCTGAACCGGCATTCAACTGAGCGCCTGCCTGCGCCCCTTGTTTTTACGTTAGCAACCGGTGCGGGTCTGAGCGTGGCATCGATTTACTACAGTCAGCCCATGCTCGACATCATCAGCAAGCAGTTCCAGATAAGCGTTGGCAGCGTCGGTATGGTGCCCATGTTAACCCAGGCGGGTTATGCGCTGGGGATCCTGCTGCTGGCCCCGCTCGGCGATCGCCACGATCGTCGCACCATTATTTTAATCAAAGGGTTACTGCTAGTCATGGCGCTTCTGCTGTGCGGCTTTTCCGGCGGCATCAGCGCACTGCTTATCGCCAGTTTTATCACCGGCCTGACGGCGACCGTGGCGCAGGACATTGTTCCGGCGTCGGCCGCGCTCGCCCCGGTGGCCAGCCGGGGTAAAACGGTTGGCACGGTGATGACGGGTTTACTGGTCGGCATTTTATTATCCCGTGTCGTTAGCGGTGTGGTGGCGGAGTATTTTGGCTGGCGCACCATGTACATGATTGCGGCTGTGGCCGTGTTGCTGATCAGCCTGACGCTGTGGCGCGTACTGCCGCGCTTTACGCCGGGTACGTCGGTAAGCTATCCCCGCCTGCTGTTGTCACTGGTGCACTTATGGCGTGCGCATCAAACCCTGCGGCGTGCGGCGCTGGCACAGGGACTGCTCTCCGTGAGTTTTAGTGCGTTCTGGTCAACGCTGGCGATCATGCTTAGCGACCGCTTCCATTTTGACAGTGCCATTGCCGGTGCTTTTGGTCTGGCAGGGGCGGCAGGCGCGCTGGCGGCGCCGCTGGCCGGGAACGTGGCGGATCGTATTGGCCCGGCGCGCGTCACCCAGTTTGGTGCCGGTCTGGTGACGCTCTCTTTCGCGCTGATGTTTTTACTGCCTTTCCTGCCGCTGTCTGCTCAACTGGCCGTCATTATTATCAGCACAATAGGTTTTGACTTAGGCGTGCAGGCGACCCTGGTGGCCCATCAGACATTGATTTACGGTCTGGTTCCCGAGGCGCGTAGCCGGCTAAATGCCCTGCTGTTTACCGTGGTGTTTATCGGTATGGCCAGTGGGGCGGCACTGGGTAGCCTGGCGTTGGCGCACTGGGGCTGGAATGGCGTTGTCGTGTTATCCACCGCTGCCGCCGCTGTCAGCCTGTTGATCCGCCTCGCCAGTCGTCACCTCAGGGACTGATTCTTCCGCCCGCCAGCAAATGTGCCAGGCTTAGTCATAAACTCAATTAAAACGGTGCGTTATGAACTTCATTGCCTGGACAGCTGCGACGGGCTGTCTGCTGTTATTAATGTCGCTGGCATCAGGGTGGATCCACCGCGGCCCCGTGACCTCTTTTGGTCTTTTTTTATTAACCGGGATCGCCTGTGGGCCGTGGGGATTTGATGTGATTGAAATCGATATCCTCCGCCATGCTGAACTGGTCGCGCATATTACCGAGATAACGATGGCCGCGTCGCTGTTCATCACCGGGCTCAAGCTGCGTCTGCCGCTGAAAGCCAGGCAATGGCGCGCGGGCAGCCTGCTGGCGTTTCCGGCCATGTTGTTGACGGTCGCCGCAATGACGCTGCTGTCTCACTGGCTGGTGGGGCTGTCGTGGCCGATTGCGCTGGCCTTTGGTGCCATTGTTGCGCCCACCGATCCTGTGCTGGCCAGCCTGATTTCCGTCAGCGATGCGCAGGACGATGATGCCCTGCGCGTTGCGATATCCAGTGAGGCGGGCATGAATGATGGTTCGGCGCTGCCGTTACTCATTCTGGCCCTGTTGCTGTTTAACGGTGAAAGTCTGGGCACGGGCATGCTGGCACGCTGGGCAGCCATTGATGTGGTGTGGGCCATTGGCGGCGGCATTCTGCTGGGGTTTGGTCTGGGGCGGTTAGTCGGCCTGCTGGCCGCACGGCTTCGTCATGCGCATGGTGATGTCGCACCCAATGACTTTCTGGCGCTGGCGCTCATTGCGTTGAGCTATGCCCTTGCTGAATCGCTGGGCGCGTCGGGCTTTCTGGCTACCTTTGCGGCAGGCCTGGGATTACGTCGGGCTGAACTGGGTGTGTTCAAACGTTATCAGCCTGATGATATGCCGGATGACGATCGGGTGCTGCCTGCGGAAGCACTGGTCAATCCCAACCAGCGTTTACAGCAACACGGTAGCGGTATGGTGAAATCGGTCGGTTTAGTGGTAGGCGACGCGCTGTCTTTTGGCGATACTATTGAGCGTTTACTGGCGGCCACAATGATGGTGGTCCTCGGCGTGACGCTGGCCCATCACTGGAACATGCAGGGCGTGATGCTCGGCCTGTTGCTGTTTGTGGTCGTCCGGCCACTCGCCGTATGGCTGGTCACGCTGCGCTGCGGCGTATCGCTTCCTCACCGTTTGCTCATCGGCTGGCTGGGGATTCGCGGTATAGGTAGTCTTAATTATATTGCGTTTGCCTGGGTCCATGGTATGGGCGGCTCGCAGGCAACGATGATGGTTGATATGGCGCTGACGCTGGTGGTATGCAGCATCGTGGTGCACGGCGTGTCGGTAACGCCGTTGCTAAACTGGCGCCAGGCCCGACTGGATGCAAAGCAGCGCCAGTCATGAAAGTGGGTTAACTGATAACAGGAGAAGACGATGAAGATATCTCAGATACTGTTGCTGAGCGTACTGGCCTCTGGCAGTGCGCTGGCGGCAGACGACACGGAACAAAGTGCTTACGCCAGCCAGCTGTGTCACATCGTGAGCAGTGAAAAAAGCGTATCGACAGCCGATCAGTATGTCGAAAAAATGAAATCCAGCGTCGCAGGATCGCAGTCCTCTTCCGCCTTCAATAAACCTGAATTTGACGAGGAACTGGCGAATGAAGTCGCCAGCGCATGGCTGCAGCTGGGTGACGAAGAGCGCGCTAAACTGCGTAAAAATACGCAGCAGTGTGAGCAAACGGTGATGACGCAGTTCCAGCAGGAAGATTAACCGCAGTTAAATCGTCAATAAACGCGCTAAAATGGCGCGTTTTTTAATGGATTTTCATGCCCGATTGCGTACATAATCGCCAGCGTCTTCACCAAACGTGCGATACATAATAAAAACGCAGCGGACCGACAGGGCCGTCTGACCTTTCTGGCATAGATTTAACAGGCATCATGATTACGCGTCGACGCTTTATTTTCGGCACAGGAGCGCTTGCGCTTTCACTGGCTACCAGCAAACTGTTTGCCCGCGATGATATTATTCCCCTCTGGCCGGACGAACCGCCCGGCGGTGGCGGCCCTGGCGGAAAATTACGTGTTGATGCATGGGGCTCCTGGTCGAATATCGTCAGCCCGGCGATTCAGCGTTTCAGACCTGAAAACCCCAACGGTGAAGCGGTGCTCATCGCGGCAGGCGGCGGCTACCGCTGGATCGGTATGGGACGTGAAGCCTGGCCCGTTGCACACTGGTTAAATGCCAACGGCTATACCGCCTATGTTCTCAGCTACCGTTTGCCGCGTGAAAAGTGGCAGGCCGGAAATCTGGCGCCTTTACAGGATGCCCAGCGCGCGCTGCGTCTGCTTCGCTCATTCGAACGAAAAGTGCATGTATTAGGATTTTCGGCCGGTGGGCATTTGCTGGGGATGGCGGCGGCGCGTCCGGACTTTCAGTCCTATCCCCCCATTGACAGAGTGGATCAGGAAATCCCCAAAGCGGACAGTGTCGGGCTGATTTATCCGGTCATTACCCTGGAAGCCCCTTATCAACATACCAATACACATCTGATGATGGTCGGTAATGATGCCAGCCCACAGGAAGAAGCCAGTTGGTCTGTGCAAAATTATGTCACGCACGCTTATCCGCCCACCTTCCTGGCTCAGGCCGGTGACGACCACACTTCGAAACCCTTTAACACGCAGTTAATGCGCGATACCTGTCGCCGCAATCGCGTGCCGGTTCAGTTGATTCAGCTTTCCAGCGGCGGGCATGGTTTTGGCCTGGGTAAAGCGGGCACGCCGGCTGCGCTGTGGGATCAGGCCTATGTGAAATGGCTGGAAAACCTTGATCAGAACCCCTCACCGTTGACGCATCGGTCTGCCACTGTCCTTTAGTTATCCTGGCGACGCCGGTCATAAAAAAAGCCGACAGTTGCCGGCCTCGCTAAAACAGCGATTCTCAGGATTGAAGCGACACAGGGCAAAGCATGTGATAAAGCACGGTCACTGCGATTAAAACTGATAGGTCAGGCCCATCCCGACGCTGTCTTTCGTAGTGATACCGGTAGCACGAGTAAAGTCATTATCTTTCAACAGGTTAATGCGGTAATCCACATAGGTCAGCATGTTCTTGTTGAAGTAGTAATAGGTGCCCACCGCAATATATTTCTGCATGGTCTGGCTTCCACCGGCAAAGTTGCCTGCGCCTTGCAGGTTTTCCCCACGCTGCGTGACAAAACCAATGGAAGGGCGTAAGCCGTTGAGGAACTGATATTGCGCAATGGCTTCGAAGTTATGCGTCTTATCAGCAATCTGCGACAGCTGGCCGTACGGGGTCACATCGTTGGCCTCACCGTACATCGCGGCAAGGTAGATTTGGTTCGCATCGTATTTGGCCGAGGTCACCCATGCCGTCGCATCGTCACCCTGACCGTCAGCTTGCTGTGTCAGCGTACGATTGGCTTTCATACCGGCCGCAGCAAAGCTCAAACCATCGGTAATGCTGTAGGTCAGACCGGCACCGTAGCCGTCGCCGTTTGCCAGCTTAGCGGTTGAGCGGTCGTTTTTCCCCTGATACTGAAGAATGACCTTCAGGCCGTTCCAGTCTGGCGAGTGCCAGGTGGCCAGGCCGGTTGAGCGTTTTGACAGGAAGTTGTCGTTGGTGGTCATGGTGCCGGAACCGTAAATCGGTGCCATATCGGTGTAAGCCGATGCGGTATACAGCACGCCAAAGCTGCGGCCGTAATCGAATGAGCCAAAGTCAGCCAGTTTCAGACCTGCAAAACCCAGACGCGTCGCATTCCCGGTTTGTGCGTCAGTGCCGCCTTCACTGTGGTTCAGCTGGAAGTTATATTCCCATTGACCATAGCCTGTCAGCTGATCGTTAATTTGGGTTTCACCTTTAAAACCCAGGCGCGCATAAGAGTTATCACCATCTTCGGCGGTATTGTCCGAAAAGACATGACGCGCATCGACTTTACCGTACAGATCAAGTTTATTACCGTTTTTATTATAAATTTCAGCGGAGCATGCAGAAAATGAGATCAGCAAACACAGTGCATGCGGCGCGCATATTTTTATTTTACGTTGCATATCATCTACCCTTTAATGTTGGTGAAGCATGAGGTTTATTTCCGCACAAGGCGGCATTGTTCAAAAATGTCAGTTTCGTTATGACGAAATAATTAAAAGCGTTACGTGGCTACATCATGTGGCCGTATTTTTATGGTTTTCCCTGGTGTTTATTATCAGGGCGCATAACGCCTTGATAATGAATTTATTATTAAATGGCTAAATCAGGTATATCGCTCAATATCGTTTGCGCGCCACTGTGTAAATATTTACGGGCGACAGCAGGGTCATTAATTGTGGCAATCGCAAATTCAATACCGGAATCGGCCAGGCGTTTCAGGTCGTCATCCGTCGCAAAGTCCGCCAGGAAGTGCAGGATCTGACAGCCGGTTCTGGCCAGTAATGCCACAGGATCGCTGGGAGGAACGCACACGGCCAGTCCACGCGGGACGTCAGGCATGATCCTTTCCGCAACCTTCAGCGAGAGCTCAGAAAAGCTGCTGATAAAGAGCTTCTTTTCATCCGCAGGCCACAGCGATTTCAGCTGCGTAATGGCAATTTCCGCGGTTTCAATTTCCTGACCAGACGTTGGTTTGATCTCCAGCTGAAGGCCAATACCTTTATCCAGCACAAATCCCACGGTTTCAGCCAGTGTAGGGACTTTAACGCCTTTGAACAGGTGGCCATAACAGACGCCCGCATCCAGCGACCGGATTTGGTCCAGGGTTAAATTGGCGACGTAGCCGGTGCCATTTGTTGTCCGATCCACCGCATCATCGTGAATGATGACCGGGTGCCTGTCTTTGGTCAGTTTGACATCCACCTCTATCCACGTCGCGCCATGCTCAACGGCCGCCTGAAAAGAAGGCAGTGTGTTTTCTGGTGCCAGCAGAGGCGCACCACGATGTGCAATCAGGCGGGAATTCACTACGCGTACAGGGTGTTTTTTTGTCGGCATGCTCAGCGTTACCTTCTGTTGTCGGGTTAGCACAGGCTTACTTAAGTAAGACCTGGTTAGAAAATTCGGTTCTGACTTCGTCGCCCAGCGGTTTAGGCATGAACTGGGTGCCATGAACACGTTCTTTGCTGTTGATCAGACCAGCATCGCGATTCACTTCTTTATTTTGTGGCGTAATGCCATAAACCTGTTGAAACAGCCTTTGTGTCGTGGGCAGCGTCAGCCAGTGGATAAACAGTAATGCTGCCGCTTTGTGCGGCGCATTCTTGGGAATCGCCACCATATTTCCGCCGCCGGGCATGCCAAAATCGGGGATGTAGAGTCGGATGGTTTTGGGGACTTCGCCGTGGTTTTCTAAGCCCACCAGATAGTCTTCCCAGGCGGGGACCAGCAGAAACTCACCGCTCACCAGTCGCGTTACGCTGTCGGCGTTAGAGGCGGTAATAATGTAATCAGGACGCAGTTGTTTGAACCAGTTCCAGGCCGGTTGTAAGGCCGTCAGGCTTTTTACATCCGCATCGCCTTTGGTGAAATCAAAGCCAGGCACCAGCGTACGCGTGACAGATTCAATAAACGCCGGACCGGAACCGCCGTTTTCCACGTTAAAGCCAAACTCCTGAGGATGAGTCTGCAGGAAGGTGGTGAGCTGCGGCAGGGTACGGGGCAACTCGCTTTCTTTCATGCGGCGCGAATCGTAGGCCAGGCCCGTCTGATTGCCCCAAAATGCCACGCCATAACCTTTACTGTCCGTACCCTCAATGGTGTAGTTCAGGGTTTTGCCTTCCGGCAGCAGCGTATTAATCGGGCCAAAAAACGTTTGCTGAGGCGATACCGTACCGAATGCGCCTCCGCCAATCGAAAACACATCAATATCGCCTGTTTCCCGTCCCCGGTCAGCCATGAGTTTATTAATATTGCCTTGCAGCGGACCTTCAGAGATCGTAACAGCAATACCGTACTGTTTTTCAAACAGGCTGACCTGCTCTTTAAGACGATCCTGGTAATACCATTGGTACCAGGTTAATTTCCCTTCTTTTTTAGCCTCGTCAACAATGTGTTGCCAGTCCATTTGTGTAATACCCTGAGCCTGAGTACAAAAAGCCCACGCAAGTAATAATAAGGTGGCAGATCGTCTGAACATGATTTTCCCCAGTTAAGCGAGTTAATAACCGTCAGCCTTTTCCAGCAAAAGCGGCGACGGGATTCTTTGTCAGTAATTTTTCAGCTATCAGCATTAAAATGACATTCGGCACGACCAGCATTAAAGAAATAACAGCGGCATTAGGTCTGATAAAGTTGTAACCCAGATAAGAATAAAGAATGGTCGGTACGGTAATAAAATCCGGCGAGCCGACAATAAAGCTAATGGCGAACTCTTCGATGGATAACGTAAAGACAATAATTAAGGCCGCAAATATGCCGGGTCTGATAGTTGGCAGGCAGGCAACTAAAAAACGATTTACTACAGACGCGCCCATATCGCGGGCGGCATCCAGGGTGTCCTGACGTATTTGAGAAAAGGAAAGGGTCAGAATCCTCACGGCATAGGGCATTAAGATGATGGTATGTCCCAGTAAAATGCCGACAAACCGACTGTGGATGCCCACCACGTTCAACAGCATGGAAAAAAACAGCGCAATCACAAAGCCGGGCACGATGAGCGGAAGCAAAACCGCATTCTGTAGCAGGGATTTACCCGTAAACGACATCCGGCCAAACGCCCAGCCCGCTGGCAGGGCCAGTAGCAACGTGAGCACAGAGACGGTTGCTGCCAGTAAATAGCTGTTCTTCAGCGCCTGCGGCAGGGCCGTGGTCGTCCAGACTTCGACCCAGCGGCCCAGGGAAAGCACGGGCGGCAGGGCATCCGGCCAGGCCCAGGGATGCGTTTTATCCACCAGAGACCACAGCACGGTCAGAATAAAGGGGATCACCAGCCACAACATGAACAGTGCGGTAATCAGGATCATCATCATGATACGCAGGGGCGACATGCTTTTTCTGGCTCTCATCATTTATGTTCTCCCACTTTTTGCAGCCACTTCGCCACACCGGCCAGCACCACCGCACCGACAAACGCCGCCAGCATTAATATCACCGCCACCACGGCCGCAAGGTTCCAGCCCTGGGCGCTGATTTCCGGAAAGCGCAGCATGTATTGCGACAGGGAGAAAACGCTGGTGGGGCCAGCCACGACCTGGAATGAAAAGTCGCCCAATGCGCCAATGAAGATCAGGATCAGCGAGACCTGAACGGCTTTGATGGATAAGGGCAGAATGATCTGTAAAAGGCGGGCGGTTTTGCCTGCGCCCAGATCGCGGGCCGCATCAACGATTTCGTCCCCGATAGCGCGCAGGCTGCCGGTGATGATCAACAGGGCATAGGGAAGCTGTTTCCAGACCTGCAGGATAATGACACCAATGCCCCAGCGATCATTCTGCATACGGATGGGTTGCGAGATGATGCCCAGTTTGAGCAGGCCGAGGTTAATAAAGCCCTGCCAGGAAATCAGATTGATGAACAGCAGGGCGGCGACCAGCCCGTGCACCATCAACGGGGCTTTCAGTAAGCCGCTCATCAGCACAGAGCCGGGAAAGGGCTTTCTCAGCCACAGCGCCAGCGGCAGGGCCAGCGCCACAGACAGGACGGCACTGACCACGCCAATTTTCAGGGAATAGCCGGTGGCGCGCCACAGCTGACTGTCGTTCAGGATGGTTTCCCAGTACTGCAGCGTAAAATGCGCAGGCGCGCCAAAGTTGAACAGTCCGACAGATTGCGCGATGGCCATAAAGACAATCAGAATCAGGGTGAGCACGACGGGAGCGACCGCAGGCAGCACCAGTAACCAGGCGACTATGTTTCGGTTGTGCACTTTCATGACCAGCTTTCCTGCAAAAAGCGAATCCTGTCAGGCGCGATGGAAAAATTAACGCTATCTCCTTCCCGAATATGATTTTTACCGACTAACTGAATATGCCACTGGTATTCCGGCTCTTCATGGTCCTTTGGGTGAACCTGTAGCTCGGACAGGTTGCCCAGAAAGCTCACGGCACCTATTTCGAAAGCACGGGTATTCATACCGGTTTCCTGTTCGCTCAGCAGAGCATCTTCCGGACGCCAGAAGGTGTATACCTTGTCGGAAAGGGGCGGAACAGGACTGTGAATGTTCATTTCACCCAGCACGCAGGAAACACGATACATTCCGGTGTGACTGTCACCGTCGATGACATGCGCTTTCATCACATTCGCCTGGCCAACAAAGCCCGCAACAAACCGGTTAACCGGCGAGTAATAAATATCTTCAGGGGTGCCGGTTTGCTCAATGCGTCCGGCGTTCATAACCACGACGACGTCAGACATGGACAGGGCTTCTGCACGGTCATGGGTCACATAGATAGCGGTAAACCCGTGTGAACGCTGCAGCTGGCGGATTTCGAGGCGGACTCTGTCGCGTAATGTGGCGTCGAGATTCGACAGCGGTTCGTCGAACAACACGATTTCGGGCCGCACAGCCAGCGCTCTGGCCAGCGCGACACGCTGCTGCTGACCGCCCGATAACTGCGCAGGCAGCTTCGGTAAGTGGGCGTTTAACGAGACCTGAGCGGCGGTTTGCGTGACGCGATCCTGTCTCTCCGCTTTGGCCATTTTCCTCTGCTTCAGCCCAAACCCAATGTTTTCGGCCACAGACAGGTGAGGGAACAGCGCATAGGACTGAAAGCACATGGCCGTATCGCGGTGCTCAGGTTTAACCTGATGCATGTCCTGCTGGTGAATCAGGACTTCCCCGCTGTCCAGGCTGTAAAAGCCCGCAATCACTTTGAGCAGCGTGGTTTTGCCACATCCAGACGGACCCAGCAGGGAAACGAACTGTCCTTTTTCGGCCTTCAGTGAAATGCCGTCCAGCGCGACAAAGTCGTCGAATCTGAGCATGGCATTATTGATTTCAAGCGTATTCACGTATGGCTGCCCCGTCATTGAAGAAATGTGTGCATATTAATTAATGCGATGCGCATAATAATTTGATGCGGCGAAATTAGGCAATTTCAGGCAGGTTAAGAATTTATTAATTTTATAAAACCCATATTTAACATGATAATAATGAGTTGCTTTGATTTCGTACATTTACTCTGCTAACTATTATCATGCGTAGTGAATAATATTAAGGGCAGGACGTTTGTCGGTCATATGAAGAAAAAAGCGGGGAGGACAGCGCCGAAACGCTGTCCTGAAAAGACGGCAGGAAGAGAGCGCGGACTGACGGATATTCAGGCGGGGGTAAAGCGGGGATGCGGAATAAACTGGGCGGAAAGGCGATTGAGTGCCGCGGTGCCAACACTCACATGTGTTGAACTTTTTTCCTGGCTCCCGGCCAGATGAGCATCAAGCCCTGCGGCTTTGCATAGGGCATAGCCCGCGGAAACATCCCACATACTGCTGAAGCACTCCTGATAGCCATCAACATAGCCCAGCACACTAAAGCTTAAACCGATGGTGGCACAGCGGTAGCGCACCACATTCCAGCCAGTATCCCGGTACGCTTTTTCAATGCAGAGCTGGTGGGTGAAGTCCCATGAAGGACTGTCGCCAATGGCAACGGTTTTGAGCCCCTGGGCGATCTCGGGCCGCGTAAAAGGCTGGCCGTTAAAATAAATGCCGGTCTCCTTGCCCCCGCTCAGCATGATGTTTAACACCGGATGAACAATCACCCCGATGACCGGTTCGCCGTCGATGACATAACCGACAGAAATGCCCCATAACGACGAGCCACGGAGAAAGTTACTGGTGCCATCAATCGGATCGACTGACCAGTAACGGTCACTGAGTTCGCCGCCTTGCTCTTCGCCAATGACGCGTTCATTGGGGAAATATTGCGCCAGACGTTGACGAATCAGCTTCTCAACCTCCTGGTCTGCTTCACTGAACACATCCTGGGGCCTTTTTTCGCAGATTTCTAATTCACTGAGCTGCCTGAAATAATCCAGCGCCAGCTGTGATGCTTCTTGAGCAATACGTTCAATCACCTTTACGCGCGTATCCATTCTTAATCCGTTCATTTTGTGAAAGGTCCTGAGCTCGTTCGTTTACCTTGTGCTGCACAATGACTCAGCAACGGGAAACGCTGATTTAATATAATGCGTTACGCATGAAATTAGAGTGTCGGCCTGTTTTGTGTCAGTATTATGATGATTTGGTGATGCGATTTTTTTTTAGGAATATCGTCCTGAATCAGCATGTTCACACAGCACGTAAAGGTCAGGCGCATGACTATTCGGAATGCATAAAAGCGTGCTAGGGTGTAACAGAACCTGTCATTAAAACGGTGAGGATAACGTGGTGGTTCATGGATATTCAGGTCGTGATGAAGTCGAACTTAATCGCAGTGAAAAACTTATTCTTGAGCTTGTCCGCCGCAATCACGGCATTTCCCGCTCCTCGCTGGTTTCACAAACGATTCTGAATCAGTCATCGGTTCACCGTATTGTTGATACACTGACCGAAAACGGTTTTCTCAGCCTGGGGGAATCGCCCTCACAGGGAAGGGGTAAGCCCAGCCCGTCGTTATCCCTGAATCCGGACGCACGTTACAGTTACGGTATTTCCATTAACTCTGACAGCGTGGCGGCAAGCCTGATTAATTTCCGCGGCGATATTATCGAATACTGCGTGCTGGACACGCTGCCCGGCAATCCTGCCCGAACGCTGCTGGATCTCAAACGCCATTATCTGGATACCTTAAAACATATTGGTATTTCGTCAGAAAAAGTGTGTGGCGTCGGATACAGCATGGCGGGCTTTCTGTATGACTCCCGGAAATATTTTAATCCGCCAGAACCGCTGAAAAACTGGATGGGCATTGATCTGCGCCGTGAAATTATGACGCTGTTTGACCGGCCCGTCTGGATTGAAAATAACGCCACGACGGCCGCGCATGCAGAAGCTTTTTTGGGCGCGGGCCTGCACTACGAGACCTTCGGCTACCTCTCTTTTAATTACGGCTTTGGTGGCGGCATTGTCATTAACGGCAAACCGTTTCAGGGCGCTTTTGGCAATGCGGGCGAGATCAGCCGGATTTTTTCGCCGGAAGAGGGCAAACTGCGTCCTGCGCTGGGGATCTTAATTGATCGACTGCGCAACGGCGGTATTGAAATTCACAACATTCGCGATCTTAATAATAAATTCGATCCGGACTGGCCCATTGCCCGGCAATGGGTCAACGAAGTCACGCCCAATTTACATCGGGCCATGGATGCCCTGAATGCCGTTATCGATCCCGGTGCCATTATTTTAGGCGGCGAATTGCCCCGTAAGCTGGGCGAAATGTTTTTAGCCATGCCCCGGGTCAGTTCGGGCAAACGCTGGAATATTTCGGCGGAGTATCCGGATATTCTGCTGAGCACTATTGAGGGCGACAGCTCGGCACTCGGTGCGGCGTTGACGCCGCTGCGGGAGACCTATTTCAACTGATAAATCGCTCACTGGCGCGAAGGCCAGCGAGCGGTGGTCTCTCTGCTGTCTGTCGGCAGCAGAGAGGAACGGGTTAGCGCATGGTGACAAACTCTTCCGCCGCCGTCGGGTGAATCGCCACGGTATTATCAAAGTCTTTTTTGGTCGCGCCCATTTTTAACGCAACCGCAAAGCCCTGCAGCATTTCGTCCATACCACTGCCAATGCCATGAATGCCGACGATTTTTTCCTCCGGACCGACGCAGACGAGTTTCATGCGGCACGGCTGGCGATGCTGCGTGACGGCGGTGTACATCGCGGTAAAGGCGGATTTGTAGACTTTCACCTGGTCATCACCGTACTGTTCGCGCGCCTGCGGCTCTGTCAGGCCCACCGTGCCGATGGGGGGATGGCTGAACACCACAGTCGGGATATTGCGGTAGTCCAGATGCTCATCCGGTTTGTTATTGAACAAACGCTCTGACAGGCGACGGCCCGCCGCGACGGCGACCGGCGTCAGTTCAACGGCACCGGTGTTATCGCCGACGGCATAAACGCCAGGCACGTTGGTGTTCTGGAATTTATCGACCTTGATGTAGCCTTTCTCGTCCAGCGCCACACCCGCTGCCTGAATATTCAGGCCGTCGGTTTCAGGAACGCGTCCAATCGCCCAGACCAGGCAATCAACCGTGTATTCACTGCCATCTTCCAGCTGCAGCGTCAGGCTGCCATCGGCATTTTTTACTACCGCTTTTGGCGTCGCCTGCGTATGCAGCGTTGGGCCTTCCGCGTTCATCACTTCAACCAGCGTATCCGTAATTAGCGGATCAAAATTGCGTAGTGGCGCATGTTTGCGAACAAACAGATGGGTTTCTGAACCTAATGCGTTTACCACGCCCGCCAGCTCAACGGCGATATAGCCCGCGCCGACCACGGCGGTACGTTTTGGCAGGGCATCCAGCTCAAAGAAGCCGTCAGAATCAATCCCGTATTCCGCGCCGGGAATGTCGGGATGACTCGGGCGTCCGCCCGTAGCAATCAAAATATGATCGGCGGTGATCGTTTCGCCATTCACCTCAACGGTATGGGCATCAACAAAACGGGCAAAACCGTGGATCACATCGACCTTATTTTTCCCCAGAACATTGTCGTATGATTGGTGAATACGATCGATATAGGCGCTACGGTTTTTCACCAGCGTGCCCCAGTCAAAGCGATTAACGGTGGTATCAAAACCATAATCCGGCCCGTAAAGATGAATGGCCTCGGCAATTTGTGCGGCGTGCCACATTACTTTTTTCGGCACGCAGCCGACGTTGACACAGGTTCCGCCCAGCGCTTTGGCTTCAATCAGGGCGCACGTCTGGCCATAGCTTGCTGCACGGTTAATTGAAGCGATACCGCCGCTGCCGCCGCCGATGGCGAGATAGTCATAATGTCGGGTCATGGAAGTCTCATCCGGTTACTGGGAAAGTGATAGAGAGTGTAACGCCGCAGGGTACGGCGTCGCAAAAATTGCGCCTATGATTGTAACAGGCCTTATCGTTTCATTATTTACAGGGAAGCATAGCATGTACCTGACTTTTCTTGGCACCGGCGGGGGCGCGCCGAGTCTGCAACGCAATGTCACTGCCATCGCGTTTACCCGCGACAAAAGCGGCGCCACCTGGCTGTTTGACTGCGGTGAGGGCACACAACTCCAGTTTATGCGCTCAGACCTGAAGCCTGGCAAACTCGATAAAATCTTTATCACCCATCTTCATGGCGACCATATTTTTGGGCTGCCGGGCCTGCTTACCAGTCGCTCGATGGCGGGGTTAACCACGCCAATGACGGTTTACGGTCCAGCAGGGCTGAAAGCCTTCGTTGAAACGGCACTGTCGCTGTCCAGCTCGTATACCGATTACCCGCTGGAGATCGTTGAGATCGCCGCGGGTGAGGTACTGGATGATGGCGAATTTCGCGTGACCGCCTGGCCGATGAATCACACCATTGCCTGCTTTGGCTATCGCATTGAGCAGCATGACAAACCCGGTTTTCTGGATGCGCCTCGCCTGAAAGCAGAGGGCGTACCGCGCGGACCCTGGTATCAGCAGTTAAAGCAGGGCGACACGATTACGCTGGAAGACGGGCGTACCGTTAACGGCGCTGAGTATCTTGGGCCGCCAGTGAAAGGCAAAACGCTGGCCATTTTTGGTGATACTGCGCCCACTGACGTCGCGCTACAGCTGGCGGCGGACGTGGATGTGATGGTGCATGAAACCACGCTGGAAGAGGCGCTGGCTGAAAAAGCCAACGGACGCGGTCACTCTACTACCTTACAGGCTGCGACGGTGGCAAAGCAGGCCGGAGCAAAGCGCCTGATTGCCACCCATTTTAGTTCGCGTTACCTCGCCCGGGACATGGCGCGCCTGCTGGCAGAATGCCAGCGCATTTTCCCTGACACCGAGATGGCGCACGACCTGGCGGTCTTCACGCTGTAAGGATCAGTGCGCCAGCGCAGGGTAGGTAAAGAACAGCAGGTGGGCCATGTTGAGTGCAAAATGGAACGCGGTCGCCAGCCACAGGCGGCCGCTCCAGTGCCAGACCAGACCATAAATCAGTCCGGCCAGCGCGGCAAAGATCATCAGCAGCACCCCGCCAGATGCATGGGCCAGACCAAACAGCAGTGCCGTTACCAGCAGGGCGATCACGCCGCCCCATTTCTGGCGCAGGCGCTGCTGGAGATAACCCCGGAAAAACGCCTCTTCGGCCAGTGAGACAAAAAACAGATTGGCCAGGGCAAACGATCCCAGCCAGTCCGGAAGGTGCGTTTCGACGGCAAGGCCGCCCAGCAACACGGCGCTGCTCAACAGCAGCGGCACGGCGGCGACAGGCGCGAGCCACCAGGCCGGCGAGCGCGGCGGATGTGCCTCTGCGTTGAACAGCGTCGGCAGACAGGCCAGCAGCAGAAAAGGAATCAGCGCTTTATCGAAATTAAAGGAAAATGAGAAGGGCACGCTGCGGGCACCGACCTTAACCGCCTCGACCTGCAGGGGATTATTGAATCCCGGAATAAGGTGCAGCATCAGCGCCAGCGCAATCAACACCAGAAGGGCTTCGCTGACGATCTGCCATCGCCGACTCCGGCGATCGTAGATACGAAACGCTACCAGGGCAGCGACAGCCGCAAACACAAAGGTAACGGGCCAGTCGAGGACGTTTTGATAAACGCCCAGCGCCGTTGCCAGCGCGAGCAATAACAGAGAAAGGCGTTTCGCCGGTTGCAGGGCGGCCAGCGCGCCCGCCAGGATGATCCACATAAAAATGACCTACGTTCAACGCCGCCGTGCTGTGCGCGGCGACGTTAAGCTGGGAAAGGAATTATTCAGGTACGATTTGGTTAACGCTGAAATGGCCTGTGCCGGTTGGCACCAGCTTCTGATGCAGCCACGGCAGCAGCGTGTTCATCTGATCGGCCAGCTTCCACGGGGGATTGATGACAATCATGCCGGACGCGGTCATGCCACGCTGATCGCTATCGGGGCGCACGGCCAGCTCAATCTGCAGGATATTACGGATGCCCGTGGCCTCCAGCTCGCGCAGCATATGTTTGATTTGCTGACGCAAGACGACCGGGTACCACAGCGCATAAATACCGGTACCGAAACGTTTGTGACCTTCCTGAATGCCTTTTACGACGGCCTGGTAATCACTTTTCATTTCGTAAGGCGGATCAATCAGTATCAGTCCACGACGTGACAGCGGTGGCAGCTTCGCTTTTAGCTGCTGATAGCCATCGGCCCTTTCAACGCGCGCGCGACTGTCTTTGCTGAACTCGGTACGCAGCAGCGGATAATCGCTGGAATGCAGCTCGGTCAGCTGAATCTTATCTTCAGGGCGCAGCAGATGGCGGGCGATTAGCGGAGAGCCGGGATAGTAGCGCAGCGTGCCGTTACGGTTCAGGGCATGAATCGCATCGAAATAGGGTTGCAGCAGGGCGGGCGCGTCCGGTTGTTGCCAGATGCGTCCGATGCCTTCCAGATATTCACCCGTGCGCTCTGCGTGCTCGCCGCTGAGTTGATAACGTCCTGCACCGGCGTGCGTATCCAGATAGAGAAATGGTTTTTCTTTCTCTTTTAACGCAGTGATGATGAGGCTCTGTACGGTGTGCTTAAGCACGTCGGCATGGTTGCCAGCGTGAAAACTGTGGCGATAACTCAACATAAAAAAGGGTATGTCCGCGGTTGAAGCTAAAAATAATCAAGTTGGCCCGATTATAACGACAGATAAGAATAATTGCTGGCATTTCGCGCACGGCAGCGGGCCTCTGGCCCTGGATTACAGGGTAAACCTTCTGCGCCATCGGTGTGTTAGCCTGTTTTATCCTCTGCTATGGTTAATCCAAACGCCGGCGGAAGGCCAGCCTGGCGCTATTCTGCTATTCATGACCGGTTACACCATTGATTTTCAGCATTCCAGACCGCATGTTAATAAGATTGCGTTGCGCGATTCATCGCGCCCCACACATTGTTAAAGGACTGCGCTATGACTAATCCGTTACTCACCTCGTTCACGCTTCCCCCGTTTTCGGCGATTAAGCCTGAGCACGTGGTGCCTGCCGTGACCGACGTTTTAAATGAATGCCGGGCGATGGTGGAAAAAGTGGTAGCGCACGGCGCACCTTACACCTGGGATAATCTTGTCCAGCCGCTGGCAGAAGCCGACGATCGCCTGAGCCGTATTTTTTCGCCGGTCAGCCATCTGAACTCGGTTAAAAACAGCCCGGAACTGCGTGAAGCCTACGAGCAAACGCTGCCGCTGCTGTCTGAGTACAGTACCTGGGTTGGTCAGCACGAAGGGCTCTATCAGGCTTACCGGGATTTAAAGGAAGGCAGTCATTACCGCACGCTGGATCAGGCGCAGCAGAAAGCCGTCGATAACGCCCTGCGTGACTTTGAGCTGTCCGGGATTGGTCTGGAAAAAGACAAGCAGCAGCGCTATGGCGAAATTGCCGCGCGTTTGTCTGAGCTGGGCTCTGCCTACAGTAACAACGTGCTGGATGCCACGATGGGCTGGAGCAAGCTGATCACTGACGAAAGCGAACTGTCGGGCATGCCGGAGAGCGCACTGGCCGCAGCGAAAGCGCAGGCTGAAGCCAAAGGTCAGGAAGGCTGGTTGCTGACGCTGGATATTCCCAGCTACCTGCCGGTGATGACCTACTGTGATAACGCCGCGTTGCGTGAAGAAATGTACCGTGCTTATTCCACCCGCGCCTCCGATCAAGGCCCTAATGCGGGCAAATGGGATAACGGCCCGATTATGGCCGAGGAGCTGGCTCTGCGCCACGAACTGGCTCAGCTGCTGGGTTTCGACTCCTTCGCGGATAAATCGCTGGCAACCAAAATGGCGCAAAGCCCTGCTCAGGTGATCGATTTCCTGAACGATCTGGCCGACCGCGCACGTCCACAGGGCGAGAAAGAGCTGGCGCAACTGCGTGCTTTCGCGAAGAAAGAGTACGGCGTGGAGACCATGAATCCCTGGGATCTGACCTACTATGGCGAAAAACAGAAACAGCACCTCTACACCATTAGTGATGAGCAACTGCGTCCTTACTTCCCGGAATCCCGTGCGGTGTCTGGCCTGTTTGAAGTCGTCAAACGCATCTATGGCATCACCGCCAAAGAGCGGACGGATGTGGATGTTTATCACCCGGATGTGCGTTTCTTCGATCTGTTTGATGAAAGTGGCGAGCTGCGCGGCAGCTTCTACCTTGACCTGTATGCGCGTGAGCATAAGCGTGGCGGCGCGTGGATGGATGACTGCGTTGGGCAGATGCGTAAAGCCGATGGCAGCCTGCAAAAACCGGTCGCTTACCTGACCTGTAACTTTAACCGTCCCGTCAGTGGTAAACCGGCGCTGTTCACGCACGACGAAGTGATCACCCTGTTCCATGAGTTTGGTCACGGCCTGCACCACATGCTGACCCGCGTTGAGGCGGCTGGCGTGTCAGGCATTAACGGTGTGCCATGGGATGCGGTGGAACTGCCAAGTCAGTTCATGGAGAACTGGTGCTGGGAGCCGGAGGCGCTGGCGTTTATTTCCGGGCACTACGAAACCGGCGAGCCACTGCCTGAAGACCTGCTGAATAAGATGCTGGCAGCGAAAAATTACCAGGCGGCGTTGTTCATCCTGCGCCAGCTGGAGTTCGGTCTGTTCGATTTCCGTCTGCATACTGAATTCAACCCAGAAAAAGGCGCACAGATCCTGGAGACGCTGCGCGAAGTGAAAAGCAAAGTCGCCGTGGTCCCCAGCCCGGAATGGGGCCGCTTCCCGCATGCGTTCAGCCATATCTTCGCGGGCGGATACGCAGCGGGTTATTACAGCTATCTGTGGGCCGATGTACTGGCGGCGGATGCGTATTCACGTTTTGAAGAAGAGGGCATTTTTAACCGCGAAACCGGTCAGTCCTTCCTCGACAACATTCTGACGCGCGGCGGTTCGGAAGAACCGATGGAGCTGTTTAAACGCTTCCGTGGCCGTGAGCCTCAGCTGGATGCCATGCTGGAACACTACGGTATTCAGGGATAAGCCGTACGTGAAAATTTGTTTGTTTGATGAAACAGGCGCCGGTGACGGCGCCTTATCTGTTTTGGCCGAACGCTGGCAACTGACGCATTGTGACGATGCGGTGCTGGCGCTGGTAAAGACCGCAACGCATCTTGAACTGCGTAAGCGGGATGAGCCTAAACTGGGCGGCATCTTCGTGGATTTTGTTTCCGGTGCCATGGCGCATCGCCGGCGTTTTGGCGGTGGCCGTGGCGAAGCGGTAGCAAAAGCGGTCGGCATTAAAGGCAGTTACCTGCCCGATGTAGTGGATGCAACCGCCGGGTTAGGGCGCGATGCGTTTGTGCTGGCGGCCTTAGGCTGTCGGGTGCGCATGCTGGAACGGCATCCCGTGGTGGCGGCACTGCTGGAAGACGGGCTGGCGCGTGGCTATCAGGATGCGGAAATTGGTGGCTGGCTGCGTGAGCGTCTTTCACTGATTCATGCCTCCAGTATTCAGGCACTCACCGATATTGCGCCACCGCCAGATGTGGTTTATCTCGATCCTATGTATCCCCATCGACAAAAAAGCGCCATGGTGAAAAAAGAGATGCGGGTGTTTCAGTCATTAGTCGGCGCGGATGAGGATGCGGATGCCTTGCTGGAACCGGCCCGCCGTCTGGCAAAGAAGCGTATCGTGGTGAAACGTCCTGATTATGCGCCACCGCTGGCCGGTGTCGTTACGCAGTCTGCGGTGGTCACGAAAAGCCACCGCTTCGATATCTATCCGCCGCTCGCGGAGTAGTCATGTCAAGCCGGTCGGCGACGACGTTCCTTCACGTCAACCGCCCCGGCTTTTTTCGTGCGGGTTATTCGTCATCCTCGTCGCGCAGTGGCACGATCAACATGTCGATATGCACGGTGTTGATCAACTGACGCGCTGATGACATCAGCTTGCTCCAGAAGTCCTGATGATGACCGCACACCACCATGTCCACGTCGTATTTTTTAATCGCATCGACCAGCACCTGGCCCAGATCGCCACTGCCGCTCAGGGTTTCGGTGATGGGATAGCCCGCTGCATCTGACAGATTTTTCAGCGCCAGATGGGTTTCTTCAGAAATCCGCTTTTGCATATCGCCCAGGTTGACGTCAATCAGGCCGGTGTACAGATCAGAGTAATTCACATCGACATGAATCAGCGAAATTTTGGCGTCGTAAGGGCGCGCGAGCGAGACAGCTTTATCCACTAATAACTGACTTTCTGGCGAAAGATCGACTGCAATCAGGATATGTTTATAAGCCATGATATAACTCCTTCCACGAGATTCAGAATGGCAGCGGTTTCCAGACGCGTCACAGCTGCGAAATCCATTGCGCGAACGGGCGATGAGCGCCACCAAATTGGGTAACCTGCAATACAGGCAATGCTGTTGTTATACCTGAAAGTATAGCCCTGTGTGTTAACAAATGCTTCTGAAGCCGTCTGGCTTGTGAATAAGATCAATGATGAACGATTTTTACTCGTATAAAACGAAAATCCTCGCTGGTAAAAAATTGAACATTTCTCCTAAACTAAAAAAAGCAGCCTTGATCACATGGCTGTTACTTTTCTGATGATTCAAAAATAAAACTACAAATCGCTTAACGGGGTTGTTGGCAAATTCTGCAGGGACTGTTCAGCATGGTGCGCGTTCTGCACTGTTCTGCGGTGCCGGTAAGGAGGGTGACATGATCAGCACTATCGCGCTTTTTTGGGCTCTTTGTGTGGTATGCCTTGTAAATATGGCGCGCTATTTCTCTTCGTTGCGTGCGCTGCTGGTGGTTCTGCGGGGTTGCGATCCCCTCTTATACCAATATGTTGACGGCGCGGGTTTTTTCACCTCCCATGGTCAGCCTGGCAAGCAGGTGCGGCTGGTCCGCTATATCTGGGCAAGGCGCTATCTTGATCATCATGATGACGAATTTATTCGCCGGTGTGAGCGGGTAAGAGGCTTGTTTTTGTTGACCAGTTCGCTGTGCGGATTAGTCATTATCAGTTTGATCGCCCTGGCTATCTGGCATTAAAAAGGGCGACCGAAGTCGCCCTGATGTGCTGCTTACTCAGATGAGCTTCAGCGCTATCCAGTAGAGTGAACCTGATAACAAAATACAGACCGGCAGGGTGAAAACCCAGGCCATGGCGATGTTTTTGATCGTTTTACTCTGCAGTCCGCCACCGTCGACCAGCATGGTGCCGGCCACGGAAGACGAAAGGATGTGGGTCGTGGAAACCGGCATGCCGGTGTAGCTGGCAATCCCTATGGACACTGCGGCAGTAACCTGCGCCGACATGCCCTGCGCATACGTCATGCCTTTTTTACCGATTTTCTCACCGATGGTGGTGGCCACACGGCGCCAGCCAATCATCGTGCCGATTCCCAATGCCAGTGCGACCGCCATGATAATCCACACCGGGGCGTACTCAATGGTGTTCAGCAGGTCGCCTTTGAGCTTGCCCAGGAAGCGTTTATCCTCTGGCGAGGTTTCCGGCAGCTTCGCCGCTTTATCGGCCGTATCGGAAATACACAACAAAAGGCGACGCATCTGGCTGCGTTGCTCAACCGACAAGTCGTTGTAGTTTTGCAGATTGTTCAGAAGCACCTGCGCACGCTGCACGGCCTGAAGCGCACGTGCACTGTCGCAGTGAAACTCTTTGGGACTGGTGGGTTCGACTTCTTCCGGCGTGGGCAGCTTAGGCGGTGCCATCTGGATAATATGGGTCAGTGATTCGCTGTGCTGCTGGTAATACTGTTCCAGGTGATTCACAGCATCGCGCGTTCGCGTGATGTCGTAACCCGACGCGTTCATATTGACCACAAAGCCCGCTGGCGCAACGCCAATCAGGACCAGCATAATCAGACCAATGCCTTTTTGCCCGTCGTTAGCACCATGTGAATAACTGACGCCAATGGCGGAGATAATCAGGGCGGTACGGGTCCAGAAAGGCGGTTTTTTCTTGCCGTCAATCTTCTCACGGTCAGCGGGCGTCATATGAATGCGTGCACGCTTTTTAGTGTTGCTCCAGTAACGGCGCAGAAGGAAAATCAGGCTGCCCGCAATCACCAGACCGACAATGGGGGAGAGAATGAGCGACAGGAAGATATTCAGCACTTTCGGAATGTTAAGCGCATCCACCACCGATGTCCCGCTCATTAACGCATTGGTCAGGCCAATACCGATAATCGCGCCGATCAGGGTGTGAGAACTGGAGGCCGGAAGCCCTAAATACCACGTTCCCAGGTTCCAGATAATCGCGGCCAGCAGCATGGAGAAGACCATAGCAAGACCGTGAGCGGAGCCAACATTGAGCAGCAGATCGGTCGGGAGCATATGCACGATGGCGTAAGCCACGCTTAATCCGCCGAGCAGCACGCCAAAGAAATTGAATACCCCAGCCATTAACACAGCAAGCTGAGCACGCATAGCGCGTGTATAGATGACCGTCGCAACCGCGTTGGCCGTATCATGGAAGCCGTTAATTGCTTCGTAAAACAATACAAACAGCAGAGCAAGAACCAGTAACAGGCCGGTGCTAAGATCGAGACCAGCAAACAGATGTAGCATAGACGTTACGCCATTTTGGAGGACATGAACGCGGCGCATTATCCGCGACAATATGTGGTCTGGGAAAGGAAAATATAGACCTGAACCGGCTTAAAAGTGTCAATTTTGTAAGCTTAGAGGCGTAAATTCCTTTAAAATTATAAAGTTACATTATGACATAATTGCGGCAATTTTTTGACACTGGCATCAACGCAGGCAGATCACTACAATCTGCCCCTCTTTTATCAGGTGGACAATGGCAGTGGAACAGTTTGACGTTATCGTGATTGGAGCAGGGGCCGCGGGGCTTTTTTGTGCCGCGCAGGCTGGACAGCGCGGTCGCCGCGTATTACTGCTGGATAACGGCAAAAAGCCGGGCCGCAAGATTTTAATGTCAGGCGGCGGGCGCTGCAATTTCACCAATCTCTATACCGAACCGGCCGCCTACCTGTCGAATAATCCCCATTTCTGTAAGTCAGCGCTGGCGCGTTATACCCAATGGGATTTTATCGATCTGGTGAATCGTCACGGCATTGCCTGGCACGAGAAAACGCTGGGGCAACTGTTTTGCGATGAGTCTGCGCAGCAGATGGTCGATCTCCTGCTCGCCGAGTGTGAAAAGGGGCGTGTGACCCTGCGTTTGCGCAGCGAAATCCTGAGTGTAACCCGCGATGAAGCGGGCTACGTCCTGCAACTCAACGGCAGCAGCGTACAGGCAGAGAAGCTGGTCATCGCCAGCGGCGGGCTTTCCATGCCGGGCCTGGGCGCGTCACCGTTTGGCTATAAAGTGGCCGAGCAGTTTGGGTTAACGGTGTTGCCAACCCGTGCCGCCCTGGTGCCCTTTACGCTGCATAAACCCCTGCTTGAACAACTGCAGACACTGTCCGGTGTGGCGCTGGACACGACCATCGAAGCGAAAGACGGCACCGTCTTCAAAGAGGCGATGCTGTTTACCCATCGTGGCCTGTCCGGCCCGGCGGTCTTGCAGATTTCCAGCTACTGGCAGCCGGGTGAGTTTATCTCGGTCAATCTCTCGCCTGCCACGCCGCTGGATGCGTTCCTCACGATTCAGCGTGACGCGCACCCGAATCTGAGTCTGAAAAACAGTCTGGCGAAAATTCTGCCTAAGCGCCTGGTCGAAATTTTACAGGAAATGCAGGTGGTGCCGGATGTCACGCTGAAGCAGCTGAACAGCAAGCAGCAGTCAGCGCTGGTGCAGACGTTGCACAACTGGCAGGTGCAGCCCAACGGCACGGAGGGTTACCGTACCGCTGAAGTCACGCTGGGCGGTGTGGATACGACTCAGCTGTCCTCTAAAACAATGGAAGCACGTGACGTGCCGGGACTCTATTTTATCGGTGAGGTCGTTGACGTGACCGGCTGGCTGGGAGGCTATAATTTCCAGTGGGCCTGGAGCTCGGCCTGGGCTTGCGCGCAGGCCGTGTAACGAGCTTCGCCATCAGTGACGCGCTCAGGCATAGCGCGAAACCGCATAGTCTGCGTGCGCAATCTCGGGCTGTTTGCCTGAAATCACATCACTTAACAGCTGGCCGGATCCGCAGGCCATCGTCCAGCCCAGCGTGCCATGTCCGGTGTTCAGCCACAGGTTGGTGAAATGTGTATGACCGACAATCGGCGTGCCGTCAGGCGTCATCGGCCGTAATCCGGTCCAGAAAGTCGCCTGCTCAACGCGGCCGCCACGGGGATAAAGATCGTTTACCACCATCTCAAGCGTTTGCCGTCTCGCGGGCAGCAGGGTTTTGCTGTATCCCACGATTTCCGCCATACCGCCGACGCGGATGCGATTATCAAAACGCGTGATGGCAATTTTATAGGTTTCATCCAGTACCGTGGAAACCGGGGCACCGGCCTCATCGGCGAGGGGAATCGTCAGGGAATAGCCTTTCAGCGGATACACCGGAATGTACATCAGTGGTCGAAGCAACTGGGTAGAGTAAGCGCCAAATGCCATAACGTACCCGTCCGCCGTCAGCGTCTGATCGCCACAGACAATCCCGCTGATCCTGTCACCTTCGGTCAGTAGCGCATCCACCTGCGTGTTAAAGCGGAACGTGACGCCGGCATCGCGCGCCAGGGCGGCAAGTCGCTGGGTAAACAGCTGGCAATCGCCAGTCTCATCGTTAGGCAACCGTAAACCTCCCGTCAACTTGTGCTTGACGTCAGCCAGTGCAGGTTCGATGGTCGCCAGCTGGTCGGCTTCAAGCAGTTGATACGGCACGCCAGCCTCCTGCAGCACGGCAATATCACGCGCTGCGTTTTCAAACTGCTGTTCTGTGCGAAACAGCTGCAGGGTGCCGCCCTGGCGTCCTTCATATTCAATTCCTGTGCTGGCCCGCAGCGCACTGATGCAGTCACGGCTGTACTCTGCCAGTCTGACCATCCTGGCTTTATTGACGGCATAGCTGTGAGGATTGCAGTTTTTCAGCATTTGCATCATCCAGGCCAGCTGGAAGCGAGATCCATCCGGCCGTACCGAAAGGGGCGCATGGCGCTGCACCATCCACTTCACCGCTTTAAGCGGCACGCCTGGCGCGGCCCAGGGCGCGGCGTAGCCAGGCGAGATCTGACCGGCGTTGGCGGCGCTGGTACCCAATGCCGGGCCCGCTTCGCGTTCGATCACGGTGACCTGATGCCCTGCCTGCTGCAGATACCAGGCGGTGGTGACGCCCACCACGCCGCTGCCAAGCACAATGATTTTCATCGCAATGTCTTCCTGAAAGAGTGATCGTTAAAAGGTGGTCGCGTTGCGCCACCCGCTTGATGTGTTGTGAATCAGGCATGCATAAGGTTATGGGCCAGCCAGCACCTGACCGCCCGCCCGTCATCCTGAACGCGCAAAGACTGAGGCGTGGCACAGCCACTTGTTGCCTGCGGACAGCGATCGCGAAAGAAACAGCCGGTTGGCAGGTGGCGGTTACCCGGTAGTTCGGTGTTGACGGGAGCCCCCTCCAGCGGCGTGCCAATGCGTGGCACAGAGTCCATCAGCAATTGCGTATAGGGATGCTGAGGTGAATCGAGAACGTGCTGAGCCGCGCCCAGTTCGACAATCTGGCCCAGATACATGACCGCAACGCGATCGCTCATGTGACGGACGACCGAGACGTTGTGAGAGATCAGGATATACGTCAGATTGTACTGCTGTTGCAGTTCCACCAGCAGGTTCAGAATCTGCGCCTGGACAGAAATATCCAGTGCCGAGGTAGGTTCATCCAGCACAATGATGTCGGGTTGGGAGGACAGTGCCCGGGCGATGGCAATGCGTTGACGCTGACCGCCGGAAAACGCATGCGGTGGCCGGTCCAGGTATTCCGGGCGAATCCCCACCTGACGGGCCAGGGATTCAGCCAGGGCGCGTCGCGTTTTTTCTGACGCGCGTGACTGAATCCAGACCGGTTCGGTCATGATACGCCAGACCGGCAGGCGGGGATCCAGTGACGAGAGCGGATCCTGAAAGACCATTTGCATGCGACGTTCCCGGCCTCCGCCAGCGGCGGTGGCCAGGTCAAGCTGACCCGTTGTCGGACTCAGCATGCCCATCAACAGTTTCGCCAGGGTGCTTTTGCCGCAACCGGATTCACCGACAATGCCCAGCGTTTCGCCCTGTCTGACCTGGATATCCAGGCCATTCAGTGCATGAACCCGTTCCGTCACTTTGCCACGCCAGTTCTTCTTCGCAGGAAAGGCAACGTGTACGTTTTGTAGCGTGAGCAGAGCATCAGACATGGCGCGTCTCCTGTTGTGGATACCAGCAGGCCACCTGCTGGGCAGCGTTGCCCGTCGCCTGTAAACGTGGTGCGCGGGTGCAGCGTTCGCCTGCCGCGAAGCAGCGCTCGCGAAACGCACAGCCCGAGGGCAGGCAGGTCAGGTTGGGGACGGTGCCGGAAATGGACGCCAACGGGGCGCGCGGTTCGCTGGCATCGGGCGAGCAGGCAAGCAGGCCAATGGAATAGGGATGGCTCGGTGAATGCAGGACGGTTTCCGTCAGGCCGCTTTCAATGACTGCGCCGGCGTACATGACGTAAATCCGGTCGCACAACTGCGAAACCACCGCCATATCGTGGCTGATAAACAGCACCGCCGTGCCCGTTGCCTCCGCTTTTTGTTTTAACAGGCGCAGTACCTGACGCTGTACGGTGACATCCAGCGCGGTCGTGGGTTCATCGGCAATCAGCAGATCGGGTTCACAGGAAAAGGCCAGGGCGATCATGACGCGCTGACGCATGCCGCCGGAAAGCTCGAAGGGATAGCGCGCCATCACGTTCTTTGCGTCCGCGATTTGCATATCGCCCAACAGCGCAAGCGCCCGTGCGTTGGCCTCACGGGCTGACACGGGACGATGTTGTCGAATGACATCCACCATCTGCTTGCCGATGCGGCGAGTGGGATTCAGGGCGGTCATGGGTTCCTGAAAGATCATGGCAACGCGATTGCCGCGCATTTTACGCATCGCGGCCTCACTGGCGGTCAGGACATTCTGTCCCGCCAGTTCCAGTTTGCCGCTTTTGATCTGATAGCTGTGTTCGGGAATCAGCCGCATCGCCAGCATGGCGGTGACCGATTTCCCCGAACCGGATTCCCCGACTACGCCGACAATTTCACCACGGTTAATGTGCATGGACACATTGTTCAGCACATTCACCTCGCCCTGATAGACCGGGAAACTGAGGCGTAAATCCTCAATCGTCAGGATTCTCTCTTGCATCAGTGACGTCCTCCTGCTTTCGGATCCAGCAGATCCTGAATCCCATCGCCAAACAAATTGAATCCAACGGCGGTGATTAAGATCGCCGCGCCGGGGAAGGTGCAGTACCACCACTGGTCCAGCACGTAGTTGCGCCCGTTCGCCACCATCGCGCCCCATTCAGCGGTCGGTTGCTGCGCGCCTAAGCCAATGAAGCCCAGCGTCGCGGCCATCAGAATGGCGCTGCCGATATCCAGTGAGGCCTGTACCACCAGAGGCGGCAGCGCATTACGCAGGATATGCCAGCTAATCAGATGCCAGCGCGAGGCACCAAAGGTTTTGGCGGCTTCGACAAAGGTATGCTGTCTGACAATCAACGTCTGACCGCGTGCCAGCCGGACGTAAAAAGGGATACGCACAATGGCGATGGCGAGCATGGCGTTAAACAGGCTCGGTCCCAGCGCCGCGGCCAGCGCCATGGTCAGCACCAGCGAAGGGATAGACAGCATGATGTCCATCAGGCGCATAATGAGCGCATCGCTGCGACCGCCCAGAACACCGGACAGACAGCCCAGTAATGAACCGCTGATGCCCGCCAGCAACACCACGGCCAGTCCGGCCGCGACAGACTGCTGGCTGCCGACCAGCACGCGACTAAACAGATCCCGGCCGACTTCATCGGTGCCAAACCAGTGCGCAGCACTGGGCGGCTGAAGACGGTCGGTCAAACTGATGGCATTCGGATCGTGGGGCACCAGCCAGGGCGAGAACACCATCAATCCCAGCATCAGGACAATAATGGCGGCCCCCAGCAGGGTCAGTGGACTTTTACGCACCATCCAGAGCCGACGCTTCCAGACGAGAAGCGTGGGTTTCGCCTGACGTACAGCAGGCTGTTCTTGCGTCATCATCATGCGTTACGCTCCCCGACCCATGCGCGGGTCAATCCACAGATAAAGAAGATCCACAAACAGGTTGACCAGCACGTACGCAAAGGACACGACGATGGCAAAACCCATCACGGCGGGAAAATCGAGTGCCTGAATCGAGGACACCACGTACGCGCCCATACCGGGCCAGGCAAACACGGTTTCGGTCAGGACGGCACCATACAGCAGGTCACCCAGGGCCAGCCCCAGCACGGTCACAGAGGGGATCAGGGCGTTGGGCAGGGCATAGCGCACGACGATAGTAAACTTAGGCAGTCCGCTCGCCAGCGCGGTGCGAATATAGTCTTCGCTTAACTGTTCCAGCATGGCCGAGCGAATCTGACGCGCCACGATGCCCAGATGGACAAAGGCCAGCGTGGTGGCAGGCAAAATCAGATGCTGCAGGGCGTTCATAAAGACCTCAGTATTGCCCTCCAGCAAGGCATCAACCAGGTAGAAACCGGTGATGCGTGTGGGTGGATCAAGCCAGTCATCCAGGCGTCCGCCGCCGGGCAGCAGGTTCAACTTGCCATAAAACAGGACGATGGCACCCAGTCCCAGCCAGAACGCCGGGGTCGAAATACCGGTCAGCGCCAGCAGACGCACCAGATGATCAAGCCAGCGGTTGCGATAAACGGCAGAAAGCACGCCCAGCGGCACGCCGACCAGCAGCGCGATCAACAGCGCACAAAAGGCCAGCTCCAGCGTGGCGGGAAAGAATGCCCGCAAATCGTCTAACACCGGGCGGCCTGTGCGGATCGAGGTGCCCAGATCGCCATGCAAAAGTTGCTGTACATAACGGATAAATTGTTGCCACAGCGGTAAGTCCAGCCCTAACTGCTGGCGGATGTGTTGGACAATTTCATCACTGGCACGATCGCCGGCCAGCAGCCTGGCCGGATCCCCGGGAATAAGATGCGAAATAATAAACGTAATGACGCAGACGCCAGCGACCACCAACAGCAGTCCCCAGCTACGCTGTCTTAACAGACTCCAGTAACTCATCATGTCTTCCTCAGCAGGGCCAGGCAGGCCCTGCGTGAACGGGCGTGAAGGTTGTTATTCTTTATGCATGGTGGCGAGGTTAAAGATTTGCTCCAGCATCGGATTAAACACGTAGCCTTTAACCGACTTATTCATCGCAACCTGATAATTTTTCTGGAATAAATACACGTAAGCCGCATCGTTAATCACGATCTGCTCGGCCTGCTGGTAATCGCGGGTCCGTTCAGCCTGACTGGTCGTGGAAACCGCTTTCTTCAGCAGCGCATCGACCGCCGGATTGGAATAAAAAGAGCGGTTGCCGGGCAGACCTTTTTTGTCTGATTCAAACCAGTAGTTCATGAACATGTAGGGATCGGCAAAATCCGGGCTCCAGTTGCCAATGGCAATGTCATAGTCCGCTTTACCGATACGCTCGCGCATGGTGGCGTTGGCCAGTTTTTCCAGCTTAACGTTGATGCCCAGCGTCTTCAGATTGGCCTGCATGGAAAGGGCAATCGGCTCCCAGTTTGGATCGTTGTCCGAATAGAGAAAGGACAAGGTCTGCGGTTTGCTGGGCAGTTTAGCCAGTTCAGCCCTGGCTTTATCCATGTTAAAGCTGTACTGCATGGCCTGAGGATCATAGCCCCACATGCCTTCCGGAATCGGACCGCGCATCTGTTTACCGTTGCCGCCCAGAATGCCCTGTACCATGCCCTGGTAGTCGGTCGCCCAGGAGATCGCTCTGCGTAAATCAGGCTGATTTAGCGGTGCTTTGCTGTTGTTCAGATAGAGGTAGGTCACACGCAGGGCGGGACAATCCATGACGGTGACGTCACCTTGCTTCTTCAGCGCGGCGAACTGGTCTACCGGTAACGCATCGGCAATATCGACATCGCCTTTTGCCAGTTGCAAACGACGAGCAGAGCTTTCGCTGATAATTTTCACGGAAACGCGCTTAAAGGCCGGTTTAGGCCCCGTAAAGTGCGGGTTAGGCACCAGCACCAGCTGCTGACCTTTCTGCCAGCGTTGCAGCATATAGGCACCGGATCCTGCGGTATGCTCGGCCAGATAGCCGCGCGCATCATCGGCGGCGTTCGCTTTCAGCACGGCAGGGTTAATAATGGACGCGCCGTCATTCGCGAGCGTATAAAGAAACGGTGCGAACGGGGTGTTCAGCGTGAAACGCACGGTATGCGGATCGACTACCTCGACTTTCATGTCGGCTGGAAAGGCTTCCGACGGGCCTTGTTTGATACGCATCAGACGCTCAAAAGAGAGCTTAACCGCCTCAGCATTCACGGGTGAGCCATCGGCAAACGCGGCATCCGGACGTAGCGTAAACGTCCAGACCTTGCCATCGTCACTACTCTGCCAGCTTTGAGCCAGATCGCCCTCGATCTCCGTGGTGCCTTTACCGTCTTCTGTTTTGTATTTGATCAGGCGCTGGTAGGCAGGATACGTAACGGTCCAGTCATTGTTATCAATCGTCACCGCCGGATCCAGCGTCTGCGGATCGGCCGCTTTTCCGATCACCAGCATGTCTTTCGGTACCGCAGCCAGCACGGATGTCGTCGTGGCCGCGAGGGTAATAGCAAGTAACAAAGGGCGAAAATAACGGGGTGCTGTGTGCGTCATTGTCATGGTAAAACTCCGTCAGTCTGGGCTGGGGATATGCAGGTGAAAACATCGTTAATCAGCGGATAACGGGCCGCTTCCGGTAACTCGAAATGCCACCATTCGGTCGCAATGCCAGTAAAGCCACCGCCAAACATCACGGCATTAAGCAGTAGCCTGTTGCGCTGAGCAGCCAGCGGCACGTCGGGATGGTACGGGTGCGACAGCGCCTGCATTTCATCAAACCCGGTTCCCATATCCAGAATGTGCCCGTCAGCATCGATTAGCGTGACATCAATCGCGGTGCCACGGCTGTGATTCGAGCCTTGCGATAAAGGCACGACGTAATTCTGATCAGGACAGGCGTGCCAAAGCAGCTCCTGCGCTTTTTGTGGGCGATAGGCGTCCAGCACCAGCAGCGTAAAACCCGCCACGCTGGCAATAGCAATACTTTTCTCCAGCGCGACGGCGGCATCGGGATGCAGCAGGCAGCGGGCTACGCTGTAGATGGGCTGGCCCGTGATGTTATCGGCGGTGGCATATTTCAGATCGATAGTCAGCGCCGGAAAGGCCACTGCGATATCGACCAGCTCTGTTTCCTGCATCATTCTGTAATCCCTGTTTTATCAATGTTCAAACTGACCAAATTCCTGCTGCAACAGTCGGTTTTGTGCCAGGCGCTGAGAAAGCGCGGGGCCAAGGCGTTCGACGACTGCAGACAGCAGAAGGTTGAAAAGGCAACTGATGGGGGCCAGCGAATCCCAAAAATTGGCGGTGTCCGTTTTTACCTGGAGTAAATCCACCGGATAATCCCGGGCCCACGGACACCAGATATCGGTAACCAGCGCCATCGACACGCCACGTGCGGTGGCGACCCGACAAAACTGTCTTGCTACGGTGGAATAGGCTCGCGTATCCGTAAGAATGACGTAAGGCTTTGACGACTCGGAGTTCAGCGACTCCAGCCAACTGCCCGAGCTGCCATCGGCATAGGTCACGCGCGGTCGCAGATATTCCAGATGACTGAAGAAGGTATTCGCGATGCCCCGGGTGGACTGAATCCCCAACACGATGACGGTTTCGGCCTCGGCTATTTGCTGGCTGATATGGCGAAAGGTCTCCGTCTGCGCCAGCTGGTAGACATAGCGGATAGCCTCTAACTCCATTTGTAATGACTGACTGGCTGGATCCGGCAGCGTGCGTTGCTGCTCCCATGAATCAAGACGGTCAATCACGCCCCATTGCTTGTACGGCGTATTCGGCACATCGCGCAGCAGGTTTTTCACATCATCAAGATTTTTAAATCCCAGCTTGCGCAAATAACGCCCGACAGTAATTCCGCTGGTGCCGGTCGCCTGGGCAATGCTGTCCGCCGTTTCAAAGGGGATTTGTTCGGAATGGCTGAGCAGCCACGAACTTATCCGTTTTTCGCTGGGCGTTTGCTGACTAATGGCAGCCTCGATTTTTTTCAGCAGTTCGGTGTGAGCGCTCATGTCGTCCTCAATGTTACCTGGCTGTCATTGCTCGCAATGTTGTTATTTAAGTAACAAGCACAATGCATGCCAGTTTGCCCTGGCCTGTTAAAAAACAGCCACGTCAGGTGATTATGTGCAACGGAATGGTGGAGTTGATAGCCTGCCGATAAATTAAGCGCAATCGAGGTGCAACGTAATTGAAACTTGCATCACACTAGTGCAACAAAATAACCCGGTAATGTGATCCAGACTGAAGAAACGATGTTCCTCTTTCCGCGTACGAGCGAGTGGCCGATCCTTTACGTCGGGGCCGGCAACAAGGTGCGTACGATGCACGGCGCTGTCGAGCGCCGCGATGAGCTGCCATCAGGCGACAAAAGCGGTTTGTGCCCTGTCGTTTTATGGCGTGCATCGGGCAGACCGGATTGCGTTAAGAAGGGCATCATCGTCAGGGATGAATGAATGCGTTTCGCCATCTTTTATAAAGGGGGAGAGCAGAACGCGAAAAAATCAGCAACATTTACCGCTTCGTTAATCAGGCTTTTAAGAATGTTTACCGGCAATAAAATGGCAGCAAAGCCAATTCGGTCACATACTTGTGTTTTTTAACTCAGTAAGTGACCTGTCATGATCAGCTTTGTTCGTTCCTTGTTCGCCAGCCCGGATAAATTCCTCCAGATAATGAGCCGCCAGGACATAAACGACTCCATTGCCGATGGTGAACGCATTATTATCGATGAAAACGGTAACGCCGCGGTCAATATCCTCAGTGAGGAAGTAAAAGAGGATTTCAACCGGCACGTCAATAGCTTAAAAGGAGTCTGAGGTGGGTACCGCGATTTTTATGGTATTGATGGTAAGTGGTTACTGGTACACCAGTCGGGATCTTTCCAGCCGTTTCAAAATGCGCCGTACCTCAGGCTGGGATGTCTATTTTCTGGTGGCGTTATACGGTTGTATATTCGTGCTTCAGGGGGTTTTTGCCACCGCATTTATTTGGTTTGTCTTATTTATTATTTCCTCCGTTTCCAACGCGCTTTATATTTTCCCCGGCGATCATCTTCAGCTGCAAATGAAGTTTATGAACTGGAGCTTTTTAGGTATTCAGGCACCGGTAGTCATTATGCTAACCTTCGCCATTCTGTTTTGCCTTTATCGCTCGAACTGGGCGGGCAGCGCACGGCTTAATGTCTCTGGCCGAAAAGACCTCTATCAAAAACTCTCCCGTTCTAACGGCGTCGAGCAGATGCTTTTCCAGTGCATGGAGGAGGGGGAACTGGCATGGATCACGCTAAAATCGCGACGCATCTACATAGGCATGGTGCATGCGGCAACTTTTGAATATGAAAGCACCGCCAATATCGTGCTCATTCCGATGCTGAGCGGTTATCGCGACAGCCATACATTAAAGCTGGCGGTCGAACATAATTACAGTAGCTGGTACGCCGAGCACGGCATCACGCTGGATTCAGAACCCAAAAATGCCATGGCGTTTCGCAAAGTGATCATGCTGGACCAGATCGAGAGCTTCTCATTGTTCGATCCCGCCAGCGCGACAGCCCTGGCAATGGGAGAAGATCATCCGCAGAGTGTGGAAAAGAGCCGGGATGGCAACAAATCTTCGCCGCCTGATCAGCAGATTGAGTAACCCAGGCAGGGCGTATCAGGACACACAGCAGGGTCGGAGCGGCGGTATCCGCACAAAACAGCCTGTATAATGCAGTGCGTGCGCTAACCCGCCTCTACTCTGCTTACTGACTTCATCAACGAGGACAATCCTATGGCTCATCAGGGGAAAATCTTAGTTATCGGCGCGTCGCGCGGCATCGGACTCGCCGTGGTTAACGCGTTTGTAGCCCATCACTGGCAGGTGACGGCCACTTACCGTAGTGCTATTCCGCCACAAGGCGAGCACCCTGAGGTTGACTGGCATCAAGTGGATATAACGGATACCGACGCGGTTAAACACGTTGCGGTCCAGCTGAGTGGAGAGCCTTATGACGCCATTTTGATTAATGCAGGCATTTACGGGCCAGCGCATCAAAAGTTGGCCGAGACGGATGACAGCGAACTGATGCAGCTGTTCCTGACCAATGCCGTCGCGCCGGTACGTTGCGCTGAGATTTTGCTGCCGTTGCTGAATCAGCAAAAGGGCGTGATTGCGTTAACGTCTTCGCAGCTTGCCAGCCTGAATGAGAACCGCAGCGCGGACGCTCCTCTATATTCGGCCAGTAAAGCGGCGCTCAATATGTTGACCCGTTCCCTTGCCAGAGGGGTAGAAGCGCAGAATGGCACGCTGTTAACGCTGCATCCCGGCTGGGTGAAAACGGATATGGGCGGCGATAAGGCCCCCCTTACGGCTGAAAAAAGCGCGGAAGGGATCTTCACGCAGTTGACGATGTTTCAGGGGCGCGGTGGTCACCACTATGTGGACTACGCGGGAAAAACGCTGCAATGGTAATGGCGTAAAGGAATTCGCCCTCAGGCCTTCACTACAGGCAGGGGCGATCCGATACACTGAAGTTTTGCAACAGACCTGTCCCGGCATTACACTGCCCTTTTTATTTCATTGATTGAAGGTGCTTATGTCTCAGCCCTATCAGCGTCAACCGCTACCGTTGCCCGGTGGACACAAAAAAGTGCTTCTGCACTCCTGCTGTGCGCCCTGTTCAGGGGAAGTCATGGAAGCCATGCTGGCCTCCGGCATTGAATACACGATCTATTTCTATAACCCGAATATTCATCCGCTTAAAGAGTACGAACTGCGTAAAGAGGAGAATATCCGCTTTGCTGAAAAGTTTAATGTGCCTTTTGTCGATGCAGATTACGATCGTGATGACTGGTTTAAACGGGCCAAAGGCATGGAATGGGAGCCTGAGCGTGGTGAGCGATGCACCATGTGCTTCGATATGCGTTTTGAGCGTACGGCGCTCTATGCGCATGAAAATGGTTTTCCTGTTATCACCAGTTGTCTGGGGATTTCCCGATGGAAGAACATGCAGCAGATTAATGACTGCGGTGTCCGTGCGGCGGCAAAATATCCCGATTTGACCTACTGGGAATTTAACTGGCGCAAAGGCGGCGGCTCGGCGCGTATGATCGAAATCAGTAAGCGCGAAAGCTTTTATCAGCAAGAGTACTGCGGATGTATTTACTCATTACGCGATACCAATCGTCATCGTGTTGCCAACGGGCGAGAGCGAATTCAGATTGGCGTGCAATATTATAAGCCGGACGAGTAACGCCTGTATTTAAAAAAAGCGGACTAAATCGTCGCTGCTCCGGGTGTCATTTATTCCGCTGTAAACCGGCTTTTTTGTCTTTTTCGGCGTCCGTATGCAGAGACTACAGGGATGCGCACCGGTGGACGTGGCGCTGTCCGTTCCCCCTTTCATTTGTCTTTTGCGGCAAACGCTGGGCGTACAGCCCATCATCTGTTTAAACGAGCGCGTAAAAGATTGTTGGCTTTCAAAATGGTATTTAACGGCCAGGTTGATAATAGGTGTACGGCTGTTTTTGAGATCGTTAATACAGGATATTAATTTCTTCTTGCGAATATAGCGTGCAAGCGTTTCATCGTTATAGCGGGAAAATAACTTCTGCAGATACCATTTTGAATAGCCCGCCTTTTCAGCAATATCATCAATGCTTAATCGCTGATCGAGATTTTCATTAATCCATTCAGTAACAGAAATAATTACGCTCTCATTGTATTTGTTCTCATTCATAACACCCCCTTAAATAATGAGGATGATTTTAAATTAACATATGTTTCTCAAAATAGGCGTTACGTAAAGATTCTCAAGGAAGTGCATGGTTATTTCCAGGAATGTGAAATAACATGATGAGCAATTATATTTATGCGTGATATGTATATTATTTGTTGCAAAGGTGGGAGGGGTGACTTTGTGGTACTATTACATCACGTTACCATGCCGCAAGTAAAATGTCACCCTGAGCAAAGTTAAAGCAGGCCTCTCTGCGACACGTTGTCGCATCGCAGAGAACGACTGCCTACAGCAGATTTTGCTCCGCCAGGTCGAGCGCAAAATAACTGAAGATCAGATCGGCACCCGCACGTTTAATGGCCCCCAGGCTCTCAAGCACCACGTTACGTTCATCAATCGCGCCGGCCTGCGCGGCAAATTTAATCATCGCATATTCACCGCTGACCTGATAAGCCGCCAGGGGAAGCTCAGTGCGTTCACGAATGTCGCGCAGGATGTCCAGATAGGCGCCAGCCGGTTTCACCATCAGCGAATCGGCACCTTCGGCGGCATCAATCAGTGATTCGCGAATGGCCTCGCGGCGATTCATGGGGTTCATCTGATACGTTTTGCGATCGCCTTTCAGCGCGGTTCCGGCGGCTTCACGGAACGGGCCGTAGAAGGATGACGCAAATTTGGTGGAATAAGACATAATCGCCGTTTGCGTAAAGCCCGCAGCATCCAGTGCCTGGCGGATAGCCTGCACCTGACCATCCATCGCGGCCGAGGGCGCGATAAAGTCAGCGCCTGCCGCTGCCGCGACAACGGCCTGCTTACCCAGGTTAATAAGGGTTGCGTCGTTATCCACGCCGTGATCGCACAGCACGCCACAGTGGCCGTGGCTGGTGTATTCACAGAAGCAGGTATCCGACATCACAATCATTTCAGGCACGGTATCTTTGCAAATGCGCGACATCCGTGCGACCAGGCCGTTTTCATTCCAGGCATCGCTGCCGGTCGCGTCGGTATGATGAGAAATCCCGAAGGTCATCACGGAGCGGATGCCTGCCCTGGCGATACGTTCAATCTCGTGGGCCAGACGTTTTTCCGGGATACGCCTTACGCCTGGCATAGCCTGAATGTCTTTATAGTCATCAACGCCTTCCTCAACAAAAATGGGTAAAGCCAGGTCGTTGATACTGAGGGTGGACTCCTGAAACATTGCACGCATGGATGCGCTGGCGCGCAATCTTCTGGGACGTTGGGTAAGGGAAAAATCAGACATAGTTACTCACGTAGCTAATTCAAATAAGACGGACAGTCTACTCCGATTAAGAGCAGGCGATGAAGGTTTGTGTGCGGTGCGCTGAGAGAATAAAACGTCTCCCGCCACAAGGCGGGAGACGGAGGAGCTTACTCGTTAATGTCCGGGTGCTGCTGCACCAGATTTTTACGTTTCGCTTCGAGACGGGCAATTTCTGCGTCGATATCTTCGATTTTCTGTTCGATGTTATCGTGGTGTTCCTGAAGGATTTCGCGCGCCTCTTCTAAATCTGATGCGGCAGGCGTCGCCCCTTTCAGCGGCTTATTCGCGGTCTCTTTCATGTAAAGACCGGTAATCAGACCGACCACCGCCACGACCATCAGATAGTACGCGGGCATGTAGAGGTTGTTGGTCGCTTCGACCAGCCAGGCCGCGGCCGTTGGCGTCAGACCGGCAATCAATACCGAAATATTGAAGGCGCTGGCTAAGGCGCTATAACGAATATGCGTAGGGAACATTGCAGGCAGAGACGATGCCATCACACCCGTAAAGGCATTCAGGATTACCGCCAGTAGTAGCAGTCCGGCAAAAATCATTCCCAGCACGCCGCTGTTGATCATCATAAAGGCGGGAATAGCAAAAACCATCAACGCAATACTGCCCAGAATCACAAACGGACGGCGGCCAAAACGGTCGCTCAGCATGCCCATTACCGGCTGTACAAACAGCATCCCCATCATGATGGCGATGATGATCAGCACGCCATGATCTTCCGAGTAATGCAGGTTGTGTGACAGATAACTTGGCATGTAGGTGAGCAGCATGTAGTAGGTCACGTTGGTCGCAATGACCAGGCCGATACAGGCTAGCAGGCTGCGCCAGTGTTTGGTGGCGATCTCTTTGAAAGAGACTTTCGGACCATCACGCAGGCCTTCGCGATCCCCCTGTTCCAGCTTATCAACGTGCTGCTGGAATGCTGGCGTTTCTTCCAGCGCATGACGCAGATATAAACCAATAATGCCCAACGGCAAGGCCAGGAAGAAAGGAAGACGCCAGCCCCACTCAAGGAAGTTCTCTTCGCCAATAATGGTCGAGATCAGGACGACAACGCCCGCACCCAGCACAAAACCGGCAATAGAACCGAAGTCGAGCCAGCTTCCCATAAAGCCACGTTTGCGGTCCGGTGAATACTCCGCCACGAAAATCGATGCGCCGGTATATTCCCCGCCGACGGAAAAGCCCTGCGCCATTTTGGCCAACAGCAGCAAAATCGGTGCCCAGATGCCGATGGAGGCGTAAGAGGGAATCAGACCAATACAGAACGTACTGACCGACATAATGACAATGGTAATGGACAGTATTTTCTGACGGCCATATTTATCACCCAGCATGCCGAAGAACAGGCCACCCAGAGGACGAATCAGAAAAGGAACAGAGAACGTTGCCAGGGCGGCAATCATTTGAATGCCCGGCGAGGCATCCGGAAAAAAGACTTTACCTAAGGCATAAGCCACAAAGCCATAAACACCAAAATCAAACCACTCCATGGCGTTACCCAACGACGCGGCGGTAATGGCTTTTCGTAAACGGGCATCATCAATGATGGTCACATCATCGATCCCAATCGGTTTTACACGCTTCCTACGCAATTTCATAGAATTACCCTGTAATGGAACATGAAAGTCCTCAACGGCGCGAACCGACCACAGCGTTCAGACCGCTGCGTTGAGGAAATTTAAGCATAGCCGTAAAACAGCATTATCTTTCGACGTATAAACACAACGAAAACTGCCGTGATTCATTTCATCGACCGCAGAGTATAACGTTTTTGTGTGATATTTGTCATGTTTGGCCTGAAAGTGACCAACTCTGCCTTGTGTTTACACCAGTCTTACTGGCTAAAAAAAGAAGCAGGCGAACGCGATTGCCTGGTAACTATACGTGCCGATGGCAAGTGAAAATGCGCTCTGACGCATTACAGGTTAAAATTACTTATGATTTTTCGTGTTGACTGTTGAGGCTTGCCTAATCAATTCCCTTCAGTAATACTCATCCCCCTTGATTTTGATAGAAATTGTCAAGGAGGATATCGCCATGAGCCAAAATCCCTGGGTGGCGCTCATCGATAGTGTGGAAAAAAAATTAATCTATCCTGCCACTCTGTTGTCCGCTGATCGGCAGCGCGGCGAGAGGACACAGATGGACTCTGCGCCGGGTTGGTTTCGCTGTCGGGGGAAACGCTGGATAAACCGACTGACGAAGCTGAGCGAAACGCTTATCACGTCGACGACAACGGGGAAGCAGTGCTCGGCATATGAAGAATGCCAGCAGTTACTCCAGCAGTCGGTGCCAACGCTACAGCGGCTAAGTCAGCGAACCCGTCGGCCCTGTGAAGGCCTGTCTGTCTGCCAGCAGGAAGAAACGGTAGCCGTCGCATTGCGCGCGGCACGTAAACGGCGCTAAATCCCTACAAAATCATTTCGTGCTGTTGTCATCCGATGGTGACCTGATGTGCACTAGAGCGCTTCAGGAGGCACTGGCAAATGACCATATTTTTCCATCCATGCAATGAAGGCGCTGTTTTCCATAGGGCGGGCATAAAAATAGCCTTGCACGAAGGTCACGCCGTGCTGTTGCAGGTAGTGGAATTGCAGTGCAGTTTCAACACCTTCACCTAATACCTGTAGCTTAAGCTTGTGGCTCAGGCTGATAATGGCGTCCAGCACAGGCGTTTCGCCATCCAGTGATTCAATGGCATTAATAAAGCCCCGATCGATTTTGAGATAGTCCAGCGCGAAAGTTTGCAGATAACTGAGCGAGCAATGGCCGGTTCCGAAGTCATCAATCGCGACTTTCATCCCCGCCGCACGCAATCTTTCCAGTTTGTCCGCCACCACGTTACCTTCCTTAATCAGGCTTCGTTCGGTCAGCTCCAGAGTGAGGTTAAATTCCGTTACTGCCATCTTTTCCGCGAAGCTCAGCATCTCATCGACGAAGTCTGGATGCTGAAGATGGTCGGCGGCCACGTTAATTGCCAGATGAAAACCGGGATTCGTTTTCCACTGCCGCGCGTCTTCAACGATTAAATCCATTAAATGGCGGGTAACGGGAATGATCATTCCCTCGGCTTCCGCCGCGCTGATGAAGGTATCGGGACGTACGCTGTCACCATTGGGCAGCGTCCAGCGCAAAAGGGCTTCTGCGCCGGTGCAGCGTTTAAGCGCATAGCTGTAGGTAGGCTGATAGTGCACGCTGAACTGCCCGGAACGAATGGCGCGACGAATGTCATCTGCCCATGAAAATCGCCGGCGTAGCCACGATGCCGTGAGAATCATCAACAAAACGGAAAACACGGAAGCAAAAGGCATAATCAGGAGCAACAACTGTTTCAGTGCTTTTATGCGTTCTGTGCCCGGTGCCAGTAGCGTTACGCTGATGGGATAGCGCGATGACGTGGCGCGATAAAGTTGAGGAGAAGGCCCGGTATCTCCGGTAAAATCATGTTCACCTGACACAATTGACGCACCGTCACTGAAGCGCATCGTGATCTGATAATCGTGCGTGCTCCCTAACGCACTCATAAAATCGATGAGATATTGCCCTTCCACCATTACCCAGACGGCTCTGCCTGCGGTAAGGTTACGCACAAAGATGACGGCGGGCCGGTCGGGTACGCTGTAGGAGCCGCGCAGAGACAAACTCCACCCGTCTTTGCGCGCCACCGGCGGCGTTACGCCAATCATCGCTTTCAGGGTTGAGGGTTTATTACCGTAAGCCGAAGAGCAGGTGATCACGTCGTTTTCCAGCGTGCCCAGGCCACGAAAATAGGGATAAAGCGTGCCGTTAAGCCGCAATGCATGCTCAATTTGCTCGCAGGGCTGCTCCTCGTACTGCCGAAGCCAGGCAATCATGCTCCAGGCGTTGTCGCTGATTTTTTCTGCCTGAGACAGTAAAGTCGCTGCCGTGTTGATCTGTTGCTCGCGCACAGTTTGACGCGCATCAATGGCACAAAAAAACAGTCCCAGAAGGAGTGGCAGGACGCCAGCAAAGACGATAAGTAGCCTGGTATGGGCCGGTTTTTCTTTAATCAGCGGCACCGTATAACCTCTGAATTGTAATCATGTTTTTGAGCGGTGCTAAGGGTTTATTCAGCATAGCACGCCAGTTCACACCACGGGTGAACGGTCGGATATCCTTTGCCTCCGATAATCGTCATTATCGGCCTCGTCCATAATTTATTGACAGAAAATTCATGCCCGGATTGGGTGAAAGACGACACATAACAGAGTGTACTGATGAAAGTGAATACTCACATTTTCTGCCAGGTGTCCCTGTGGCCGGCAGGCAAGCCGTGCGCGCGGGGCAAAAGAATGTCCCCGCGCGGTGGAGAAAGCAAAAGGGCGTTGACGCCGCAGGCACGGACCACATGCGCCGGGTCAACGGAACACGATGGCTTTCCGGTCTGGCACGCCCCCTCCAGCGGCACCGTGGTGGGCTAATCCTGGAAGTAGATTTGCTTCAGCGCGACTTCTACGCCACGCAGCTCGGCCAGCCCCTTGAGCCTGCCGATTGCTGAATAGCCCGGATTGGTGCGCTTGTGCAAATCGTCCAGCATCTGATGACCGTGATCGGGACGCATAGGAATAGCGCGTAGATTGCCTGCACGGCGACGGCGCTGCTCCTCAGCCAGAATGACTTTGATGACGCCAACCATATCAACGTCTCCCGCCAGATGAGCGGCTTCGTGGAAGCTGTTGGGGTTTGCTTCGCGTTTTGTGGCGCGTAAATGCACGAAGTTAATACGATCGGCAAAGGTTTCGGCCATCGTAACCAGTGGGTTATCCTCGCGAACGCCGTACGATCCTGTACAGAAGCAGAATCCGTTATGCAGGCTGTCGACAGTCTCTCTCAGCCACTGCATATCCTCCTGGGTGGAGACAATGCGCGGCAGGCCAAGAATAGGACGCGGCGGATCGTCAGGATGTACCGCCAGTTTGATGCCCACCTCTTCTGCCACTGGCACAATAGCCCGCAGGAAGGTGGCCATATGCTCGCGCAGTCTGGCTTTATCAATGCCATCATATTGGGCCAGCTGGGCCTGGAACTGTTCAAGCGTGTAGCCTTCTTCCGCACCGGGTAAACCCGCAATGATGTTGCGCACCAGCGTGGCTTTCTCTTCTTCGTTCATCGCGGCAAAACAGGCAGCAGCGGCCTGCTGCTCGGCGGGGCTGTATTCTTTTTCCGCACCGGGACGTTTTAACAGGTACAGTTCAAACGCAGCAAACGCATCGGCGTCAAACCGCAACGCTTTCGCCCCATCCGGCAAGGTCCAGGCCAGATCGGTACGCGTCCAGTCAAGCACCGGCATAAAGTTGTAGCACACGGTATCGATCCCGCAGGCGGCCAGATTACGAATCGACTGCTGATAGTTGGCGATATAGCGCGAATAATCGCCCCGTTGCGTTTTAATGGATTCGTGAACGGGAATGCTTTCAACAACAGACCAGGTGAGTCCTTTTTCCGCCAGTAGCGCCTGACGTGCTTTGATTTCGGCTACGGGCCACACGTCGCCGTTTGGGATGTGATGAAGTGCCGTAACAATACCGGTTGCACCTGCCTGGCGAGCATCGTCCAGTGAAACAGGATCGTTGGGGCCGTACCAGCGCCATGTATGTTCCATTATTACTCCTTGATGAACGGGTGGCCCAGTGGTCAGGCCGCTGGACCAAGAGTAAATTAGCGCGTAAATTAAGGCCGTGATCCGGATCGCAGCATAGTAAATACGTCCGGCTGGATTCTGCAAAGACGGCCATAACAGGAGAAGGTGATGGTGCTACCGGTACTGAAAACTGAACGACTTTATCGACAGATCGCCAATGCCATTATCGCGGGCATTCAGCGTGGGGATTTCGTACCCGGCGGTGCGTTGCCACCGGAGCGAGAGCTGGCAAAGCAGTTGGGCGTCAGTCGCTCGTCCGTGCGTGAAGCGCTGATTGCGCTTGAAATGACGGGCTACGTCACTATCCAGACCGGAACGGGCGTATTTGTCGCCCAAACCCTGCCTCAGCCCTCAGCGGTCAAAGACACCGAACATTTCAGCCTGCAGGATCTTTTACAGGCGCGCGAAGCCTATGAAAGTCTGCTGGCAGGAATGGCGGCGCGTAACGGCAGTGAGGCGCAGCGTGAGCGGCTCATGGCGATGAGCATCAGCCTCCAGCAATTTAATGAAAACGATGCGGCGTTTATAGAACAGGATAAAGCCTTTCATCTTTTGATTAGCGAGATGAGCGGTAACGATCTGCTGCGGGAGATGATGGAAAACCTGTGGAACAAACGCGACAGCGCGCATTTTCGTCGGCTGGAACGCCATTATGCAGACAATACCTTTGCTGACGAAATGAACGCCGACCATCAGTGCATTGCAGAGGCCATTGTCGGGGGAGATGAGCAGGCTGCACAGGCTGCGATGAGAGCGCATCTGCAGCATGTGCAGCAGCGTTTACTTGGTTAGCAGCCGGGCAGGTTTAGGACGTCCGGTGCCCAGCATGATTGCCAGCCGGCTTCCGCCTGGCGTGGTTTCCATCAAAATTTTTGTAATGCTGGTCAGCGGTACGGAGAGCAGCATACCGACCGGACCCAACAGCCAGCCCCAGAAGATCAAGGACAGAAAGACCACCAGTGTCGACAATCCCAGTCCGCGCCCCATGATGCGCGGCTCTAACATATTGCCAAACACCATATGAATGGCGGTAAACAGCGCCGCCACCATCGCCGCGTCAAACACACTGTTCAGCAACAGTGCCTGCAGGAAAGGGGGAATACCGGCGATAATCGGCCCGATATTGGGAATAAAATTCAGGATAAAGGCTACCACGCCCCACAGTAACGCAAATTTCACATCCAGCAGGTACAGCGTCAGCCAGACCGAGATACCGGTAATCAGGCTGATCAGCGTTTTTAACGCCAGGTAATGCGTCACGCCTTTAAGCGCTTTGTGTAAACCCGCAATACGAATTTTGGGGTTCACAAACGAGTTGCGCATTTTGTAAGGCAGGTGGTGCACTTCAAACAGCATAAAGACGACGGTAAGGATCAACAGGACAGTATTGGTCATTGCGCCGGAAAAACCACTCAGCGCCACGCTGGCCAGATTCATCAATGTGTTGGGATCGAAGCGCTGAACCAGCGCATCGGTAGAGACATTCAGATGAATGCTGGCCGCCAGATGCTGAACGACCAGCATTTTCTTTTCCATGATGGTGCGCAGTTGAGGATAGAGATCGTAAAACTCACTCATGGAGCTGGCCAGTACGGCCCCCAGCAGCAAAATCACAACAAAAATGACCGTGATCACCAGCGTAATCGCCATCCCGCGCCGCAGTCCGCGCCGCATCAGTATCGTGACTAAGGGATTCAACACAATGGCAAAAAACGCCGCCAGGAGTAACGGCACCAGAATATCGGAAGCGGCTCTTATCCCGGCAAGGATAATCACTAACATCGCCAGTTTGATTAAGATATTTTGTCCAATTCTTTCCTGCTGCAACCCGTTCATTCGTTCTCTCTACGCATAAATAACTGATTGAAGTGTAGTTGAAGGAAAAATCAGAAGCGGATTCGTTGAGGAAAAGGGTAAGCGAGGCGAGACGGTGACGGGAAACAGGACGCGAAAGGGTGTTAAGCGTCCTGATGCCGCGGCGGACAATGGCGACTGTCACGGCGATATGCTGTCAACAGCGATGCCGCCGCAATGAAACGACGCAGGCGACCGCCTGCCGCCTCCTTACACTGAGGGCGCAGATTCCTCTTTCGTGGCGTCCTGTGGCACCGGCTCCTGCCCGCCGGGAATCAGAATATTCAGCACGATGGCAACAATCCCGCCGCTGGTGGCGGCTGAACCAAACAGGTTCGCAAACAGGGGCGGCAGATGGGAAAGGGCAGCAGGCACGGACTCAATCCCTAAGCCGAAGCTGAATGCCAGGCCGACAATCAGCATCTCTCTGCGCGTCAGCGCGGTCTGGCTGAGAATACGAATGCCGGCCGTTACCACGCAGCCAAACATCACCATGGTCGCGCCACCCAGGACGGGCGTGGGAATCTGACGCAACGCTTCGCTAAACGGCGGAAACAGAGCCAGTAAAATCAGCATCACACCGATATAGCGGCCAACAAAACGGCTTGCCACACCGGTCATCTGTATGACGCCGTTGTTTTGCGCAAAGGTGGTATTTGGAAAGGCACTCAGCATGGCGGCAATCATACAACTCAGTCCGTCAGCCAGAATGCCGCCTTTCAGGCGCGCACTGAACGCTTTATCCGTAATCGACTTACCGGAGATCAGGTGGTTTGCGGTAAGATCGCCTACCGCCTCAATGATGCAGACCAGTGAAACCAGCACTACAGGCACAAAAAGGCTGCTGTTGAAGTGAAAGCCAAACGGAAACAGCGCGGGCAGGCGAAACAGGCTGTCCCCCAAACCATGCACCTGAAATTTGCCGCTCAGTGCCGCCGCGATGCAGCCGGTGAGAATGCCGACCACGATGGATGACAGACGCAGCCAGCGGTTCCCCGAACAGCTCAGCAGCACGATCACGCCAAGCGTCAACGCCCCCAGGGCGAGGTTGCTAAGGCTGGCAAAATCCTGTGCATTCTGACCGCCGCACCAGTTAATCACGCTGACCTTAATCAGGCTGATACCGATTAACGCAATCACGCTTCCCGTCACGACCGGCGTAAAGACCCGTTTTAAGGTATCAATAAAGCGGCTGACGATAACCGGAACCAGCGCGGCCACGGCGTTGATGCCAAACAGCATCGCCATAATGTCCTCAGGGCTGCCGCCCTGGGCTTTGACCCACAGGCCACCTGAAATGGCGACGCCGAGAAAAGCAAAGCTGGTGCCCTGCATGCATATCATGCCCGCGCCCACGCCCCACACGCGATTTGACTGCAGAAAGGTGCCGATGCCCGAAGCAAGGAGCGACATACTAATTAAATACGGAAGCCAGGCTTCCAGACCAAGCGCGGTGCCAATTAGCAAAGGCGGCGTGATAATCCCGACCAGACCTGCCAGTACATGCTGCGATGCGCTAAAAAAAGCCTGCACAGGCGGAATTCGCTGATCAAGGCCGTACAGTAAGCCACTGTTTTTTTCGTCAGACACGGTTATCTCATCTCAGTGCGGGGAAGTCACCGGATGTTGCATAAAGCAGGCCAGGTTTATCTGATAAACGTTCCTCTGGTATCAATGCCTTTAAAATCATAGCGATAATGTTGTGATGAAGCGCGTCGCTCGCCCGGGAAAGGTGAAACACATGATTCCTGATGGGGCAGTGAAGAAATTATTGGTTCATGAAATGACGATTAACGCCCTTTTTTGCACTGCGTTAGTGCGTAGTGATGTTTTTTCACCAGACAACTGTCCTCATGGCCAGCAGCCATTTTTCTGGCCGACTCTCAGCAAAAAGAAAATGTATATTTCATATTTAAAATTGATGAAACATATCCGGGCTGCTTAATGCCGTCAGGCCGAAAACCTTTTATCCCGCAAAGGCGTTAAACCGCCCTGAAGCGACAATGTCATGGGGAGCCCGATTACACCGTCAGCGATGACGAGCCAGAATGGCCGCCGCGAAGGCGTCAATCCTTTATGAAAAGAGAAATGCGATCTGTGCCGCTAAAAAGTAATTTTCCAAAAATATCTATTTGAAAAATTTATTCCATTGTAATAGTTTTCCAGCATGCTTTTGGCTTTTCCTGCCCAGCCAGCATGCCACTTCTGTGCTCTGCCCGCTGGAACCGTACATACCAAAGAGGCAACATCATGACTATCGTAGGAAACTTTATTGGCGGTCAAACCACATTCAGCGCCAGCAACGAAACCATTCCTGTGTTCGATCCGGCAACCGGCAAGGTTATCCGTGAGCTCACGCAAAGCAGCGCAGATGAAGTGGCTCAGGCGATTGATGTGGCACATGCGGCCTTTCCTGCCTGGTCAAAAACCTCCCCGCTGCGCCGCGCACGCATCATGTTCAATTTTAAAGCTCTGATGGAGCAGCACCGCGATGAACTGGCGGCGCTGATTGTGTCTGAGCATGGCAAAGTCTGGTCAGATGCGCTGGGTGAGCTGACGCGCGGTATCGAAGTCATCGAATTTGCCTGTGGTATTCCGCACCTGCTTAAAGGCGAGTATTCCCCGAATGTAGGCGGTGGCGTAGACAGTTACTCGCTGATGCAGCCGGTGGGCGTCGTGGCAGGGATTACGCCCTTCAACTTTCCGGCGATGGTGCCGTTGTGGATGTTCCCGATTGCGTTGGCCTGCGGTAACACCTTTATTCTCAAGCCGCCTGCGCTGGATCCGTCAGCGTCGGTGCGCATGGCCGAGCTGTTGAAGGAGGCGGGCCTGCCGGATGGCGTGTTTAATGTCGTGCACAGTTCCAATGACAATGCAGAACAGCTTTATAAAGATCCGCGTATTGCCGCCGTCAGCTTCGTTGGCTCATCCGGTGTGGCCGAGCATATTTACAAAACGGCCAGTGCGCACGGTAAGCGCGTTCAGGCTTTTGGCGCGGCAAAAAATCACGCCATCGTTATGCCAGACGCCGATTTGGACGCCACGGTAAACGCGATTATGGGCGGTGCGTTTGGCTCGGCGGGCGAGCGTTGCATGGCGCTGCCGGTTGTCGTTGCAGTGGGCAACGATACCGCCGATAAGCTCATTTCGCGCCTGACACCGCTGATCAACGCATTACGGGTTGGGCCGGGAATCCAGCAAGGCAGCGATGAAAATGAAATGGGGCCTGTGGTTTCTGCGGCACACCAGAAAAAGGTGCTGGGCTATATCGATCTGGGCGAGCAGGAAGGGGCGAAGCTGGTCGTTGATGGCCGCAACCACAAAGTCGCCGGTTTCGAAGAGGGCTACTATGTCGGCGGTACGCTGTTCGATAACGTTACCGCCAAGATGACCATCTGGCGTGAGGAAATTTTTGGTCCGGTGCTGAGCATTATGCGCGCGCCGGATTACGACAGTGCCCTGAAGCTGGTTAACAGCCACGAATTTGGTAACGGCAGCGCCATCTTTACCAGCAATGGCCATACCGCGCGGGAGTTTGTGCAGGATGTTGAGGCCGGAATGGTCGGCGTCAATGTGCCGGTGCCGGTGCCGATGGCCTTCCACAGTTTTGGGGGCTGGAAACGGTCAGTCTTTGGTGCGTTAAACGTGCACGGGCCAGACGGCGTGCGTTTTTACACCCGCATGAAAACCGCCACCGTGCGTTGGCCAGGCGGTCAGCAAACGGTGTCCGAATTCAGCATGCCAACGTTAGGCTAAATCACCTGCACCACTGACGCAGCGTTTCACACACAGGGGCGCGGGTTGTCAGGTGAAGGACCGCAAAACAGGAGGAGGCGAATGGCCTTACTTTCGAAGGTAAAACAGCCCGACAATAACGGCTGCATTCAGCAGGTGACGCCAGCGCGCGCCGGTTGGCGTTATGTCGGTTTTTCATCCTATCTGCTGAAAAAAGGGCAAACGCTCGACCTGAAAAGTGGCGACAGCGAACTTTGCCTGGTGCTGGTCGCGGGGCTGGCTTCCGTCACCACGCGCCACGCACGTTTCCCGAATATCGGCAAACGTCTGTCACCGTTTGAGCGCACGCCGCCTTATTCTGTGTATGTTCCTCATGATGATGACGTCAGGGTACAGGCTGAAAGCGATCTTGAGCTGGCGGTCTGCCAGGCACCCGGGCAGGGCGGCAAGCTGCCCGCTCGCCTGATTGCGCCGGAGGATGTTGGCGTTGAACGGCGGGGCAAAGGGCAAAATCAGCGCCTGGTGCATAATATTCTGCCGGACACTCAACCGGCAGAGAGCCTGCTGGTCGTGGAAGTGTATACCGATGAGGGCAATACCAGCTCTTACCCGAGCCACAAACACGATCAGGAAAACAGCGAACACGAAACCTATCTGGAAGAAACCTATTACCACCGTTTTCAACCCGAGCAGGGGTTTGCCATGCAGCGCGTTTATACTGACGACCGTTCGCTGGATGAGTGCATGGCAGTGTATAACCGTGATGTGGTCATGGTGCCGCGCGGCTATCATCCTGTGGCGACGCTGGCAGGCTACGACAATTACTACCTTAACGTCATGGCGGGGCCGGTACGTTTGTGGAAGTTCAGTTGGGAGCACGATCACGCCTGGGTTAACAGCGACAGTTATCCGCGACGTTAATCCGTGGCGAGAACTGACAAGGCAGCGCTATGCGCTGCCTTTTTTATTGCGTGATGATACCTGTAAGTTGACCAGAGAACGGTGTTCGGCGACAGACTCTGTCTGTTACCTGACGAGGCCGTCTCCGATTGACCGGCGCAGGCTACGCCGCCCTGTCAGGTGGCGCAATCGTCAGGATGCGGGGGGCGTCCGGGCATTGTTCAGTGCCAGGGAAACCGCCAGCGTCTGAGCCAGACAGAGTGACGCCACCTGAGAGCGGAAACCGTCAACCTGGGCTTCCCGCACCACAAAGCAAACGTCGCTGAACGCGGCCAGAGGGCTCACCTGGCTGTCCGTAATCGCAATCAGGCGGGCACCGCGCCTGGCGCCCAGCTCAACCACTTCTACCGCTTCGCGGGCGTAAGGCGAACAGCTGATAGCAATCACCACGTCTTTCGGATTCACCAGCGTCAGCTGTTCAGTGAACATGCCGCCTAACCCGTCAATCAGAAAGGCGCGGCGCTCCAGATGGCGCAGGGCGTAAACCAGATAGGAGGCGACACTGAACGAGCGACGCAGGCCGATAACATAGACGTTCTCGGCATCATTGAGTAACTGCACCGTTTTGTTCAACTGCTCCGGGCTCACCTGCATCGCCAGTTGCTGCAACGCCTGGCTGTTTACCATGGTGAAGACATTCAGAATTTCCGCCGGGCTTTCAGGCGCGTTCGCTGCGTCGTCTGCGGCGGTCTGGCGGAACAGGCGTGCCCGTTCGGTGTAGTTAACCGTCTCTTCCATCAGATGCTGACGAAAAATTTGTTTCATTTCGTTGAAGCCGCTAAAACCAAAGGCGTTGGCAAAGCGAATCAGGGTCGAAGGCGGCACATCGGCCTGCTGAGCAATAGACGCGACGGTATCAAAGGCGATGCTGTTACTGTTATCAAGAATATAACGAGCCACCTGCTTCAGACGCTTACTCAGCGTTTCATAACGGCGACGAATCTCGTCCTGCAGCAGTGAAAGTTGGGAAGGGTTATTGCTCATTACGTCGGCTCATGTGCGGAAAGCGTGGCTGGATAAGAATCGCTATGATACCAGATGGATGGAAAATTTCATTTGTTTGTTTTTCAGGCATAATTTATTTCATTGGTTTATGAAATGACTCACAGATTCGTCGTCAAACGGTGCGATCGGGCTGAAAAAAGGCTGCTCTGGGGCAGCCTTATGCATATCGTCCTGCGTCAGGGTGAATTTACAGCCCGGTGTGCTCGCGAATATATTTTCGTGCCTTCACCGCATACTCAAATGGATTCGCCAGCGCGGGATCCTGCTCTGCCTCCACCACCATCCAGCCTTGATAGCCGTAGTCATCAAGGATTTTAAACACGGGTTTAAAGTCGATCACGCCATCGCCCGGCACGGTAAAGGTGCCTTTTTTTACGCCGTCCAGGAAAGACAGATGCTGATCTCTGACCTCAGTGACGATGTCATCCCGCACATCTTTGAGGTGCACGTGGAAAATACGCGGCAAGTGGCTTTCCAGTACCGCCAGCATGACCTGCTGTGAGCCTTCGGAATAGTAGATATGGCCGGTGTCGTAAAGTAAGCCGACAGTATCGTTCGTCATGGCCATAAAACGGTCAATTTCTGCTGGCGTCTGGATAGCGGTGCCCATGTGATGGTGCAGGCAGACGCGCATGCCTTTACGGGCGGCGATCGCGGCCAGTTCGTTGTAGCCTTCCGCCGTGCGCTGCCATTCATCGTCGTTAAACACGGGCTTATCGTCCAGCACCGCCAGCGTCGTGCCTTGTATGCTCTTGCTTTGTTCAGAGCACCCAATCACCCGGGCGCCCATTTCGAAGAGGAAATTCATGTGCTCGGTGAATCCCTCAATCGTTTTCGCTTTGTCGCCCTGTGCAAAGAAGGTGCTGAACCAGGCGTTACAGATCTCAATACCGCGAATCTCCAGCATCGGTTTCAGAACCGCAGGATCGCGTGGGTATTTACTGCCGACTTCACTGCCGGTGAACCCGGCCAGCGCCATTTCACTGACCGTTTGCTGGAAGGTGTTTTCGCTGCCCAGTTCGGGCATATCATCATTCGTCCAGCCAATGGGCGCGATCGCCAGCTTAACCTTTTGATTGTTCATCAGTTACCTGCCTGAAGGCGAGAGGAGTCAGTTATAAAATGCCGGACGGGCGGGCATTTCAATGGGTTCGATCGCGCCGCTCTTCTGCGCTTTGATACAGGCGTCAGCAGCGACCGAGGCGGCAAAACCATCCCATGCGGAAGGACCGGTTAACTGGCCCGCTTTTACGTCGTTGATAAAGGCCTGTAGCTCAACGTCATATGCCTCAATAAAGCGATCTTTCCAGTCGACCAGAATGGTATTGGACAGTTTGGCGTCTTTACGTAACTGTACCGATGACGGCTCGGGCAGTCTGGCGATACCTTCCTCGCCCACGACTTCGCACTGAATATCGTAGCCGTAGGTACAGTTCACAAAGATCTCCACATCAATGCGAATCCCTTTTTGCGTTTCAAACAGAACGATTTGCGGGTCTTTCAGGTGTGGACGGGCTTTAGAACTGACGCGCGGGAACACCACCTGCACGGTTTTATAGTCGTCGCGGGTCAGCCAGCGCAGGACATCCAGCTCGTGGATCAGCGTATTGGTAATCGCCATTTCGGTGTTGTAGTTTTCCGGCACCGTCGGGTTGCGGTGCGCGCAATGCAGCATCAGCGGCTCACCGATATCACCATCGGTAATCACCTTTTTCAATGCCCGATAACCGGCATCGTAGGGGCGCATAAAGCCGACCTGTACGAGACGTTTGCCGTGTTTGATCTCGGCGTCCACGATACGACGACAGCCTTCAGCGCTCATCGCCAGCGGCTTCTCACAGAAGACCGGTTTGCCCGCCTCAATGGCAGCCAGCGTGAACGCTTCATGGGTCGGGTCCCAGGAGGTGACGAGCACGGCATCCACGTTGGGTGACTGAATGACTGCGAAGCCATCCTCGCATACGTCTGCATCACTGTTCAGACGTTGCAGCGCGGCTTTGGCGCCTTCCGCATTGATATCGGATACCGCAACCACTTTTGCCCCTTGTAAGACATTGTTGCAGCGCCGAATGTGCTCCTGACCAATCGCACCTGTTCCAATCACACCAAGTTTCAATGTCATAATTACACCTGTAGGGTTAAATCGGAGAGTAGAAACATGGGCCGTCAGACGGCCCGGAAATTAGTATTTACGGGCCTGAGCCAGATGCGTATTCAGCGTGTTCGCCACCTGTTGCGCGCGCGTCGAGTGGGCGGTTTGTGCCACACCAACGTGCCACCAGCTGAAGTAGTTGTGAATCATGGTCTTGGGCAGCACTTTGATATCAATCAGCGTGGAAACGCGCTGCGTTTTTGCGTCTTCCAGCGCGGCGGTAAGCTGCTCCAGCGTACTGACGCGATAGGTTTTGCAGCCATAACCGGCAGCAATGGCGGCAAAATCCACCGGAACCAGTCCGCCGTCGAGCTTGCCACCGTCCGGATTACGGAAACGGAACTCGGTAACAAAGCTGTCCATGCCGTGCCCCATTTGCAGGTTGTTAATGCAGCCATTGCTCATGTTATCCAGCAGGACCACATTGATTTTCGCCCCTTCCTGAAGGGAGGTCACCAGCTCGGAATGCAGCATCATGAACGAGCCATCGCCTGCCAAGGCATAAACCTCTCGCTCAGGCTGCGCCAGTTTGACGCCCAGTGCCGCATTCACTTCGTACCCCATGCAAGAGTAACCATATTCAAGGTGATAGCCGTTATAACCCCGCGTACGCCAGGCGCGTTGCAGGTCGCCGGGCAGGCTGCCCGCAGCGCCCACGATCACGGCATCGGCAGGCAGGTGCTGATTCAGCGTGCCCACTACGCTGCTTTGTGTCAGCAAAGACTGCGTAAGGCGGTTAAATTCGGCATAGACGGCTTTTCGGTCAAGGTGATCGGTAATCTCAGGCTCAAAGGCGGTATCGTTGGGCGTGATGTGATAAACGCGCTGTGTCTCGTCTTCCAGCTGCTGCCGGGCCAGGGCAATCTGATCGCCCCAGTCGTTGGCATAGTGCTGTGAAACCAGTCCATGACTGAGCGCCAGCAGTGCTTCACGTGCGTCGGCCAGCAGCTGCACGCCATCGAGCTTATAACTGTCAAAGTTGCTGACGTTGACATTCAGAAAGCTCACATCAGGATGCTGAAAGATCCATTTCGACGAGGTGGTGAAATCGGTGTAGCGCGTTCCAATGCCTATCACCAGATCGGCCTCTTTTGCCAGCAGGTTGGCCGCCAGACAGCCGGTTTCACCCACGCCGCCGACGTTGAGAGGATGATCAGATAATAAGGTACCTTTTCCCGCCTGGGTTTCAGCAAACGGAATCTGATAGCGTTCGGCAAATGCACGCAGTGCCTCGCCTGCGCCGGAATATTTCACGCCCCCGCCGCAGATAATTAATGGCTTACGTTTACGGATGATGAGCTTCAGCGCATCTTCGAGCTGGGCAACGGTGGGTTGACGCCGATCCAGACGATGAACGCGTTTCTGGAAGAAATAATCCGGATAATCCCAGGCTTCACCCTGAACATCCTGCGGTAAAGAGAGCGTGACGGCACCCGTTTCAGCCGGATCGGTCAGGACGCGCATGGCGTTAATACAGGCGCTCATCAGTTGCTCCGGACGGCTGACGCGGTCCCAGTATTTACTGACGGCACGAAAGGCGTCGTTGGTGCTGATACTCAGATCCCAGGGCTGCTCAATCTGCTGCAGGACCGGATCGGGCTGGCGGGTGGCAAAGACGTCGCCCGGCAGGAGCAGAAGAGGAATTCGGTTTGCGGTGGCAGTGGCGGCGGCCGTCAGCATATTGGCGGCGCCGGGCCCTACGGACGACGTACAGGCGATAATCTGGCGGCGCAAAGACTGTTTGGCAAAGCCCGTTGCGGCGTGGGCCATCCCTTGTTCATTACGCCCCTGATAGACCACCAGATCGCCGCTGTCCTGCTCCAGCGCTTGTCCCAGTCCCAACACATTGCCATGACCGAAAATGGCGAAAATGCCTTTTACAAACTTTGTCTCTGTGCCGTCTACGTCAATGTATTGATTATCGAGAAACTTAACTAATGCCTGTGCGGTAGTCAGTTTGATGGTGGCCATAAACCTTCCTCAACGTGCTGGCAGTAGCAGAGTCCGGCACCGCGCTAAAAAGGCGTGACGTAACGGAAAAGGCTACCTGAAGAACTGAAATGTCAGAGGATTATAAACAAATGCATTTTTCATAAAATACGATTACAGAAGAAATATTTCATTTTGCGAGGGGGATCAAATTTACCCTTGCTGACAGGGCAGCGGGAAGCTATGCCATAAGCGTAACTGGAATGTTTAGTGAGAGTTACAAAGTTTTCGAGATTTCATTTCATCACGCAGAAAGATGCTGCAAAACGGGCAGGAGCGTCATGGCCCTGTCGCACCGGGTCCGCGAGGTCCCGTCCGGCAACGCCTGACTGACGTGTCGGGCATAACAGATTTTTAACTGCTTCACATAATCGCAGTGTAAGTTTCATTTTGAATTGAGTTTGGAATATTTGTTCCTCATACTGCGTTTATCGTTAACCAGACACCTTCAGACCCCACGCACAACCTGTCCGCAGTGTCTGCTCATCACAGAAGGAAACCAGAAGCATGCAGAGAGAACAGAAGCGTCTTGATGTGATTTGTATCGGACGCATTGCCGTCGACTTCTATGGTCAGCAAATTGGCGCGCGGCTGGAAGACACCACGTCTTTCGCGAAATATCTGGGCGGGTCATCAGGCAATGTCGCATACGGTACGGCGATTCAGGGGCTGAAATCCGCCATGCTGGCTCGTGTAGGCGATGAACATAATGGCCGTTTTCTGCGGGAAAGTTTGCAGCGGGTCGGCTGCAATACAGAAGCACTTATCACGGACAAAAAGCGGCTGACCGCTCTGGTCATCCTGGGCATTAAAGATGAAGACACTTTTCCGCTGATTTTTTACCGCGACAACTGCGCCGATATGGCCCTGGTGCCAGACGACATTAATGAAGACTTTATCGCTTCTTCTCGCTCGGTTGCGGTAACCGGCACGCATTTGTCGCACCCGCAGACGCGAGCGGCCGTGCTGAAAGCGCTGGAGTATGCCCGTAAGCATGGTCTGCGTACCGCGCTGGACATCGACTATCGCCCGGTATTGTGGGGCCTGACTTCACTGGGGGACGGGGAAACCCGGTTTATTGCCTCCTCTGAAGTCACCGCGCAACTGCAGCAGGTTATGCATTATTTCGATCTCATTGTCGGCACGGAAGAAGAGTTTCATATCGCAGGCGGCAGCACCGATACGCTGACCGCGCTGAAAAACGTGCGCACGGTGAGCAACGCAACGCTGGTCTGTAAGCGAGGAGCAATGGGATGCGTGGTATTTGAAGGCGCGATTCCAGACAACTGGGCAGCGGTGAAACTGCACAGCGGCGTGCGTGTCGAGGTCCTGAATGTGCTGGGCGCAGGGGACGCGTTTATGTCCGGTCTGCTGCGCGGTTGGTTAAATGATGAAGGATGGGAACAGGCCTGCCGCTACGCAAACGCCTGTGGCGCGTTGGTGGTTTCGCGACACGGGTGCGCCCCTGCGATGCCCACCCGACAGGAGCTGGATGACTTTTTAAGCCGCGAACAGGACGTGAAACGCCCCGATCTGGATAGCCGTCTGACCCATCTGCACCGCGTCACGTCGCGTCAACACGCCTGGCCGGAACTGAATATTTTCGCTTTTGATCACCGCAAACAGCTGGTAGAGATGGCTACGGAGGCTGGCGCGGACGTTTCGCGCATTCCGCAGTTGAAACTTTTGCTATTGCAGGCTGCGGAGCAGGCCGTGCAGCAAGCCGGCATTGAAAGTAGAAGCGGCATTCTGGCGGACACGACCTTCGGTCAGAAAACGCTGAATGCGATTACGGGTAAGAACCGATGGATTGGCCGACCCATTGAACTACCGGGGTCGCGTCCGTTACGCCTGGAACATGGCAGCATTGGTTCCCAGTTGATCGGCTGGCCAGCGGAGCATGTGGTAAAATGCCTGGTGTTTTATCATCCTCACGACAGTGCCGAACTGCGCGAGGAGCAGGACGCGCTGTTGCTGGAAGTGTGGAAAAGCTGTAACCAGAGCGGTCATGAGTTACTGCTGGAAGTGATCCTGCCTGACAGCCAGCCAGACCACAATGAAGCGCATTTTCTGAAGATGCTGAACCACTTTTATGCGCTTGGCATCAAGCCTGACTGGTGGAAGCTCCCACCCCTGTCTCCGGCAAGCTGGCGTGACATAGGTGCCTTGATCGAACAGCAGGATCCTTACTGTCGTGGCATTTTATTACTGGGACTTGATGCGCCAGAAGCCACGCTTAAAGCGGGGTTTGCCGCGGCGGCGCAGGCCCCGTGGGTAAAAGGGTTTGCGGTGGGGCGCACAATCTTTGCACAGCCCTCGCGCCAGTGGTTGCAGGGTGAAATACGTGACGACGCACTGGTGGCGGCGGTAAAAGAGAACTACCTGCGGCTGATTGATTACTGGCGTCAGGCGCGCGAACAGTGTGTCTGAAGCAGAAGGGATGAGTGATAACTGAGCCATGCGGCAGAATGATCATTGCATGGCTCAGTATTAACGCGCGGTGGTGTGGTGTGCCCTTGCCGTTATTTCAGGGTAATGCTTTTCACCACGGTTTCAGCATCGCTTTGGGCCTGCTGTTGATTGTCCCCGGGCAGCGTAATCTGCATCGTCATCAGCTTACCATCGACTTTGGCCAGAACAACCGAGGACCAGGAGGTCTGGTTGTTTGCTGAGATGACGGTATCCAGCTGCTGTGCCGGCTCACCGCCCAGCGTGACCGCTTTATTGGAGACAACCTGAAGCTGGGGATCGCGATTACGCTGCTGTTGTTCCATGCGTTGCGCTAACACATCCAGGGTCTCATTCGTCGGCTCACCGGCAATGACGATAATCGCCCGCGCACCGCTTTCATCAGCATAAACGTGCATGTTGGTACTCTGAGAACCCAGTTTACCGCTCTTATCTGACAGGCCAGGTGGCAGGGTAAAACGTAATTTACCGTCCATCAGCGCCACGGTTTGTGCAGACTGACTGGCAGATGCGCCATTATCGTTTGCTGCTTCATCTTTCTTTTGATCGCAGGCGGCAAGGCCGAGTACCAGCAAACCAATTCCCGCATATTTCACTAAATTACGCATCAGAATCCCTTTTTAACATTCCACGAAGGCGTTTATACAACAGGAATCAGGTTGCAAACGCAACCTAAGTATTGTCAGGAGATTTTAGCGGATTGTCAGGAAAGGCTGTATTGCCGGTTAGCCGAAATGTATCTGCGGCTGGGCCTGGCGTTCGGCCAGGCGTTTGAGCGCAGCGTTGAGTAAAACACCATAGGCAGGCAAAAAGAAAATTATACAAATCAGCACTTTGAAACTGTAATCGACCAGAGCGATTTCTACCCAGTGCTGTGCCATAAACGGATCGGAGCTTTTGTAGAAGGCAATGAAAAAGAAGGCCAGCGTATCGCTGATGTTGCCTAAAAACATGGCACAGCCTGGCGCCACCCACCACTGCGGCAAGCGACGCAGGCGGTTGAAAACGTGCACATCCAGAATCTGGCCCAATGCGTAAGCCATAAAGCTGGCGCAGGCGATACGGGCGACAAACAGGTTTACCTGTTGCAGCGCCTGCCAGCCTTGCCATTCGCCCTGGTAAAACAGGCTGGAAATCGCGTAAGAGATAAACAGGGCCGGCACCATCACCGCCAGAATAATGCGGCGTGCAAGCGGCGCACCAAAGATGCGCACGGTCAGATCAGTGGCCAGGAAAATAAACGGAAAGCTAAAGGCGCCCCAGGTGGTATGAAAACCGAAAAGGGAAACAGGCAACTGCACCAGATAATTGCTGGAAGTGATCACCAGCAGATGAAACAGGGACAACCAGACGAGCGCATGAGCGCGCTGACGCGGGGTAAATGCGAGCATAGTAAGCCTTTTTAGTGGTGGGGTGAGGGAACCCAGTGCAGGCAACTGAACATTCAGTGCGCTGCAGTTTTATGAACAAAAAACGGCCGCATCTTACCCTGTTGTGCTATTAATGCAATGGCTAATTTTAACGCAATCGTTACCGCCTTGCGTCAAAGGGCGGACGCGCTAGAATAAGCGCCCGTTAACTGAAATCGAGACCGTCATGAGTGATGCATTTTCTTCCGCCGACCATCAACTGGATGCTCAGGGCCTGCGTTGTCCCGAGCCGGTCATGATGGTACGTAAAACGGTGCGCGGCATGCAGGACGGTGAAACGCTGCTGATTATCGCGGACGATCCGGCAACCACGCGGGATATCCCCGGTTTTTGCCGGTTTATGGAGCATCAACTACTGGCCGAACAAACCGACACGCTGCCTTACCAGTTTTTGATTCAGAAAGGGATGGGAGAATAACGGCGGCAGTGAGCCGCCGTCAGGTTATGCATCCCGCGTGCGCAACAGCCGCAACGCGTTTGCCGTGACCAGTGCGGTGGCACCGGAATCAGCCAGCACCGCCAGCCACAATCCCGTTAACCCCGCCAGCGTCGTCACCAGGAACAGAGCCTTCAGCCCCAGCGCAATACCAATATTCTGACGGATAATCGCCCGGGTGCGGCGCGCCAGAGCAATCATCGGGGCCAGGTTGCTGAGCTGATTGCGCGTCAGGGCGGCATCCGCCGTTTCCAGCGCGACATCCGTCCCACTGCCCATCGCAATACCCAGCGTGGCGGCCTTCATGGCTGGCGCATCGTTGATACCGTCGCCCACCATCGCCACCACCTGCTGCTCACTGAGCTGACGAACCGCCTCCACCTTACCGGCTGGCAACAGGCTGGCATGCCAGGCGATGCCTAAAGGTTGGGCGACGACAGCGGCCGCCCGCGGGTTATCACCTGTCAGCATGAGGCTGTTGATGCCAAGCGCTTTTAAGGCCTGCAAGGCGGCGGGGGTTTCGCTGCGCAGCTTGTCCCGTAAGGCCAGCGCCCCCAGCACCTCGCCATTACGCAGCACTATCACAAGGGTTTCGCCCTGGGCTTCCTGCTCATGCACCATTGCCTGGTGCGCCGGGCTCAGGCTGCTGACGTACGACGGTGCCAGCAACGTTATACGCTGGCCGTCCACTTCAGCCTGAATACCGCTTCCCGCCAGTGCCTGCTGTTGAGTGGCAGACGGAAGCGGCAGTGCCCTGGACTGTGCGGCTGCCACAATCGCCGTTGCCAGTGGATGGGTAGAACCTTGTTCCACCGCGGCACCTAATTGCAGAATCGCGTCTTCGTTAGCCTCGCCGAACGGCAAAATTCGCGTCAACTGCGGCCGGCCTTCTGTCAGCGTACCCGTTTTATCGAACGCGATCGTCTGCACTGTGCTCAGCCGTTCCAGGGCCGCGCCTCCTTTAATCAGCGCACCACGGCGGGCGGCGGCGGCCAGTCCGGACGTGATGGCGGCGGGCGTGGAGATCACCAGCGCACAGGGACAGCCGATCAACAGCAGCGTCAGGCCTTTATAAACCCAGGGCAGCCAGGCACCCGCGCCAAACAGGGGCGGGAGCACCATCACCAGCAGGGCCAGCAGCATGATGGCTGGCGTGTAAATCCGGCTAAAGTTATCGATAAAACGTTCTACCGGAGCACGATGACTTTCGGCTTCCTCAATCAACTGCAAAATGCGGTCAATGGCACTTTCGCCAGGCCTGGAAACCACCTCCAGTTCCACCAGACGATCAACGCTGGTCGCACCCGCCAGTATTTTTTCGCCACGCTGACGCAGCACCGGTACCGACTCGCCCGTCAGCGCGCTCTCATCGAAACTGGCGCTTTCCGCCAGTAAGCAGCCGTCGACCGGCAAACGGCCACCGGCGGCGATTACGATCCGGTCGCCAGGCTGCAACGCGGACAGGGGCACCTCACTACGGGTGCCATTTTGCAGGCGCACAGCGAACTCGGGACGCAGCGCCATCAGCTGGCTTACCCCACTGCGCGCGCGGGTTGCGGCATAGGCTTCCAGTTTTTCGCCCAACAGGAACAGCAGCAGAACCATGGCGGCTTCCGCATGCGCACCAATTAATAACGCACCTGCCGACGCCAGGGTCATCAGAGTTTCAATGGTAAAGGCAGAGCCGGTTCGCAGACGTTGCCACGACTTACGCGCGACCGGCACCAGCCCGACCAGCGTCGTCAGAATAAATAACCGGTCGCCCCAAACGGCATTCACCTGCGTAAGCGCAGCGCTGGCTACCATGAGCGCAGCAAGCAGTAAAAGCGGGAAACGGGCACGCCAGGGCGATGGCGCAGGCGCAGAAACAGAGGTTGAGGAGAGATGAAAACCTGCTTTTATCACGGCGTCTTCTATTGCAGACTGAACCGGGGCACGGGCATTAACGACAAGTTTTTCACTGGAAAAGACGACGCGGACCTGCAGGACGTCAGGGAGTTGGCGAACGGCGGTTTCGATTGCGCGGGCACAACTGGGGCAGTCCATACCGCTAACCTGCCAGCTGAACTGAAAAGCATCAGAGGATCGTCGTCGGTCACCTTCGTCACTGGCTTCGCCGGCAGACGCGGCAGAGCAGCTACAGTCGCCGCCGCAGCTGGTGCTCTCTGTCGTTTCAGGAGAGGCCGCAGTAATGGATAAGGTGCCCGGACGAACAGGGCGAATGGCACAAAGTGGTTTTGCGGCTCGATGAGTATTGCGTGGCTTACCGCAGCCACAAGCATGATGTTGATGCATATAACCTCCGGAAGACGTGGGCGACGTGCCCACGGCTTATCTTACACCCAGAGGTTTAACCCAACGCCAGCATTATTGTGCCTTTTTTCAGTAGATCCACAGGGAGCGGACGATCATAAAGTGACCGGCAAAGTAGCAGGCCGCGACAATCGCGCTGTCGGCGCTGAAACGGCGGCGATAATGACTGATAAACCACACGATATTGGCCAGCAGCAGCAGGGCAGAGCCAACCAGAATTGAGAAGCTGTAATCGCTGGGGCGGAAGACATATTGTTCAGTAGCCATCCAGTTCATGACCAGCGTCATGCCGATCAGCGTACAGACGGGCCAGCGCAGCGTTTCCAGCTTACTCCACAGCACACCAATCACAACCACCCCGATGATCAGAAACGTTAGTGGGATGGGCCAGTAAAATGTCATCGTCATATTGGCCGCAAAACACAGCGTGTACAGCAGATGCGACAGGAAAAACGCGCCCAGCGCATAAAGCATTTGTTGCCGCGGGAGCAGCGTCAGCGTGTCGCCGATGAGCGTGGCGACTAACCCAGCCACAATCAGGTAATCAGATGTATTGCGTGTGGGGGCCTGCCAGGCCAGACCGACTAACAGGAGCAACGTAACAGGTTTAAATAACCAGCGTTGCCATTGCGGGCCCCGGTAAGAGGCATCAACGTACAGCCAGCCGGAGAAAAGTACAGCGAGAAAGGACCAGAGCATTGCTTCTCCCTTTTTACCAAAATGGTGACAGTTCCTGAAACACTCCTGTCAGTCTAGGTTATGCCAGCGCGATGTGACAATCGGTCAACTCTGGTTGTATGCTTTATCGCGCAATGCAAGACGATCTGAGACCGGATAAACGCTGAGGAAAGATGAAACCACCGCTACTTTTTATTATCGTCGTGGCCATTATTGCCGTACTCGCGACACGCCAGTTCATCAAACAGCGGCGCGAGGCAGCCGTCAACGATGCCTCGCCGGTACGCACCGTCGCGGTTGAGGTCAAAACCAAGCGTGAGTTTTCGGTATCCAGTCGCCGCTCACGTGAGCGCGAAGTGATCGCCGGAGACGAAATGCGCTATGAGGCCTGGTTTCATCCGCTCAATGGCGAAAGCGATATTAAGATGCGCGTTAATGAAAGCGACTACCATCTGATGGACAAGGGCACGAAAGGCGAGCTGACACTTCAGGGCACGCGTTTTATCCGCTTCACGCCTGCCGAAAACTGACGGCGAGCGTGATGCCCGCCGTTATCCTTTATTTACGTGGGAAATTTTTTTTCTGCCACGCAACCAGTTCGAACACGCCAAACAAAAAGACTTTGATCTGGGTAGCGCGATCGAGCGGTGGTGCATCTTTGCCCTGCGTCGTGCGCAGCAGGACTAACTGCAGGCCGTGCATCAGGATCATAAATATCAAGGCCACATTGATGAACCAGGTCAGGGGCTTCGGATACGGATGAATCAGGTTAAACAGTAAAAAACCCCATACGCACAGCATCAGCAGGCGTCCTAAATTAAGTAACATCATGCGTCTCCTGTTGGCGCTGATATAAACGATAGGCCACCTGGCCCGCAATTTTTTCGCGATGTAAATCCCAGTGAACCGGCACCGGCGGTGGGCCGTTTTCAACTTCGCTTTCAACGTAGACGAGTGCATCCGCTGTCAGCCAGTTATTTTTTTCCAGCAGTTGCAGGGTTTGCTCCAGCAAACCCTGCCGAAACGGAGGATCGACAAACACGATACCAAAGGGATGGCCGTCCTGCGCCAGCCAGCTCAGAGTGTTGGTTTGTACAACGTTGCCGTTTGAGGCCTGCAATGTCTGAAGGTTTTTGCTCAGCTGTTGCGCCACCGGGCGCTCCAGCTCAAGCAGCGTTGCCGACGCGGCATAGCGTGAGAGCGCTTCCAGCCCCAGTGCGCCACTTCCGGCAAAGCAATCCAGGCAGTCAGCCTGCTGCAGGTGGGGTGCCAGCCAGTTAAACAGGGTTTCTCGCACCCTGTCGGTGGTGGGACGAAGACCCGCGCTGTCTGGCACCGGTAATTTGCGGCCGCGCCACTGTCCGCCAATAATGCGGATTTGGCCCGCACCACCTGTTTTACGGGGAGGTTTTATCATCTTGCTCACAAATCGTCATAATTTGTTGCGTAGTTTAACGGGCGAAACGATGAGAAGAAACGTTAAAAAAGGGTGCTGTGGTGAGCCGCCAGGAAAGTGTTAGACTACGACGCTGCTGATGTTATGCATAATTCTGCGGTTTAACGCCACTTTGGCGTTTATCACCAATACTGTTTTTAACCCTGGGAACATTGTGCTACCGGGATGAAGCCATCGAGGAGTGTGGTTACACAATGGCAAAAGAGAAGAAACGAGGCTTTTTTTCCTGGCTGGGATTTGGCAAAGAAGAAGAGAAACAACCCTTAACGGATGCGCAGACGGCACAACCGGAAGCCCAGCAGCCAGAACAGGAAGCCCCGGCACGCAGTCAGGCGGAAACCGCTGAACAGGAACGCGGTGCCGCACCTGAAAACCGTGTTGAACAGCAACAGGAAAGTGATGCAGCTACGTCTGAAGACGTACCGGTTACCGCCCGTGTAGCCGGGCCTGAAACGGCGGTTGATCCGCATACCGGTATGATCACGCCCGTTGAGCCTGCCGATGACGTCAACGATGAGGAACTGACCGCGCTGCCGTCAGCGGAGGTTGAGCTTGCCTCATCCGCGCCTGAACAGGCACCTGTGGCGGACGATGCGCCGCTGAGCGACGATGAGCTGGCCGCGCTGGCGCTGGCGGATGCCGACGTGACAGATATCGCGCCGCACGACGCTGCCATCGCTGAAACTGAACAGGCGGACGATGCGCCGCTGAGCGACGATGAACTGGCCGCGCTGGCGCTGGCGGATGCCGACGTGACAGATATCGCGCCGCACGACGCTGCCATCGCTGAAACTGAACAGGCGGACGATGCGCCGTTGAGTGACGAAGAACTGGCTGCACTGGCGCTGGGAGACGCGGATGTCGTTAACGTTGAAACTGTCGGGCACGATGCCGGGGCGACAGCGCCAGACGACACGGTCAGCGATCTTCCGTTAGCCGCCGCACCGCTGGTAGCGCACGAGCAGGAACAGGAGCGCCCCACCAAAGAGGGATTCTTTGCCCGCCTGAAGCGCAGCCTGGTGAAGACCCGCCAGAACCTGGGCTCGGGTTTTATCAGCCTGTTCCGTGGCAAGAAAATCGACGATGACCTGTTCGAAGAACTGGAAGAACAACTGCTGATTGCCGACGTGGGCGTGGAAACGACGCGGCGCATTATTACCAGCCTGACGCAGCATGCTGACCGTAAGCAACTGCGCGATGCGGAAGCGCTTTATGGCCTGCTGAAAAGCGAAATGGCGGCGATCCTGGCGAAAGTCGATGAACCGCTGAATGTCGAAGGTAAAACCCCGTTTGTCATCTTAATGGTCGGCGTGAACGGCGTGGGTAAAACCACCACCATCGGCAAGCTGGCACGTCAGTATCAGGCAGAAGGTAAATCTGTGATGCTGGCGGCGGGCGATACGTTCCGTGCGGCAGCTGTTGAACAGCTTCAGGTCTGGGGCCAGCGCAACAACATTCCCGTTGTCGCGCAGCATACCGGCGCGGATTCTGCCTCGGTGATTTTCGATGCCATCCAGGCGGCCAAATCACGTGGCGTTGACGTGTTGATCGCGGATACCGCAGGGCGCTTGCAAAATAAATCGCACCTGATGGAAGAGCTGAAGAAAATTACCCGTGTGATGAAGAAGCTGGATGAGCAGGCACCACATGAAGTCATGCTGACCCTGGATGCCAGTACCGGGCAAAATGCCATCAGCCAGGCCAAACTGTTCCATGAAGCGGTAGGGCTGAGCGGCATTACACTGACTAAACTGGATGGGACAGCCAAAGGTGGCGTGATTTTCTCGGTCGCCGATCAGTTTGGCATCCCTATCCGTTATATCGGTGTCGGAGAAGGCATCGACGATTTACGGCCCTTCAAGGCCGAGGATTTTATTGAGGCACTGTTTGCCCGAGAGGACTAATTAGGATGATTCGCTTTGAAGAGGTCAGTAAGGCATATCTCGGCGGACGTCAGGCGCTGCAGGGCGTAGATTTTAATCTGCGTCCTGGCGAAATGGCGTTTTTGACCGGCCACTCCGGGGCAGGTAAGAGTACGTTGCTGAAGCTGATTTGTGGCATTGAGCGCCCCAGCGCCGGGCAAATCTGGTTTAGCGGACACGATATTTCGCGCCTACGTAACAGCGAAGTGCCGTTCCTGCGTCGTCAGATCGGGATGATCTTTCAGGATCACCATCTGCTGATGGATCGTAGCGTTTATGACAATGTGGCCATCCCGTTGATCATCTCCGGTGCCAGCGGCGAGGATATCCGTCGTCGTGTTTCGGCGGCGCTCGATAAAGTGGGCCTGCTCGACAAAGCGAAAAGTTTTCCTATTCAGCTCTCCGGCGGTGAACAGCAACGTGTCGGTATTGCCCGTGCCGTCGTGAATAAGCCCGCCGTTCTGCTGGCTGACGAACCAACGGGTAACCTGGATGAGGCGCTGTCAGAAGACATCCTGCGGCTGTTTGAAGAATTTAACCGCGTAGGTGTGACCGTTTTGATGGCGACGCATGATGTTGCCCTTATTGGTCGCCGCAATTATCGGGTAATGACGCTGAATAAAGGACGCCTGCACGGAGGCCACGATGGTCAATAAACGCAACAAACGCGCGGCAGCCCCGAAGGCGAAGCAACCGTCAAAGAGTAAAGCGTTACGCGGTGGCTGGCAGGAACAGTGGCGCTACGCGCTACGCGGTACGCTGTCAGATATGTGGCGTCAGCCGCTGGCGACGTTGCTGACAGTGATGGTGATTGCGATTTCCCTGACGCTGCCCAGCGTCTGCTATATGGTGTGGAAAAACGTCAGTCAGGCGGCTTCGCAGTGGTATCCCGCGCCGCAGCTGACGGTGTATCTCTCAAAAACGCTGGATGATACGGCTGCTGAGAATGTGACCGCGCAACTGAAACAGGTTGAGGGCGTGGATCACGTTAACTATCTGACGCGTGAAGAAGCCCTGAATGAATTCCGCAACTGGTCAGGCTTCGGCGGCGCGATGGACATGCTGGAACAGAATCCGCTGCCTGCTGTCGTTATCATTACGCCAAAGCTCAACTTCCAGAATTCGGACACCATGCAAACGTTACGCGACAGAGTGGCGAAAGTGCAGGGCGTCGATGAGGTACGGATGGATGACAGCTGGTTCGCCCGTCTGGCGGCGCTGACCGGCCTGGTCGGTCAAATTGCGTCGATGATCGGTATCCTGATGATCGTGGCGGTCTTCCTCGTGATTGGTAACAGCGTCAGGCTGAGTATTTTTGCCCGCCGCGATACGATCAACGTTCAGAAGCTGATCGGGGCAACGGATGGATTTATCCTGCGGCCGTTCCTGTATGGTGGCGCATTACTGGGGTTCAGTGGCGCGGTACTTTCCCTGATCCTGTCTGAAGTGCTGGTGCTGCGCCTGCAGTCTGTTGTGGCTCAGGTGGCGTCGGTATTTGGCACCACCTTCTCTCTGGAAGGGTTTTCCTGGGATGAGGCGTTACTGCTGTTGCTCATCGCCGCCATTATCGGCTGGATTGCCGCCTGGCTGGCAACCGTACAACATTTACGTCGATTTACGCCCCAGTAAAGCGCTGCAACATTTTTTTGTTATAATCATCCTCTGCTGCCGACAGTGGGCGCAGAGGATGTTGCCCTGCTGTCATCTGTGTGTAAAATATTCACTGCTATAATTGAACTTGTGGATAACTTTGTTTTCTAAGTAGCACAGATTGCTTTTGGTTTTCCTGCGACGTTGACATAATGTGACGTGCGCTTATGGAAAGATGCGGCAATTCCACTGATTTTGTGAGGGTTTGAATGACCAAAGAAATGCAAACTTTAGCTATTGCTCCTCTGGGCAACCTGGAATCTTACGTTCGGGCTGCCAACACCTGGCCGATGCTGTCGGCAGAAGAGGAAAAAGCGTTGGCTGAACGGCTGCATTACCAGGGCGATCTGGATGCGGCAAAGACGCTGATCCTGTCTCACCTACGCTTTGTTGTTCATATCGCTCGTAACTATTCTGGCTATGGCCTGCCTCAGGCTGACCTGATCCAGGAAGGTAACATTGGCTTGATGAAAGCCGTTCGTCGCTTCAATCCTGAAGTGGGTGTTCGTCTGGTGTCCTTTGCCGTTCACTGGATCAAAGCAGAAATTCACGAATATGTGCTGCGTAACTGGCGCATCGTGAAAGTGGCGACCACTAAGGCACAGCGCAAGCTGTTCTTTAACCTGCGTAAAACCAAGCAGCGTCTGGGCTGGTTTAACCAGGATGAAGTCGAGATGGTGGCGCGTGAGCTGGGCGTGAGCAGCAAAGATGTGCGAGAAATGGAATCGCGCATGGCGGCTCAGGATATGACCTTCGATATGTCCGCTGACGATGAAAGCGGCGAAGGAAAATCCATGGCGCCGGTGCTGTATCTCCAGGATAAAACCTCTGACTTTGCGGACGGCATCGAAGAGGACAACTGGGAATCGCATGCAGCCGATAAGCTGACTTATGCAATGGAAGGGCTGGACGAGCGCAGCCAGCATATCATCCGTGCCCGCTGGCTGGACGAAGACAACAAAACCACCCTGCAGGAACTGGCCGATCAATACGGTGTTTCTGCTGAGCGTGTCCGACAGCTTGAGAAGAACGCGATGAAAAAACTCCGAATGGCTATCGAAGCCTGACGAGACAGGGCGACCTCAGGTCGCCCTTTTTATTGCCCGCGATTTATTTTACCCAGCCATCAACCTGCGCACGAAATCCACAGGCCTGCATAAACGCCGCCCGAACGCGTTGATCTTCGCTACCGTCATCAGCAATCCACCAGTCCTCCAGCGATGGGTTCTGCTTCATCGTGTCTTCCAGCAAATATTGCCCGACACCGCGACGTCGCGTGACATCTCTGACGGTCAGATGATGCACTTTACCGTGGATACCGGCTATCTCTAACTGTAACGCCGCCAGCAAACGGTCGTTGAAGCGTGCGACATAAAGGCGGTGATTTTCATTTAACGCGTTTTCCAGCGTGGCCAAATCCCTCTCAGGCCAGATTTTCTCCAGATCGATCCGATCCTGCTGCGTTAGAGAGGTCAACCGCAAAATAGTAAGCTTCATAACAAACACCTGTCCGTGTATAAGCCGAAAGTGTAGTCAATTCCCGTAATCAGAACCCCGGCACATTTTACGCAATAAAACAGGTCAAAACAGCGACAGAGTGCCAGGATAATAGTTATAAACAGGTAGTCAGCATTTAAAGCCAGCATAACGCGCTGGCCTGGTGAACAAAAGCCGCGCATTGCATCCAGTTGATTATGCTGCTTTTGGCCGCGAATCATGAATATGTCAGTTGCTTTACAGAATAAACTTCCTGTTTAATAGACTGAAATATAAAGCCTTATTATTAATAAAAGCCAGAAAAGCGTGCTAACTCCTTATTGTTAAATCAGTTTTCCCCTTTATCTGGCCAAAATAAAACCACTCACAACAAACACGACATAACTGATGGGGTAGTTCGCATGAAAATGACAGGTCGCGCGTTACTGGCAGGATGCATTGCATTGGCGATGAGCCATGTGGCAATGGCGAAAGACATTAAGATCGCTATCGTAGGTGCCGCTACTGGCCCGGTCGCGCAATATGGTGATATGGAATTTACCGGCGCCGCACAGGCGATTAAAGACATCAATGCCAAAGGTGGCGTAAACGGCGACAAACTGGTTGGTGTCGAATATGACGATGCCTGTGACCCGAAACAGGCGGTTGCGGTGGCTAACAAGGTCATCAATGACGGTATCAAATATGTTATCGGTCACCTGTGCTCCTCCTCTACGCAGCCTGCATCAGATATCTATAACGATGAAGGCGTGCTGATGATTACGCCTGCGGCCACCGCGCCAGAACTGACTGCACGTGGCTATGCCGACGTGATGCGTACGACCGGTCTGGATTCTGATCAGGGTCCAACTGCGGCGAACTACATTCTGGATGTCATCAAGCCAAAACGCATTGCTGTGGTGCACGACAAGCAGCAATACGGCCAGGGTCTGGCAGAATCGGTACAGAAAACCCTGAAAGCGAAAGGCGGCAACGTGGTGATGTTTGAAGGGATCACCGCGGGCGATAAAGATTTCTCAACGCTGATTGCGCGACTGAAGAAAGAAAACGTCGACTTTGTTTATTACGGTGGTTATTACCCGGAGCTGGGCCAGATTCTGCGTCAGGCAAAAGCGGCAGGACTGAAAGCAGGCTTTATGGGGCCAGAAGGTGTGGGCAACGCCTCGCTGTCTAACATTGCGGGCGACGCGTCAGAAGGGCTCTACGTAACCCTGCCAAAACGTTACGACCAGTTGCCTCAGAACAAGGCCATCGTGGACGCCATCAAAGCGAATAGCGCGTCTAACCGTAAAGATCCTACCGGCCCGTTTGTCTGGACAACCTATGCGGCTATCCAGTCTCTGGTGACCGGCATGGAGCGCAGTAAGAGCGATGAGCCGGATGCGATTGCGAAGAACCTGAAAACCGGCGCACCGGTTCCGACAGTGATGGGCGACCTGAGCTGGGATCAGAAAGGCGATTTGAAAGGCTTCGAGTTTGGCGTCTTCAAATGGCACAAAGACGGTTCGTCTACCGCAGTTAAATAAGGCACTGATTCTTCCCCGTCGTACGACAGCGGGGAAGCAGGAGAAGGCGTGACTGACGCGCCATCGCCTGGCTAACCCTCTTCTGGCAGCAGGAGAGGGGTTTTCTGGTTTCTGAGCAGGTCCTCACTATGTCCGAGCAGTTTCTCTATTTTATTCAGCAGATGTTCAACGGGGTGACTCTGGGGAGCACCTACGCGCTGATCGCCATCGGTTACACCATGGTTTACGGCATTATCGGCATGATTAACTTCGCCCATGGCGAAGTCTATATGATCGGTAGCTATGTCTCTTTTATGGTTATTGCAGCCCTGATGATGATGGGTATTGATACCGGCTGGCTCATGATTGCCGCCGGTTTTGTTATGGCCGTTATCATCTCCAGTGCCTATGGCTGGAGCATCGAACGGGTGGCTTATCGTCCCGTACGGGCATCCAAGCGTCTGATTGCGTTGATCTCCGCCATCGGAATGTCCATCTTTCTGCAAAACTACGTCAGCCTGACGCAGGGTTCACGTGACCTTGCCCTGCCGAGCTTAATCACCGGCCAGTGGACGCTGGGCGAAAGTAACGGCTTTGCCGCCACGCTGTCGACGATGCAGATCGTGATTTGGGTGGTCACGTTCCTGGCAATGCTGGCCCTGACCCTGTTTATCCGTTATTCCCGCATGGGACGCGCCTGCCGCGCCTGTGCGGAAGACCTCAAAATGGCCAGCCTGCTGGGCATTAATACTGACCGGGTGATCTCGCTGACCTTTGTGATTGGTGCGGCGATGGCGGCGGTTGCGGGCGTGCTCTTGGGGCAGTTTTATGGCTCGATTAACCCGTTTATCGGCTTTATGGCGGGGATGAAAGCCTTTACTGCGGCGGTCCTGGGCGGCATCGGCAGTATTCCCGGCGCGATGATTGGCGGGCTGGTGCTGGGCATTGCCGAAGCGCTGACCTCGGCTTATCTCTCCACCGAATACAAAGATGTGGTGTCGTTTGCCTTACTGATTGTGGTGCTGCTGGTCATGCCTACCGGTATTCTGGGCCGCCCGGAGGTGGAGAAAGTATGAAACGCCTTGGTCTGGTCAATGCGATTGTTTCAGCGGTCATGCTGCTGGTGCTGGCGGCCTTCTTTATGGGAATGCGCCTCGATCTGAATGGTACGCAGCTACAGATAGTGAATGCCGGCAGCGTGCGCTGGAACTGGATATTCATCGGTTGTGCCGTTGTGTTTTTGTTTCAACTGCTACGTCCGCTGTTTCAGGGCAAGCTGACACGTAGCGGTGGTGGCCTGGTGTTGCCGGGCTTCGACGGCTCAACGCCAAAGCAAAAAGCCATTATGGGCTTGATGATCGCCGCGGCGGTTATCTGGCCGTTCCTGGTTACACGCGGCAGCGTCGATATTGCCACCCTGACACTGATCTACATCATGCTGGGTCTGGGACTGAACGTGGTCGTAGGGCTATCGGGTCTGCTGGTGCTGGGCTACGGTGGTTTCTATGCCATTGGCGCGTATACCTTCGCGCTGCTTAATCATTACTATGGTTTTGGTTTCTGGCAAAGCCTGCCGCTGGCGGGCCTGGTGGCGGGCGCATTTGGCCTGATGCTCGGCTTCCCGGTGCTGCGCTTGCGCGGTGACTATCTGGCTATTGTCACGCTCGGCTTCGGCGAAATCGTCCGTATTCTGCTGCTCAATAACACGGCAATCACCGGCGGTCCGAATGGGATTGCTCAGATTCCTAAGCCCACCTTTTTTGGCCTGGAGTTTGGCCGTCGCGTCAGCGAGGGGGGATGGGGCACGTTTCACGATGTCTTTGGCATGAAGTACGATCCTAACGACCGGGTGATATTCCTCTATCTGGTGGCGTTGTTGCTGGTGGTGCTGACGCTGTTTGTGATCAACCGCCTGCTGCGCATGCCGCTGGGTCGGGCATGGGAAGCGTTACGTGAAGATGAGATCGCCTGTCGTTCGCTGGGCTTGAGCCCGACCCGCATTAAGCTGACCGCGTTTACTATCAGCGCCGTCTTTGCTGGCTTCGCGGGGACGCTGTTTGCTGCTCGCCAGGGCTTTGTCAGTCCGGAGTCCTTTACCTTTGTCGAGTCCGCTTTTGTTCTGGCTATCGTGGTGTTGGGCGGAATGGGCTCGCAGTTTGCCGTTATTCTGGCCGCCATTTTGCTGGTGGTTTCGCGTGAGCTGATGCGCGACCTCAACGAATACAGCATGCTGGTATTGGGGGCGCTGATGGTGCTGATGATGATTTGGCGTCCGCAAGGCTTACTGCCGATGAAACGACCGCACCTGAAACTGCGTCAGGATAAACAAGGAGAACAGGCATGAGTCAGCCTTTATTAGCCGTTGAAGGCCTGATGATGCGCTTCGGCGGTCTGTTAGCCGTGAACAACGTTAAACTGGAATTGCGCCCCCAGGAAATTGTGTCGCTTATTGGTCCAAACGGTGCGGGTAAAACCACCGTGTTTAACTGCCTGACCGGCTTTTATAAGCCAACGGGCGGCAGTATCACCTTACGCGACAAGAACCTGACTGGCCTGCCCGGACAGACGATCGCCCGTATGGGGATCGTGCGGACCTTCCAGCACGTCCGTTTATTCCGCGAAATGACGGTGATTGAAAACCTGTTAGTCGCCCAGCACCAGCACCTGAAAAGTGGCGTGTTTGCGGGGCTGCTGAAAACCCCGGCTTTTCGCCGCAGTGAAGGCGAGGCGCTGGATCGCGCTGCCACCTGGCTTGAGCGGGTTGGCTTACTCGATATGGCGAATCGCCAGGCCGGTAATCTGGCTTACGGTCAGCAGCGCCGACTGGAGATCGCCCGCTGCATGGTGACGCGGCCGGAGATTCTAATGCTGGATGAACCGGCAGCCGGACTTAACCCGAAAGAGACGCATGAGCTGGATGCGCTGATCGCCGAGTTACGAGGCGAGCATAAGGTATCCGTTTTGTTGATTGAGCACGATATGAAGCTGGTAATGGGCATTTCTGACCGTATTTATGTGGTGAATCAGGGCACGCCACTGGCGAACGGCACGCCGGAAGAGATTCGTAATAATCCGGATGTGATCCGTGCCTATTTAGGAGAGGCGTAATATGGCCATGTTAACCATTGATAACGTCAGTGCGCACTATGGCAAAATTCAGGCGCTGCATAATGTCAGTTTGCATATCGATCAGGGCGAAATCGTCACCCTGATCGGCGCAAACGGCGCAGGCAAAACCACTTTGCTGGGCACATTATGCGGCGAGCCGCGCGCCACCAGCGGTACGATCACGTTTGACGGCAAAACCATTACCGACTGGCAAACGGCGCGCATTATGCGTGAGGCGATTGCCATCGTGCCCGAAGGTCGCCGCGTGTTCTCACGCATGACGGTGGAAGAGAACCTGGCCATGGGCGGTTTTTTTGCCAGTCGCCCGGAGTATCTGGCGCGCATCGAGCGCGTTTACACCCTGTTTCCACGTCTGGCAGAGCGTAAGGTGCAGCGTGCGGGCACCATGTCGGGCGGTGAACAGCAAATGCTCGCCATCGGCCGCGCGTTGATGAGCCAGCCGCGCCTGTTGTTACTCGATGAGCCTTCTCTGGGTCTGGCGCCGATTATTATCCAGCAGATTTTTGACACGATTGAGCAACTGCGCAGCGAAGGTATGACGATTTTCCTGGTTGAACAGAACGCGAACCAGGCGCTGAAGCTGGCCGATCGGGGCTACGTACTGGAAAATGGTCATGTCGTGCTGGAGGACAGCGGTGCGGCACTGCTGTCGAATGAAGCCGTGCGCAGCGCCTATCTGGGCGCCTAGGTTTCTCCGCCATCATCTATGCCGGGTGACTGCAGGCTCTGTGCCGGGCTGTCACCCGGCGAATTTTCCTTCCCTTACGGCACATACTTATCCCTGCTTCAGCAGCGCGGTTCAGCCCGGCGCTTTCCGGTCCATTAAACGCGCTTATCACTGTCATATCCTGACATTCTGTCGTCATTTTTCCGTCATCTGACTGTTATTTTTCCGTCATTTCCACATGTCATGTTACTTCGCGAGCAAAAAATGCGTGATAGCGCGCGTACCTACCTGAACAGGAAAATCCTATGTCCGTTGTTACTTTTCGTCGTAGCCTGATGAGCGCCCTGCTCGGTCTGGCGATCAGTGGTAATGCACTGGCCGTCACTGAGATCCCTTTCTGGCACTCAATGGAAGGCGAGTTAGGCAAAGAAGTTGACTCACTGGCACAACGTTTTAACCAGGAACACCCTGACTACAAAATCGTCCCTGTGTACAAAGGGAACTACGAACAAAGTCTGGCGGCAGGTATCGCCGCGGTCCGCACCGGAAAAGCGCCCGCGCTATTACAGGTTTACGAAGTGGGCACCGCCACCATGATGGCCTCTAAAGCCATTGTGCCTGTTTATCAGGTCTTTAAAGACGCGGGCATTTCAATGGACGAGAAGCAGTTTGTTCCTGCGGTCGCGGCTTACTACAGCAATTCAAAAGGCCAGCTGATCTCGCAACCGTTCAACAGCTCCACGCCTGTGCTGTACTACAACAAAGATGCGTTTAAAAAAGCCGGTTTAAACCCGGATCAGCCACCCAAAACCTGGCAGGAACTGGCAAAAGATGCCGATGCACTGCGTAAATCAGGCATGAGCTGTGGCTATGCCAGCGGCTGGCAGGGGTGGATTCAGATTGAGAACTTCAGCGCCTGGAACGGTCTGCCGGTGGCCACAAAAAATAACGGATTCGACGGCACCGATGCGGTACTGGAATTCAATAAACCGGCGCAGGTTCGCCATATCCAGTTGCTGGAAGACATGAACAAGAAAGGTGATTTCACCTATTTTGGTCGTAAAGATGAATCCACCGCGAAGTTCTATAACGGTGACTGTGGCATGACCACGGCCTCGTCAGGTTCACTGGCCGATATCCGCCATTACGCCAAATTCCATTACGGCGTCGGCATGATGCCTTACGATGCGGATATTCCGAATGCCCCGCAGAACGCGATTATCGGCGGTGCCAGCCTGTGGGTGATGAAAGGCAAAGATGCCAATACCTACAAAGGCGCGGCGGAATTTATGAAGTTCCTTACCGAGCCAAAAATTGCCGCGGAATGGCACCAGAAAACGGGCTACCTGCCTATTACTACCGCCGCGTATGAGCTGACGAAGAAAGAAGGCTTCTACGAGAAAAATCCAGGTGCGGATATTGCGATTCGCCAGATGATGAACAAGCCGCCGTTGCCTTACACCAAAGGCATGCGTTTGGGGAATATGCCGCAGATTCGTACCATTCTGGATGAAGAGTTAGAAAGCGTCTGGACCGGCAAGCAGACACCGCAGGCTGCGTTAGATAACGCCGTGAAGCGGGGTAATGAGCTGCTGCGTCGTTTCGAGCAACAGAATAAATAATCCGTTCTGCAGGCCAGCTCCGGCTGGCCTTTTTTCACCCAAGTCAGAGAACGTTATGTCTCCATCTCGCCCGGTGTTTCGTAATCGCCTGTTACCCTATTTGCTGGTGCTGCCGCAACTCCTGATCACCGCTATTTTCTTTGTCTGGCCAGCGGGTGAAGCGTTGTGGTATTCACTGCAAAACCTGGATCCTTTCGGCATCTCCAGCACCTTTGTGGGTCTGGCGAACTTTGAACGGCTCTTTTCCGACGGGCTTTATCTGGACACCTTCTGGACCACCATCAAGTTCAGCAGCATGGTCGCCTTTTTTGGCATGGTGTCCTCATTGCTCCTGGCGGCGCTGGTGGACTACGTCGTACGCCTGCGCAAGCTCTATCAGATGTTGCTGCTGTTGCCTTATGCGGTGGCACCGGTGATCGCGGCCGTATTGTGGATGTTCCTGTTCAGTCCCGGACTGGGGTTGCTGAGCTACCTGCTTAACCACATGGGCTATAACTGGAACTTCGCACAGAACAGCGGCCAGGCCATGTTCCTGGTGGTGCTGGCCTCCGTGTGGCAGCAGATGAGCTACAACTTCCTGTTCTTTTTTGCCGCGTTACAGTCGATACCAAAGTCGCTGGTCGAAGCCGCCGCCATTGATGGGGCAGGGCCGGTGCGTCGGTTCTTCTCTATTTCGCTTCCGTTGATTACCCCGGTGAGTTTTTTCCTGCTGGTGGTCAACCTGATTTATGCCTTCTTCGATACGTTCCCGGTCATTGATGCCGCGACAGGCGGTGGCCCGGTCCAGGCGACGACGACGCTCATCTATAAGATTTATCGTGAAGGCTTTACCGGTCTGGATCTCTCCTCATCTGCTGCGCAGTCTGTGGTGTTGATGCTGTTGGTTATCGCGCTGACCGTCATTCAGTTCCGCTTCGTCGAGCGTAAGGTGCAATATCAATGATTGAAAATCGTCGCGGGCTGGACATTTTCAGCCATGTCGTCCTGGTGCTGGGTATTCTGACCATCCTGTTTCCACTCTATGTGGCTTTTGTGGCCGCCACGCTGGATAACGACGCCGTCTATAACGTCCCGATGACGCTGATTCCCGGTACTCACCTGTGGGAAAACATTTCGCATATCTGGACGCAGGGCGTGAACGGCAACGGTCCGGCCTTTAGCCTGATGCTGATGAACAGCGTTATCATGGCGCTGGGCATCACCGTCGGTAAGATTCTGGTGTCGATTCTGTCCGCTTTTGCCCTGGTGTGGTTTCGCTTCCCCCTGCGCTCACTGTTCTTCTGGATGATCTTTATCACCCTGATGCTGCCGGTCGAAGTGCGCATTTTCCCAACGGTGCAGGTGATTGCCGATCTCAACATGCTGGACAGCTACAGCGGTCTGACACTGCCCTTGATGGCCTCCGCGACGGCCACTTTCCTGTTCCGGCAGTTCTTTATGTCGCTGCCGGATGAGCTCATTGAAGCCGCGCGCATTGACGGTGCCAGCGCGATGCGTTTTTTTTGGGACATCGTGCTGCCCTTGTCAAAAACCAATCTGGCGGCGCTGTTCGTTATCACGTTTATCTATGGCTGGAACCAGTACCTCTGGCCATTATTAATCATTGATAACGCCAGCCTGGGCACGGCCGTGGCGGGGATTAAAAGCATGATCTCTACCAACGGTTCGCCAACGCAGTGGAACGAAGTGATGGCCGCAATGTTATTAACCCTGATTCCACCCGTGGTGGTGGTGTTTGTTATGCAGCGCGCCTTCGTGCGTGGTCTGGTTGAGAGTGAGAAATAGTGATGGCAGGCGTAACCCTTCAGGCGGTGACCAAATCTTACGACGGTAAAAATCAAATCATCCAGCCGCTCAACGTCACGATCAATGACGGCGAGTTTATGGTGATGGTAGGCCCTTCGGGTTGTGGCAAATCCACGCTGTTGCGCATGGTGGCCGGACTGGAGCGCGTCACGTCCGGCGATATTTATATCGCCGATAAACGCGTCACGCATGAGGAGCCCAAGGATCGCGGCATTGCCATGGTGTTCCAGAACTACGCACTTTATCCCCATATGTCCGTCGAAGAAAATATGGCTTACGGCCTCAGGATTCGTGGGATGAGTAAAGAGCATATTCGCCAACGCGTGCTGGATGCGGCACGGAGCCTGGAGCTGGATCATCTGTTAACGCGCCGTCCACGTGAGTTATCCGGTGGACAGCGCCAGCGCGTGGCCATGGGGCGTGCCATCGTGCGTGAACCCGCCGTATTTTTGTTCGACGAGCCGCTCTCTAACCTGGATGCGCGCCTGCGCGTACAAATGCGCCTTGAGCTTCAGCAACTGCATCGCCGTCTGCAAACGACCAGCTTATATGTGACGCACGATCAGGTTGAAGCGATGACGCTGGCCCAGCGCGTGATGGTGATGAACAAAGGCGTGCTGGAACAGATTGGCACGCCGGTCGACGTTTACGAGCGCCCGGCCAGCCTGTTTGTGGCCTCCTTTATGGGTTCCCCCGCGATGAGTCTGATACAGGGCAATTTCAGCGAAGATGGCGCTCGCTTTGTGGTTGATGCGTCCCACGCTATTCCGGTGGGCGAGGGCAAAGCCAAATGGGCCAATCGCCCCGTGGTGCTCGGTATCCGGCCCGAACATGTTCAACTCAGTAGCCAGCAGCAGGGCGGCATTCCCTTCCGTGTTGAGACGCTTGAGATGCTGGGTGCCGACAATCTGGCACACGGTCGCATCGGTGAGGCACGTTTAGTGGTACGCTTACCCCATAGCGAGCGCCCGGAAGCAGGCAGCACCCTGTGGCTGCATCTGCCTGTTGAGGCGTTACATTTCTTCGATTCAAGTCACGGGAAGCGTCTGGAATGAGTGAAAAGCAATGGCCCTATCCGCGCATTGTCGCCCATCGTGGTGGTGGCAAGCTGGCACCTGAAAATACCCTTGCTGCGATTGATGTTGGCGCAAAATACGGACATTTGATGATTGAGTTTGATGCCAAACTCTCGGCAGATGCGCACATTTTTCTGCTGCATGACGATACGTTAGATCGCACCAGCGACGGCTGGGGCATTGCGGGCGAGCTCCCGTGGGACAAGCTGTCGCAGCTTGATGCGGGCGGTTGGTTCAGCGCGGCCTTTCAGGGCGAAAAGCTGGCCCGACTGGATGAGGTCGCGGCACGCTGCCGTCAGCATGGCTTGATGGCCAATATCGAAATTAAACCGACCACAGGGACCGACGCCGAAACCGGACGCGCCATTGCGCAGGCCGCTGCCACGCAGTGGCAGGGGCAACCTCTTCCTCTTCTATCCTCGTTCTCCTTTGTGGCACTGGAAGCAGCCATGCAGGCCGAACCACAACTGCCGCGCGGCCTGTTATCTCATCACTGGGATAACGCATGGCAGGAGAAGACGCGGGCGCTGGACTGCACTTCAATTCACCTGAATCACAAGGTCCTTACTGAGGCCAGAGTCGCTGAGCTGAAAGAGGCCGATCTGCGTATTTTGGTGTATACCGTGAACAGCCCGGAACGGGCAAGGACATTACTGAAATGGGGCGTCGATGCCATCTGTACCGACAGCATCGACAGCATTGGCCCCGATTTTCACTAGTTCATATTCTGTTGGTTCTGCTGCTGGCCCGGCTGCGATTTGATCACGCGCTGCTGGGCACTATCCCGCTGCTCCTGCAACTTCCGCTGTACGTCCTGATTCTGCCGCTGCTGGTCCTGCTGTAACTTCGTCTGCTGTTGCTGCGACTGGTTAAGCATCTGGGTCTGCATGCGTTGCTGGCTGGGATTATAGCCAGGCTTGTTGGGATCATTCGTGCTGTTCAGCATGTTCGCCATGCCAGTTAACGGCAGCAGGGCGGCGAAAACCATAAGCCACTTTTTCATTTTAATCCTCCAGTAAACGACCGGTGCTGTGTGTGCATGCCTGAAGCAGGTCATGTGATCGTTAGCGTAAGTTTATGCGCTGGTTCAGATTACTGCTCCAGGAGTGCACTGAATTTGCGTTAATCCTTGATATTCGGCTTTGTTTGTAGTCAGTTACATAAAGGATAAAGAAATGTAAATAACCGTGAAGGTGGGAACGGAATGATGATGCAAGCCAGGTTACGCCAGCTGAGCTGGTCACTACTAATGAGTTTTACTGTTGTTACGGGGGCACATGCCGCACCGGTTCAGGCGCCGCCCGTCTCCTATGGCGTGGACAGCGATACGTTTCATCCGGTCAAAGCCCATAACGGCATGGTAGCGTCAGTCGATGCGCTGGCCACCAATGTGGGCGTGGATATCCTGCGTCAGGGCGGTAACGCGGTCGATGCCGCTGTGGCGGTTGGCTTCGCGCTGGCAGTGACGCATCCGCAGGCGGGCAACCTGGGCGGCGGTGGATTTATGCTGTTGCGAACGGCATCAGGACAGACCACGGCGATCGATTTTCGTGAAATGGCCCCGGCGGCGGCCACGCGCGATATGTTCCTGGACAAGCAAGGCAACGCCGACAGTAAGCTTTCTCTAACGTCACCGCTGGCTTCAGGCACGCCTGGCACCGTGGCTGGCTTTGCGCTGGCGGTGAACAAATACGGTACGCTGCCGCTGAATAAACTGCTGGCACCTGCCATCAAACTGGCGCGCGACGGGTTTATCGTGAATGATGCGCTGGCGGACGATCTTAACACCTATGGCAAGGAAGTCCTGCTCGCCCATCCCAACAGTAAAGCTATTTTCTTCAAACCGGATGGCACGCCCTGGCTGAAAGGCGAACGTCTGGTACAAAAGAATCTGGCTCACAGCCTGCAGTTGATCGCACAACAAGGCCCGGATGCGTTTTATAAAGGCAAGATTGCCGATCAGATTGCGGCCGAGATGGCGCAGCATGGCGGCCTGATAACGAAAGCCGATCTCGCGGCCTATCATGCGGTAGAGCGTAAGCCGATCAGCGGCACTTACCGGGGCTATGAGGTCTTCTCGATGCCACCACCCTCATCGGGCGGTATTCATATCGTGCAGATCCTGAATATCCTGGAAAATTTCGATCTGGGAAAAATGGGTTTTGGCAGCGCCGACGCCATGCAGGTCATGGCTGAAGCAGAGAAGTATGCCTATGCCGATCGTTCCGAGTATCTGGGCGATCCAGACTTCGTCAAAGTCCCGTGGCAGGCGCTGACCAGCAAAGCCTATGCCAAATCGCTGGCACAGCAAATCGATCTGGCGAAGGCACGGCCATCCAGTGATATTAAGCCCGGTAAACTGGCCCCTTACGAAAGTAATCAAACCACTCACTTCTCTGTGGTGGACAAAAGCGGCAATGCGGTTGCGGTAACCTACACCTTAAACACTAACTTCGGCAGTGGCATCGTAGCGGGTAACAGCGGCATTCTGATGAACAACCAGATGGATGATTTCTCGGCCAAACCGGGCACGCCGAATGTATATGGGCTGGTGGGCGGGGAAGCCAACGCGGTGCAGGCTGGCAAACGTCCGTTATCCTCAATGTCACCGACTATCGTTGCGAAGGACGGAAAAACCTGGCTGGTTACCGGTAGCCCGGGCGGCAGTCGCATTATCACCACGGTATTACAAATGGTCGTGAACAGCATTGATTACGGCATGAACGTGGCAGAGGCGACCAATGCGCCGCGTTTCCATCACCAGTGGCTGCCCGATCAGTTACGGGTTGAGAAGGGCTTCAGCCCGGATACGTTGCGCTTACTCGAAGCGAAAGGGCAACACGTTAAAGTGCAACCGGCCATGGGCAGTACACAAAGTATTATGATTGGTCCTGACGGTACGCTGTACGGTGCGTCTGATCCCCGCACGGTGGGCGATCTGAGTGCCGGTTATTGATATCGGTGGGCAGCCTTCTGGCTGCCCGTTTCGTTATGCTCTGATACGCGCCATAAAATGCGCATCTGTCATGTTCCCCTCGCGTATCGCATAGCGCTGCGCGGTGCCTTCAATTCGGAAACCGAACTGCTGGTACAGCGCGATTGCTTTGTGATTATCAGCAAAGACCGTCAGTTCAATGCGCGTCACCTGAAGCCAGTTGTCGCAAAGATCGACCATTGCCGCCATCAAAGCTTTGCCCACCCCGCGTCGATGAAACGCCGGATCAACGCCCATCCCTATGCTGGCGCAGTGTCGCCGCCGTGCTGTCGTAACGCCTTCAAGCGTGAGTTGCCCGACCACCTGCTCATCAATACAGGCTACCAACATATGCACACCGGCGCGTGGACTGGCCAGTTTTTGCTCCCATAGTGAGGGCGAGGGATAGGGCAGGTGCAGGGTTGCGGCCTGGGTTTCAGGCTGGCTGTAAAGACGAGTTAACGCGGGGGCATCAGCCGGGACAGCATGGCGAATCATCACTGAAGGCATGGCGGTTATCCTTATGAGCACGTGGTAAACCCTTTAAACATCAGGGGATTTACGTCAGGCGTCAACAGAAATAATACACAAAAGCGCTTTACAGACGAGAATGATAATGATTATTATTGTCATGCCTTCTGGATGTTGTCGAGACGTCAGAAAGCACGACATTGCTCACATTGCTTCCAGTATTATTTAGCCAGCCGGGTGCTGGCTTTTTTTTTTGCGCGCCCGTCCTGCTTTCCTTCAGTTCCGTTCAACAACCCTTTGCCAGAGGTTCATAATTTTTGAACAGAGAGGTGAAGTTTTTCAGCTATCAATCTTTCTCACCTGATACCAAACTATAAAAAACAGTGAGGAGATTTGAACATGATCTATTTACGTAAAGCTGAAGAACGTGGCCACGCTAATCATGGCTGGCTGGACAGCTGGCACACCTTCTCGTTTGCCAACTATTACGATGCAAATTTTATGGGCTTCTCAGCCCTGCGGGTGATTAATGAAGATGTGATCGATCCCGGCCAGGGATTTGGTACGCATCCGCATAAAGACATGGAAATTTTGACCTATGTCCTGTCGGGTACCGTGGAACACCAGGACAGCATGGGCAACAAGGAACAGATTCCCGCGGGTGAGTTCCAGATCATGAGTGCAGGTACCGGCGTACGTCATTCAGAATACAACGCCAGCAAAACAGAACCGCTGCATCTTTACCAAATCTGGATCATTCCAGAGCGCACGGGGATTGAGCCGCGTTACGATCAGCGTCGCTTTCCGGATGTGCAGGGTCGCCAGTTTATCCTCACCCCGGATGCCCGTGACGGTTCGCTCAAAGTCTGGCAGGACATGACGCTATCGCGCTGGGTATTTGCGGCAGGCGAAAGCGACAGCGTGACCATTGAGCCGGGACGCCGTATCTGGATTCAGGTTGTCAAAGGCGACGTGAAGGTGAACGGGCAATCCGCGTCAAACAGTGATGCCTTTGCCGTTTGGGACGAAACTGGCCTGACGCTTGAAGCCGACAGCGCGGCCGAAGTGTTGTTGTTCGACCTACCGCCGGTCTGAGCCTGAAGGGGGCGAGCCTGTCTCGCCCCATTAGCAATCTGCCTGTAAAAAAGTGGTAGACTCGTCGTCATGTGCTTTCAGCGAGATCCAGGCGCTTACGATGAAGAAGAAAAGACCGGTTTTACAGGACGTTGCCGATCGTATCGGTATCACCAAAATGACTGTCAGTCGTTATCTGCGCAATCCTGAGCAGGTGTCGGCTGCGCTGGGGGAGAAGATCGCCGTTGCGCTGGATGAGTTGGGTTACATCCCCAATCGCGCCCCCGATATGCTGTCCAACGCGACCAGCCGCGCCATCGGCGTGTTGCTGCCCTCGCTGACCAATCAGGTGTTCGCCGATGTTCTGCGGGGAATCGAAGCGGTGACAGATGAAGCCGGTTACCAGACGCTGGTGGCACACTTTGGTTATAACCCGGAAAAAGAGGAGCGCCAGCTGCGGTCGCTGCTTGGCTGGAACATCGATGGCGTGATTCTGACCGAACGCACACATACAGCAGGGACGTTACGCATGCTGGAGGTGGCCGGTATTCCGGTGATTGAAATGATGGACAGCGTTACGCCCTGTCTGGATATGGCGGTAGGCTTTGACAACGTCGAAGCCGCCCGGCAAATGACGCTGGCGATTCTGAAAAAAGGGCACCGTCATACCGTTTATCTGGGCGCGCGCCTGGATGAACGCACGCTGCAAAAGCAGCGGGGTTATGAAAGTGCCATGCGCGAAGCCGGATTAACGCCGCGCAGTGTCATGATGGAAGAAGCCTCCTCTTTCAGTGCCGGTGGCGAATTGCTCCGCGAATCGCAGCGACGCTATCCTCAGACGGACAGCCTGTTCTGTACCAACGACGATTTGGCGGTGGGCGCGATGTTTGAGTGCCAGCGTCAGGGGCTTCAGGTGCCTTCCCAAATGGCTATTGCCGGTTTTCACGGTCATGATATCAGTCAGGTGGTGACGCCTGCGCTGGCGACGGTTCTGACGCCGCGAGACCAAATAGGTCGTGAATCGGCCGCGTTGTTACTGGCGCGCATTGCCGGTGAAAACCGGGTCAGCCAGCCGCTGGATATGGGATTTGCTATTGTGGAAGGCGGCAGTATCTGATTCGCGCAAATTTATGAGTCAGCTCACACTTTAAGGCTTCAGTCAGTAAAAAGGTTGCCAGAGTGTAATGTCACCAGGAGAATGATAAGCATCATTGTTATCGGTAACATGGCACATTGACTTGCCGGAGTAGAAAATGACGACGCAATCCACGCCACATCACGTTTTTATTTTGATGGGTGTTTCAGGCAGCGGCAAATCCGTTGTGGCAAACCGGGTCTCCCACCAGTTGAACACCGCTTTTCTCGATGGCGATTTTCTTCATCCCCGCGCCAATATCTTAAAGATGGCAGAAGGCCATCCGCTGGACGATAACGACCGTTTGCCATGGTTACAGGCATTGAACGACGCGGCGTTCGCCATGCAACGTACGCAGGCGATCTCGATCATCGTCTGCTCAGCGTTGAAAAAGCATTACCGCGATATGCTTCGACAGGGCAACGACAACCTGCGTTTTGTCTACCTGAAAGGGGATTTCGACACCATCGAATCGCGTCTGAAAGCGCGCAAAGGGCACTTCTTTAAGCCGCAAATGCTGGTAACACAATTTGCGACGCTGGAAGAGCCGGGTGCGGATGAAACGGATGTGCTGGCTGTCGATATCACGCACTCCCTGGACGAGGTTGTAGCGGCAACGGTTGCAACCATTAAGGATGCAATCAATCAAGGCTAGACCATGAATACCGCAACACTTATTTTGACTGCAGCAGGCTCTGTCCTGCTGCTGCTTTTTCTGGTGATGAAAGCCCGGATGCATGCTTTTCTTGCCCTGATGTTGGTTTCTGTGGGCGCGGGTCTGTTGTCGGGCATGCCGCTGGATAAAATCGCGGAAACGATGCAGAAAGGCATGGGCGGCACGCTCGGTTTCTTAGCCATCGTCGTGGCGCTGGGTGCCATGTTTGGCAAGATCCTGCACGAAACCGGGGCGGTGGATCAGATTGCGATTCGCATGCTGAAAACCTTTGGCGAGAGCCGGGCGCATTTTGCCATGGGCATTGCCGGCTTAATCTGCGCGTTGCCGCTGTTCTTTGAGGTGGCCGTAGTGCTGCTGATTAGCATCGCATTCGCTGTCGCCAGGCGGACAGGGGATAACCTGGTCAGGCTGGTTATTCCCTTGTTTGCCGGTGTGGCGGCGGCGGCGGCCTTTTTGCTGCCGGGCCCTGCGCCCATGCTGTTAGCTTCGCAAATGCATGCGGATTTCGGCTGGATGATTTTGCTTGGGCTGTGTGCCTCTCTGCCGGGCATGCTGATTGCCGGGCCGTTGTTTGGCAATTTTATCGCGAAGCGCGTAACGTTCAGCGCACCACCGGAAGATCATCAGCCCGACGTTGATGCCGGCAAGCTGCCCTCTTTTGGCTTTAGCCTGGCGCTTATCCTGTTTCCACTTGTGCTGGTCGGGCTGAAAACCATTGGTGCACGCTTCACCGCTGAGGGCTCTACACTTTACGAGTGGTTGGAATTCATCGGGCATCCCTTCATCGCGATTCTGCTGGCCTGTCTGGTCGCTATCTATGGCCTGGCGTACCGTCAGGGCATGGATAAAGAAAAAGTGATGCAGATTTGTGGCAGTGCGCTGCAGCCTGCAGGGATTATTTTGCTGGTAATAGGAGCGGGCGGCGTCTTTAAACAGGTGCTGGTTGATTCTGGCGTAGGGCCGGTACTGGGCAATGCCTTAACCGGTGCCGGGCTGCCGGTTGCTCTGGCCTGTTTTATTCTGTCCGGTGCGGTCCGGGTGATTCAGGGGTCGGCGACGGTGGCCTGCCTGACGACGGTGGGCTTGATCATGCCGGTGATAGAACCGTTGCATTACTCCGGCGCACAACTGGCAGCCTTGTCCATCTGCATCGGCGGCGGTTCCATTATTATCAGCCATGTTAATGATGCGGGCTTCTGGTTGTTTGGCCGCTTCACCGGCGCGACCGAAGGTGAAACGCTCAAGACATGGACGCTGATGGAAACCATTTTAGGCACCGTGGGCGCGGTGGTCGGGATGATTGCCTTTACCCTGCTCACCTGAGCGATTTAACCCGGGCAACGCTGCCCGGGTTAACGCCGACAGCTATAGCTTCAGATACACACGAATCCCGTCTAAAAACATCTGCGTCGCCAGCATAATCAGGATCAATCCCATCAGGCGCTCCAGTGCGTTAACGCCTTTGTCCCCCAGCAGACGCAGAAACAGGCCCGATAACAGCAGGATCATCACCGTTACGCCCCAGGCGATGAGTAAGGCTCCAACCAGATGCGACATCTGGTTTGGATACTGGTGGGATAACAGCATCAGTGTCGCCAGCAGTGAAGGCCCCGCCACCAGTGGGATGGCCAGCGGCACCAGAAAGGGTTCTTCGCCCGCCGGTAACCCGGTACTGCTGCTTTCCGGTGAGGGGAAAATCATCTTAATAGCGATTAAAAACAGGATAACGCCACCGGAAATGGAGACGGTTTCGGTTCGCAGATTAAGGAAGGCCAGAATGCGTTCGCCCGTGAATAAAAACAACAACATGATGATAAGGGCAATCAACATTTCGCGAATAAGCACGACGCGCCGACGTTTGGGTTCCAGATGCTTTAAAACCGACATAAAAATCGGCAAATTGCCCAACGGATCCATTATTAACAACAATAATATTGTTGCTGAGATCATTTCAGTCATTCGTTTAACATCTTCTCGTTATAGATAAAGCCGGGTTATTAGCAGGGCTGCTGAAAAAGTTGGCCCGATTACATTAATTCACTTGCCAGAAAATCTGCATTTTGTAGAGTTAATCATCACAGGCAACGTTGATTATTACGCAGAGTGGCGTGAAAGTACCACGACACTTTTCCCTTCGATGAGAAAGTCAGGTGTTTATCACCCTGAAACGGATATGACATGAAGAATGTAGGTTTAGTGGGTTGGCGCGGTATGGTGGGTTCAGTGCTGATGTCCCGCATGAGTGAAGAACGTGATTTTGATGTAATCAATCCGGTCTTCTTCTCCACTTCACAACATGGTGAAGCGGCCCCGACGTTTGCGGGCAAACAGCAGGGAACATTGCAGGACGCCTTTGATATTGACGCGTTGAAGGCGCTGGATATCATCATTACTTGCCAGGGCGGCGACTATACCTCTGAGGTGTATCCGAAATTGCGTGCCAGTGGCTGGAATGGCTACTGGATTGATGCGGCGTCCACGCTGCGCATGAAAGACGATGCCATTATTATCCTGGATCCGGTTAACCATCAGGTTATTCGTCAGGGCATCGACAGCGGCATCAAAACTTTTGTTGGCGGCAACTGTACGGTGAGTCTGATGTTGATGTCACTGGGCGGCCTGTTCGCACATGATTTGGTTGAATGGGTCTCCGTGGCTACGTATCAGGCTGCGTCCGGGGGCGGTGCCCGTCACATGCGCGAGCTGCTCACACAGATGGGCATGCTGCACGATCACGTGGCGACCTCGTTGCAAAATCCTGCCTCTGCCATTCTGGATATCGAACGTAGCGTGACGGATTTCACGCGCTCTGGCACGTTGCCGACGGATAATTTCGGCGTGCCGTTAGCGGGCAGCCTGATTCCGTGGATCGACAAGCAGCTTGATAATGGCCAAAGCCGCGAAGAGTGGAAAGGACAGGCTGAGACTAACAAGATTCTGGCGACCCCGCGCGTCATTCCTGTCGATGGACTTTGCGTCCGTGTCGGTGCGCTGCGCTGTCACAGTCAGGCTTTCACGCTGAAACTTAAAAAAGATCTGCCGCTGGCCGAGATTGAGCAACTGCTGGCGTCCCATAATGAATGGGTAAAAGTCGTGCCTAACGATCGTGAAATCACTATGCGTGAACTGACGCCTGCGGCGGTAACGGGGACGCTGAACACGCCGGTCGGCCGTCTGCGCAAACTGAATATGGGGCCAGAATACCTCTCGGCCTTTACCGTGGGCGATCAGCTACTGTGGGGTGCGGCTGAGCCGTTGCGCCGCATGTTACGTCTGTTGATCGACTAAATCTGAAAGACGAAAAAGACCGGGTTTTTCCGGTCTTTTTTCTACAAATCCCTGCAAACTGTTCTACCGTTACGATCACTAAGTGATCCGCTTCCCCTTTTTGCCTGTCCAGAAATAAATTTTTGCTGATCTGCTCTGTCAACGCTCGCCGCCAAGCTATGATTTAACAAGGGCGTGTAACAGACGGGCTGTTTTAATGTATTCACTAACTGGTTGTTGTGGCTGGTAAAGACAGACTTTTTTCGGTGCAAGCTGGCCGCGTTTTTTTTCAAAAGGCGCATGGTTCCGGCGTGTGAGCAGCATCCTGTCACACTGTTAACGCACACTCGGTAGTTGTCCGTTTTATGTCATGTTAAAGCGGCCAGGGAAATGTCGCCGTGGCTCACGGCTCACGGCGCGTAAGACAGGTGGCGAGTCCGGCAGGCCGTTGACCGCCTTTCGTCCATACGGCACGCAGGCATGATGATCGCGCCAAAAAAAGATACTGCATTTGAGTGAAGATTATGAGACATAAATCCGTTATGTATTAATATATTTTACTGTTTTTCATCATTGTGCAAGGGCGCTCACATACCGGCTCCGCGGTTGAAGTCGACGGTATACAGGAAAATCGTCCGAATGACGCAGGATTGCATCAGGAACCGGACGGCAGGGAAAAGTCAAAATTATCTAATGTCTCGGAGTGCCGGATAGTCGTCTGGTGATACTGCGGGATTAGCATCAAGCAGACAGGCTTAATGCTTACTGGTTGTGATTTAAGGAGGCGCGTGGTGACAAGCGTTTTTTGCTGGCGCCCACGCCGCTGTACTCATGGCTCAATGAAGAGCAGCGCAAGAGATATGCGATAGCGCGTGCATCGTGGTCTTTTAGCCTGCCAACTATCACAGGAAGAAAGTCATGTCAGAGCTACCCGATCGCCAGGCGATCAATGCCCTTTTTGCGGGTAACTATTCCGACCCCTTTTCGCTACTGGGGATGCATAAAACGGAAAACGGTCTTGAAGTGCGGGCGTTGCTCCCCGAGGCCCTTGAAGTCTGGGTTATCGAAACCTCCACAGGACGTAAGCTTGCTCAACTGAAATGCGATGACGCGCGCGGGTTTTTCAGCGGCGTTATTCCTCGTCGTAAGAATCCCTTTCGCTATCAACTGGCTGTGAACTGGCATGGTCAGCAAAACCTCATCGATGATGCTTACCGCTTTGGTCCTCTGTTGCAGGAGATGGATTTGTGGCTGCTGGCGGAAGGGACTCACCTTCGGCCTTATGAAACCCTGGGCGCGCATGGTGATGTGATTGATGGCGTCATCGGCACGCGTTTCTGCGTCTGGGCTCCTAATGCGCGTCGTGTCTCCGTTGTCGGTGATTTCAACTTTTGGGATGGCCGTCGCCATCCGATGCGTTTGCGCCAGGAAATGGGGGTCTGGGAGCTGTTTGTTCCTGGGGCCATTAACGGGCAGCTCTATAAATTTGAAATCATCGATGCGCAGGGTCAGTTGCGAATCAAAGCCGATCCCTATGCCTTTGAGGCGCAAATGCGGCCACAAACGGCCTCGATGATTTGTGGCCTGCCAGAAAAAGTCGAGATGTCAGAGGCCCGTAAAGCGGCCAATGGCTTCGACAAGCCTGTTTCTATTTACGAAGTTCACCTGGGATCGTGGCGCCGCCATACCGACAACAACTTCTGGCTCAGCTACAAAGAGCTGGCTGAGCAGCTGGTGCCTTACGTGAAAGAGATGGGGTTTACCCATATCGAATTGCTGCCCATCAATGAGCATCCTTTTGACGGCAGTTGGGGCTATCAGCCGCTGGGCATGTATGCGCCCACGCGCCGTTTTGGCACCCGGGATGATTTCCGTCACTTTATCGAGACGGCCCATGCAGCGGGACTCAACGTTCTGCTGGACTGGGTGCCAGGCCATTTCCCCAGCGATGACTTTGGCCTGGCGAAATACGATGGCACAGAACTGTACGAACACAGCGATCCGCGTGAAGGCTACCATCAGGACTGGAACACACTGATTTACAACTTTGGTCGCCGCGAAGTCAGTAACTATCTGTCAGGCAACGCGCTTTACTGGCTGGAACGTTTTGGTATTGATGGTCTGCGCGTGGATGCCGTTGCTTCAATGATCTATCGCGATTACAGCCGCGCCGAGGGCGAATGGATCCCCAATCAATATGGCGGTCGGGAAAATCTCGAAGCGATTAACTTCCTGCGCTACACCAACCGCACGCTGGGGCATGTTGCGCCCGGTACGGTGACGATGGCCGAAGAGTCTACCGATTATCCCGGCGTTTCACGTCCTCCTGAAAGCGGCGGCCTGGGATTCTGGTACAAATGGAATCTGGGCTGGATGCATGACACGCTCGACTACATGAAGCTCGATCCCGTTCATCGCCGTTACCATCACAACCTGATGAGCTTCGGCATCATGTACAACTACAGCGAAAACTTTGTCCTGCCGTTGTCCCACGACGAGGTAGTGCACGGTAAACGCTCTATCCTGGATCGCATGCCCGGCGACGCCTGGCAAAAATTTGCCAACCTCCGCGCCTACTACGGCTGGATGTGGGCGTTCCCGGGTAAAAAACTGCTGTTTATGGGCAACGAATTCGCACAGGGCAAAGAGTGGAACCATGATGTCAGTCTGGACTGGCATTTGCTGGAAGGGGAAGACAACTGGCACCACGGTGTGCAGCGTCTGGTGCGCGATTTGAACCATACCTACCAATATTACACCCCGCTTCATCAGCTTGATTTCGATCCGGCCGGATTCGAGTGGCTGGTGGTGGATGACGCCGAACATTCAGTTTTTGCCTTTGTGCGTCGCGATCGTGAAGGCAATGAAATCATTGTCGTCAGCAACTTTACGCCTGTACCGCGGCCGGGCTATCGCTTTGGCGTCAATCAGGCGGGCAGCTGGCGCGAAGTCATCAATACCGATCAGCATGACTATCACGGCAGCGACGTACGTAATCATCGTGTCCATACCGATCAGCAGGAAAGCCACGGTCGTCCCCAGTCACTGAGCCTGAACTTACCGCCGCTGGCGACGGTATGGTTGGTGCGGGAGGGAGAATGATTGTGCGTGCCGGACATCCCCACCCGCTGGGTGCCAGCTATGACGGGAAGGGCGTAAACTTTACGCTGTTTTCCCATCATGCTGAGCGCGTTGAACTCTGCCTGTTCGACGAGAACGGGCTTGAGCAGCGCGTTGAACTCCCTGCGCGTAGCGGCGATATCTGGCACGGTTATCTTCCGGGCGTCCAGCCCGGACAGCGCTATGGTTACCGGGTTTATGGCCCCTGGGCACCGCAGGCGGGGCATGTTTTCAATCCCGCCAGGCTGCTGGTCGATCCCTGTGCCAAAGCAGTGCTGGGCGACATCCCCGACGATCCGCGTTTCCACTGTGGCTACAGGGAGCCCGACACACGCGATAACGCGGCGCTGGCACCCAAATCTGTCGTGGTGATGGAGGATTTCGACTGGCAGGGAGATCAGGCACCGCGCACGCCATGGGGCAGCAGCATGATTTATGAAGCCCATGTTCGCGGTTTGACCCAGCTGCATCCCGGTATTCCTGAGGCACTGCGTGGCACTTATGCCGCACTGGCGCATCCTGTGATGATCGATTACCTGCTCCAACTGGGCATTACGGCTATCGAGTTACTGCCTGTGGCCCACTTTGCCAGCGAGCCGCGCCTGTTGCGTCTGGGCTTAACCAACTACTGGGGCTATAACCCTTTTGCCCTCTGGGCGGTCGATCCTCGTTATGCTTCCGGCCAGGATGGGCTGTCTCCGCTGCAGGAGTTTCAGCAGACGGTGAAGCGCCTGCATGCTGCGGGCATCGAAGTGCTCCTGGACGTGGTGTTTAACCATACAGCAGAACTGGATGAGACCGGGCCGACAATATCCTTTCGCGGCATCGACAATGCCAGCTATTACTGGCTCGACGACCAGGGCGGTTATCACAACTGGACTGGCTGCGGTAACACACTCAATCTGAGCCATCCTCAGGTCATGAACTGGATACTGGAGGCGTTGCGCTACTGGGTGCGCGTCTGCCACGTGGATGGCTTTCGCTTTGATCTGGCACCGGTTCTGGGGCGTGAGCCTGACTACCATCGCGACGCCGCGCTGTTCGAGGCCATGCGCGCCTGCCCGATCCTCTCAACGGTCAAACTGATTGCCGAGCCCTGGGATATTGGCCCCAATGGTTATCAGGTAGGGAATTTCCCCGCACAGTTTGCTGAATGGAACGATCAGTTTCGTGATACGGCCCGCCGGACGTGGCTGCATGGGGATGTGACGATGGGGGATTTTGTCCGCCGGTTTGCCGCCTCAAGCGACCTTTTTCAGCACAATGGCCGCAAGCCCCATGCCAGCCTGAATATGATCACCGCGCATGATGGTTTCACGCTGCGCGATCTGGTGAGCTTCAGTCAAAAACATAATGAAGCCAACGGCGAACAAAACCGTGACGGACACGGTAACAATTACAGCCATAACCATGGTACAGAAGGATTGGTGGTCAGTGCGGATGTGGCCCAGCGCCGCAGGCGCAGCACGGAAGCGCTGCTGACGACGTTGTTGCTTGCTCAGGGCACACCGATGCTGCTGGCCGGGGACGAGCGTGGTCAAACCCAGCACGGCAACAATAATGCCTACTGCCAGGACAACCCACTGACCTGGCTCAAGTGGGACGATGAAGAAAAAGGCCTTGTCGACTTTACCGCATCGCTGATTCACCTGCGTAAGCGCATTCCGGCACTCACTGCGGATAGCTGGTGGCAGAACGAGGACGGCAATGTCGAGTGGCTGGATGACCAGGGTAAACCTGTGGATAAAGGCGGCTGGAAGCAGGGCATGCGCAGGTTGCAAATTCTGCTCTCTGGTTGCTGGTTAATAACAATAAATGCGACAGATACGCAATGTGATATCGCCTTACCAGACGGAGAATGGCACGTCCTTCCTCCTTTTACCGGGGAATGTAACCCCATCCGATTAACTGTCTGGCATGGTCCCGCACACGCTGTGTGTGTGTTCCAAAAGCAATGATAAGGAGTCAGACATGGTTAAATTAGAAAGAGCAGAACATCTTATGCTGGCGCGCCAGCTCCCTACACAAACCATCGCCCTTGTACTCGCTGGAGGACGCGGGACGCGCCTGGTGGATCTGACCGCCAAACGCGCCAAGCCCGCCGTTCATTTTGGCGGCAAATTCCGCATTATCGATTTTGCGCTCTCCAACTGTGTTAACTCCGGCATTCGCCGTATCGGCGTCATTACGCAGTATCAATCTCATACGTTAACTCAACATATTCAGCGTGGTTGGTCTATCTTCAACGAAGAGATGAATGAATTTGTTGATCTGCTTCCGGCTCAGCAGCGGTTTTCCACCGAGCACTGGTATCGCGGCACAGCGGATGCGGTGACCCAGAACCTCGACGTTATCCGGCGTTACAACGCGCAGTATGTGGTTATCCTGGCAGGCGATCACATCTACAAAATGGATTACTCCAGAATGCTGCTGGATCACGTGCTGAACGATGCCCGCTGCACGATCGCGTGTCTGCCGGTGCCCGTCGCAGAGGCGACCGCGTTTGGTGTGATGGCGGTTGACGAAAACAATAAAGTAATCGATTTCGTGGAGAAGCCGCCGAAGCCGCCAACCATGCCGGGCGATGACACAAAATCGCTCGCCAGCATGGGGATTTACGTTTTCGACGCCGAGTATCTCTATGGTTTGCTGGAGGACGATCTGCATCAGGCCGGTTCAAGCCACGATTTCGGCAAAGATATTTTGCCGAAGGTCGTAGAAAGTGGTGAGGGCTACGCCCATTCATTTGCGATCTCTTGTGTGCAAAACGATCACGAGGCTCCGCCTTACTGGCGGGATGTCGGTACGCTGGAGGCTTACTGGCGTGCGAACCTCGATTTGGCCTCGGTCACACCGGAACTGGATATGTACGACAGCAGCTGGCCGATTCGTACCCATATGGAACCCTTACCCCCGGCGAAGTTTGTCCAGGACCGTTCCGGTAGCCATGGTATGACAATGAATTCCCTGGTCTCTGGCGGCTGCATTATTTCGGGCTCGGTGGTCGTGAATTCGGTTATGTTTTCCCGCGTGCGGGTGAACTCATTTTGCAACATTGATTCAACGGTACTGCTGCCTGATGTGGTGGTTGGCCGATCCTGTCGTCTGCGCCGCTGCGTCATTGACCGCGCCTGTGTGTTGCCAGAAGGGATGGTGATTGGTGAAAACCCTGATGAAGACAGCCGCCGCTTTTTCCGTTCAGAAGAAGGCATTGTACTGGTAACCCGCGCCATGCTGGCCAAACTCAGTAGTGCGGGACAATAAACGACAAGCGGCACACAACCCATCGGCACGAGGATCGTGCCTGGTAACTTAATGAGGTCGAGGATGCAGGTTTTACATGTCTGTTCAGAACTTTTCCCGCTGTTGAAAACGGGCGGGCTGGCTGATGTAGTCGGGGCATTACCTCAGGCACAAATTGCGGGTGGAACAGATACGCGAGTGTTACTTCCCGCGTTTCCTGCATTACGTAAAGGAATACCGGATACGCAGTTGGTGGCGGAGTTGCAGACGTTTGCCGGGCCCGTTCGCTTACTGTTTGGGCAGTTTGATGGGGTAGGCATTTACCTTATTGATGCCCCTGATCTCTATGATCGTCCGGGTAGTCCTTATCATGATGAATCGCAGTTTGCCTACGTCGACAACTATTTACGCTTTGCTTTACTCGGGTGGATGGGCTGTGAGTTAGGCTGCGGACTGGACAGCTACTGGCGGCCCGATATCGTCCACGCACACGACTGGCATGCAGGGCTGACTTGTGCCTATCTTGAAGCGCGTGGACGGCCTGCAAAATCCGTTTTCACCGTGCATAACCTGGCCTATCAGGGACTATTTTCCGCGCATCATCTGGATCAGATTCAACTGCCACAATCGTTTTTTAATATGTACGGCCTGGAGTTTTTTGGACAGATCTCGTATCTGAAAGCGGGCCTGTTTTACGCAGATCATGTGACGGCCGTAAGCCCAACCTATGCGCATGAAATCACCACGCCCGAATACGGTTACGGCATGGAAACCCTGCTGGCCCAACGGATGCGCGAAGGGCGTTTAAGCGGTGTGTTAAATGGTGTCGATCCGGCAATCTGGGATCCCTCCCATGATCTGCTGCTGAGCTCACGCTATAACCGCGATACGCTGGAAGCCAAAGCGGAAAACAAGCGTCAGCTGCAGGTGGCGATGGGACTGAAGGTGGACGACAAAGCCCCCGTCTTTGCCGTGATCAGCCGCCTGACCCGGCAGAAAGGGCTGGATCTGGTACTGGAAGCGCTGCCCGGTTTGCTGGCTCAGGGCGGACAACTGGTGCTGTTAGGGCAGGGTGATGCCGAACTGCAACAGGGTTTTCTGGCCGCTGCGGCGGAACATCCCGGCAGTGTTGGCGTACAGATTGGCTACCACGAAGCGTTTTCGCATCGCATTGTTGGCGGCGCGGATGTCATCATGGTGCCAAGCCGCTTCGAGCCTTGTGGTCTGACACAGCTCTACGGACTGAAATATGGCACCCTGCCATTAGTGCGTCGCACGGGCGGCCTGGCCGATACGGTAAACGACAGTTCGCTGGAAAACCTTGCGGATGGTATTGCCAGTGGATTCAGTTTTGAAGACAGTAATGCCTGGTCTTTATTAAGGGCCATTCGTCGCGCGTTTGTGTTGTGGTCTCGCCCTTCACTGTGGCGTTATGTGCAGCGTCAGGCGATGGGGATGGATTTTAGCTGGCAGGTCGCCGCTCAAGCCTACCGCGATCTTTATCAACGTTTGTTGTAACGGATTGGGAAACTGAAAATGAATACACCATTCACTTACGCTTCACCTACGTTGACGGTTGATGCTTTAAAGCACTCAATTGCATACAAACTGATGTTCACCATTGGTAAAGACCCTTCCATTGCGAATAAACACGAATGGCTGAACGCCGCACTGCTGGCCGTGCGCGATCGTATGGTTGAGCGCTGGCTGCGTTCTAACCGCGCGCAACTTTCTCAGGATGTGCGGCAGGTTTATTACCTGTCGATGGAATTTCTGATGGGGCGCACGTTGGGTAATGCTCTGCTGGCGATGGGGATCTACGACGATCTCAATCTGGCGCTCGACGAAATGGGCCTCGATCTGGCCGAGTTGATGGAAGAAGAGAACGATCCCGGTCTGGGTAACGGTGGCCTGGGTCGCCTCGCGGCCTGCTTCCTGGACTCGCTGGCAACGCTCGGTATGCCGGGCCGCGGCTACGGCATTCGCTACGATTACGGCATGTTCAAACAGAATATTGTGGATGGCGAGCAGAAAGAGTCACCGGATTACTGGCTTGAATACGGCAACCCGTGGGAGTTCCAGCGTTTCAACACCCGTTATAAAGTTCGCTTCGGTGGCCGTGTTCAGCACGAAGGGGCCAAGGTTCGCTGGCTGGAAACCGAAGAGATTCTGGCTATGGCCTACGATCAAATCATCCCTGGCTACGATACGGATTCTACTAACACGTTACGTTTGTGGGGCGCGCAGGCCAGTAACGAAATCAACCTGGGTAAATTCAATCAGGGTGACTATTTTGCGGCTGTGGAAGACAAGAACCACTCAGAAAACGTGTCCCGCGTGCTTTACCCCGACGACTCAACCTATTCCGGTCGGGAACTGCGTTTGCGCCAGGAATATTTCCTCGTGTCGGCTACCGTGCAGGACATTCTGAATCGTCACTGGACGATGCACCGGACCTGGGGCAACCTGGCGGACAAAATTGCCATTCACCTCAATGACACCCATCCGGTGCTGGCGATTCCCGAGCTGATGCGGTTGTTGATTGATGAGCATAAATTTACCTGGGATGATGCGTTCGATGTGTGCTGCCAGGTGTTTTCGTATACCAACCACACCTTGATGAGCGAAGCGCTGGAAACCTGGCCGGTAGATATGATTGGCAAGATCCTGCCGCGCCACCTCAGCATCATTTTTGAAATCAACGACTTTTTCCTTAAAACGATTCAGGAATATTATCCTGACGACTGGGATCTGCTGTCGCGCATTTCTATCATTGATGAGAACGACGGGCGCCGGGTGCGCATGGCCTGGCTGGCCGTGGTCGTCAGTCACAAGGTCAATGGCGTTTCAGAGCTGCACTCGAACCTGATGGTTCAGTCCCTGTTTGCCGATTTCTCCCGCCTGTTCCCCGGCCGTTTCTGCAACAAAACCAATGGCGTTACGCCGCGCCGCTGGCTGGCGCTGGCAAACCCACCTCTGTCTGAATTACTGGATGAGCAGATTGGCCGTAACTGGCGGACAGATTTAAGCCAGCTCAGCGAGCTGAAAGCCTGTATCGATTACCCGGCCTTTATTGAGAAAGTGGCGGATGCCAAGCTGGAAAACAAAAAACGGCTCGCCGTCTGGGTAGCGAAAAACCTCGATGTGGTGATCGATCCTAACGCGTTGTTCGACGTTCAGATCAAGCGTATTCATGAGTATAAGCGCCAGTTACTTAACGTCCTGCACGTGATTACCCGTTACAACCGCATCAAGGCCGATCCCGATGCCGAGTGGGTGCCGCGCGTGAATATTTTTGCGGGTAAAGCGGCTTCGGCGTACTACGTTGCCAAGCACATTATCCATTTGATTAACGATGTGGCGAAGGTGATTAACAATGATCCTCAGGTTAAAAATAAGCTGAAGGTCGTCTTTATCCCTAACTACAGCGTGAGTCTGGCGCAGATTATTATTCCGGCGGCCGATCTCTCTGAGCAAATCTCGACGGCAGGTACCGAAGCCTCGGGCACCAGTAACATGAAATTTGCCCTCAACGGTGCGCTGACCATTGGCACGCTGGACGGTGCCAACGTCGAAATGCTGGAGCATGTGGGCAAAGAAAACTTCTTTATTTTTGGTAACACCACTCCGCAGGTCGAAGCCTTGCGTCAGGCAGGCTACAACCCGCGTAAGTACTATGAAGAAGATGCCGAACTGCACCAGGTGCTGACCCAGCTCGCCTCGGGCGTCTTTAGCCCGCAGGATCCGGGCCGCTACCGTAACCTGTTCGATTTGCTGGTGAACTTTGGCGATCACTACCAGTTGCTGGCGGATTACCGCAGTTATGTGGATACGCAGGGTAAGGTCGATGAACTGTATCGTCAGCCAGACGAATGGCAGCGCCGCGCCGCCATGAACATCGCCGGCATGGGCTATTTCTCGTCTGACCGCACGATTCAGGAGTATGCGGATGAGATCTGGAATATTTCGCCGGTGAGGTTGTAGTCTGGCGGTAAAGTTGAGATTGAGGGGGCTGGTGACAGCCCCTTTTTTATTGGGGGCGTTGTTCGTGGGGTGAGGGTTTACGGTTGTGCGCCGGGAGTATTTTGCCCGCGGGGCGGGGGAGATTACGGTCGTGCGCCGGGAATATTTTGCCCGCCGGGCGGGGGAGATTACAGTCGTACGCCGGGAATATTTTGCGCGCCGGGCGGGGGAGATTACGGTCCTGCACCGGGAATTTTCCGCCCGCCAGGCGATGGCAGTTTCAGCCTGTCCGTGCAGGCGGCCGGGTTAAGGGGCTCGCGCCAGCCCCTTAACAATCCCGGCGGCCGTCAGCCGTCGCTGTTCCTTCGTCACTCACTGCGGCCTGACGGACCGTCCGGATGCGCCCTCCCTGGCGCAGCCGTCCTCTGCGCGGCATCCCTGCCGCGCCGTCCTGGCCTCCGTTCCCTCCTCAGCGCGCCGGATGCCGGCAGGAAACCCCTGCCTGTGGGATCGTGTTACTGATGTGGTGTGGTGTTGTCTGAGGATTTGTCTGTTTGGCCGCGGGGCGGGAAGATTACGGTCCTGCATCGGGGAATTTTCCGCCCGCCAGGCGATGGCAGTTTCAGCCAGTCCGTGCAGGCGGCCGGGTTAAAGGGCTTGCGCCAGCCCCTTAACAATCCCGGCGGCCGGCAGCCGTCGCTGTTCCTTCGTCTCTCACTCCGGCCTCACGGGCCGTCCTCGTCGCGGCATCCCTGCCGCGACGCCCTGGCCTCCGTTCTCTCCTCAGCGCGCCGGATGTCGGCAGGAAACCCCTGCCTGTGGGATCGTGTTACTGATTTAGAGTAGTATTGTCTGAGCGGGTGTTTGTCGGGCGGGAAGATTACGGTCCTGCACCGGGAATTTTCCGCCCGCCAGGCGATGGCAGTTTCAGCCTGTCCGTGCAGGCGGCCGGGTTAAGGGGCTTGCGCCAGCCCCTTAACAATCCCGGCGGCCGGCAGCCGTCGCTGTTCCTTCGTCTCTCACTCCGGCCTGACGGACCGTCCGGATGCGCCGTCCCTGGCGCAGCCGTCCTCTGCGCGGCATCCCTGCCGCTCCGTCCTGGCCTCCGTTCCCTCCTCAGCGCGCCGGATGCCGGCAGAAAAACCCCCGCCTGTCAGTCCTGGTTTCTTTTAAAAGCGGGTGTTGTCTGTAGTGAATGTGTACAGTGGGATTCAAAAAAAGTTTTTATAAACAGGCATTGATTCAAAACCAGCAGACTGTAGGACTTTCCGGTCACCTACAGCGACACCGGAAGTGGCTTTAACACAGAGACAGTGAAGCGGGGGTTTGGGGCGGCCTTCCCACCCGCTGAGCGGATGAGGGATTTCCGGATGAGCCGACAGGACGTCGGCGAGAGCCGGGCCGCGCCACGGATGGCGCGTCCTGGCGGTCCGCAGAAATCCTGAAGGAGCGAAGGCACCGCGAAGCGGCGGGTGGGCAGGACGGGAGCCCGGGGTCAAGGGGCCGCGGCGGCTGGCGGCCCCTTGTCGGTCGCCCGCACCGGGCTGGCTGAAACTCCTGGCCGCCTGGCGAGCGAAACCCTCTCAGCGCTTCATCAGCTGTCAGCGACTCAAACCTTCTCAGTGCCTGAAAAGACTTCTCGCACAAGCATCAATTATCGGTATTCAAAGCAATAAAAACGCCTGAGCAGGCGCAAATCTCAAAGCGGCGGGTGGGCAGGACGGGAGCCCGGGGTCAAGGGGCCACGGCGGCTGGCGGCCCCTTGTCGGTCGCCCGCACCGGGCTGGCTGAAACTCCTGGCCGCCTGGCGAGCGAAACCCTCTCAGCGCTTCATCAGATGTCAGCGACTCAAACCTTCTCAGTGCCTGAAAAGACTTCTCGCACAAGCATCAATTATCGGTATTCAAAGCAATAAAAACGCCTGAGCAGGCGCAAATCTCAAAGCGGGGGAGTTGGGCGGTCGCCCGCATCGGGCTGGCTGAAACTCCAGGCCGTCTGGCGAGCGAAAACCTCTCAGCATTTCATCAGCCGCTTTCCCACCACCGCCCAGCCGCGCAGGCAAAAAAAACGGCACAACAGGCCGTAACCTTTTGTGCCGTGTGCTCAGCGCTGACGCGCTGTTACGAGGCCAGCGACAGCGTCGGCTTGGCCTTCTCCGCCAGCCACTCAGCGATACGGGCCTGCTGAGCTTCATTGAGCCACATACCTTGCTTGGTGCGGCGCCAGATAGCGTCGTCGACTTCACGCACCCATTCATGCTGAACAAGGTAACGCAGTTCGGCCTCATAAAACTCGTGGCCAAAGTTCTCACCCAGATCTTCCAGCGACGTTGCATCGTTGAGCAGCAGTTCCGTGTTGCTGCCGTAAGTGCGGGAATAGTGGCGCGCCATGTTTTCAGTAATAAACGGATAACGGCGGCGCAGGCTGGCAGCGTAGTCATCACTGGTGCCAGAGATATTACCGCCGGGCAATACGCAGTTCTTCGTCCAGGCCGGGCCAGCCTTGGGATAATACTTCGCCAGTTTCTCCATCGCATGCTCAGCCAGCTTGCGATAGGTCGTTAATTTACCGCCAAAGACCGACAGTAATGGCGTTTTACCGTTTTCATCACGGACGTCCAGCGTGTAGTCACGGGTGATGGCCTGCGGCGAATCCGATTCATCATCACACAGCGGGCGCACGCCGGAATAGGTCCAGACGATATCGTCTGGCGTTAACTGCTTTTTAAAGTGGCCGTTGTACACTTTCAGGATGTAGTCGATTTCGTTATCGTCAATAGCGACATTTTTCGGATCGCCTTTATATTCCACGTCGGTTGTGCCGATGATGGAAAACTCGTCCATCCACGGAATGACAAACACAATGCGGTTATCTTCGTTTTGCAGGATATAAGCCTGCTTCTCATTGTGAACGCGTGGCACCACGATATGGCTGCCTTTGATCAGGCGGATACCGTAGGGCGACTTCAGCGCCAGCCCGTCGTCAAAGAATTGCTTAACCCAGGGGCCGGCTGCGTTGACCAGACCTTTGGCCTGCCAGGTCAAGGTTTTGCCGCTGTCAATGTCTTCTGCTTCGACCATCCACAGGCCATTTTCACGCCACGCGCGGGTAACGCGGGTACGGGTGCGCACTTCACCGCCATGCTTAACCACTTCCTGCGCATTGAGGACGACCATACGGGCATCATCGACCCAGCAGTCGGAATACTCGAAACCACGTTTAATTTCAGGCTTCAGCGCCGAATCCGGCCCAAAGGTCAGGCTTTTACTGCCCGGCAGGCTGGTGCGTTTGCCCAGGTGGTCATACATGAACAGACCGGTGCGAATCATCCAGGCCGGGCGCAGATGCGGACGGTGCGGCAGGCGGAAACGCATCGGGAACGCGATATGCGGTGCCATTTTTAGCAGCACTTCGCGCTCAGCCAGCGCTTCACTTACCAGACGAAACTCATAATGTTCAAGGTAGCGCAGGCCACCATGAATCAGTTTTGAACTGGCGGAAGAGGTCGCGCAAGCCAGGTCCCGCGCCTCTAGCATTAACACCGACAGTCCGCGTCCTGCAGCGTCTGCTGCGATGCCAGCACCGTTGATGCCGCCGCCGATAACGATCAGGTCTTTGGTTTCCACGTTGTCTCCTCCGATGTTCGGAATAGTTCACTTATGTTCGTTTTCGAGCATAATCATAATCGCAAACCAACATTGATGCCAGTATTTAACCGCTTAAAAACAATTTTGCGTGATATGGATAACATTATGTGTGCGGAAAGGTGAGTAGCCACAATTATTGTCAGGTTATTGCCGAGGATTATCGGGTTACACTAGCTGTCATTTTGATGATGAAACATGATGAGAGACACCATGGAAACCTACCAATGTATCGATGTTCACCAGGCGCAGGCGCATCTTGAGCAGGGCGCAGTGCTGGTGGATATTCGCGATGCGCAAAGTTTTGCACTCGGCCATGCTCGCGGCGCCTTGCATTTGTCGAACAGCAACCTCAATGATTTCATCAGCACCACTGACATGAGCCTGCCTGTACTGGTGATGTGCTATCACGGCAACAGCAGTAAGGGCGCGGCGGACTATCTGCATGGTCAGGGATTTGCCACGGCTTACAGTATAGATGGCGGATTTGACGCCTGGCGCGCCGCCTTTCCTCAACAGGTTGCCAGCGGCGCTGAATAAATAAGCGGGCGTAACACGGAGAGTGAGTAATGCGCATTACCCAATTTAATCAGCCGCGCATGGCGCAGGCTTTTGTTGACTACATGGCGACGCGTGGCGTGAAATTGCGTATTGAGCATGAAAGTCACTATGTCATTGTGCTGGATGATGAAAGTCAGCTTTCAATGGTCGAAAACGAACTTCAGGCGTTCGTGCGCGATCCCAATCATCCGCGCTACCTGGCAGCGAGCTGGCAAAGTGGTAAAACCGACAGCGGCCTGCGCTATGAGCGCAGCAACATCTGGGCAAACATACGTGAGCGGGCCGGACCATTGACGACCGTCGTGATGCTGGCCTGTATCGCCGTCTTTATTCTGATGCAGGTGCTGGGCGATCGCACCGTAATGTACTGGTTAGCCTGGCCCGATGCCGATCAGCACTTTGAGGTCTGGCGCTGGTTTAGTCATGCGTTGCTGCATTTTTCGCTGCTGCATATCCTGTTTAACCTGATGTGGTGGTGGTATCTCGGTGGAGCGGTTGAAAAACGGTTAGGCAGCGGCAAACTTTTTGTCATTTTACTGATCTCCGCCCTGCTCAGTGGCTGGCTGCAGGCAAAGTTCAGCGGCATCTGGTTTGGTGGTCTGTCCGGCGTGGTCTATGCATTAATGGGATATTGCTGGCTGCGTGGCGAACGCGATCCTGAGAGTGGTATCTGTCTGGAGCGCGGGTTAATCGGATTTGCCCTCGTCTGGCTGGTGGTCGGCTGGTTTGGGGCCTTTGGTCTGGCCATCGCCAACGCCGCGCACGTGGGTGGGCTACTGGTTGGCCTGGCGATGGCATTTGTTGATACGCGCAAGAAAAAACGCTAGTCACAACGAAGAAGAATAAGCCCGAAACAGGAGAGGAATGTGAAGCAGACGCAACGTCATGACGCCATTATTGATCTGGTTCGGCGTCAGGGATATGTCAGTACTGAGGAGCTGGTCGACCATTTTGAAGTCAGCCCACAAACGATTCGTCGTGATTTAAACGACCTTGCCGATCAAAATAAAATTCAACGGCACCACGGTGGGGCGGCTTTGCCCTCCAGCTCGGAGAACACCGCCTGGCAGGACCGTAAAATGATGTGGTCGGCCGAAAAAGCGCGCATTGCCCAGCGCGTTGCCAGCCAGATTCCCGACGGCGCAACGCTGTTTATTGATATCGGCACTACGCCGGAAGCGGTGGCGCATGCGCTGCTGGGCCACAGCGATCTGCGCGTGGTGACGAACAACCTGAACGTAGCCATGCTGTTGATGGGCAAACCGGACTTCAGAGTCATTATTGCGGGTGGCGAAGTACGTACCCGTGACGGCGCGGTCATGGGCGAAGCGACGCTGGACTTTATTTCACAGTTTCGCCTTGATTACGGCATCCTCGGGATTAGCGGCATTGATATGGACGGATCACTGCTGGAGTTCGACTACCACGAGGTGCGCACCAAGCGCGCCATCATCGAGAACTCACGCTGTGTCATGCTGGTTGTGGATCACTCGAAATTTGGACGTAATGCCATGGTCAACCTGGGCAATATGAGCCAGCTTGATTATCTTTATACCGATAAAATGCCGCCCGCCAGCGTCATGAAGGTGATTGAACAGCACGACGTTCACCTCGAACTTTGCTAATTCCTGCCCGCCAGTGAGTAAACTGGCGTTTTTTACCTCAGTCTGTCGCTTTTTCCCGCACTCACGTATTTAATTAAAACGGTCGCTGGCCATGTTGCCGGCCCATGCGCATGCCATGTTTACCTTACCCATATGGATACAAAGGGAGTGATATGCCACAGCAGAAATTCAATAAATCCCGCTTTCAGGCTGCATTAACCCGCCAATGGCAACATCTTGGCTACACCTCCGCCAGGCAAATGACGCCGCATCAGTGGTGGCAGGCACTCAGTGCCGCAGTGAATGATGTGATCAGTGTGCAGCCCACCGCCCGATCCCTCTCGCCACAACGTCATGTGAACTATCTGTCGATGGAATTTCTGCTGGGACGTCTTACGGGCAATAACCTGCTTAATCTGGGCTGGTTTGATGAGGTAAAAGCCCTGCTGGCTGAACATCAGGTTGAGCTGAGCGAACTGCTGGAAGAAGAAGTCGATCCAGCCTTAGGTAACGGCGGCCTGGGAAGGCTGGCGGCCTGTTACATGGACGCCATGGCGACGGCAGGCCAGCCTGCAACCGGACATGGGCTGAATTATCAATATGGCCTGTTCCGCCAGCGCTTCGCAGAGGGCAAACAGGTTGAAGAACCGGATGACTGGGAGCGCGACACCTATCCCTGGTTTCGCCATAACGCAGCGCTGGATGTGCGTGTCGGGCTGGGTGGAAAAGTGATCAAGCGCGATGAAGGTCGCCTGGAATGGGTACCTGCCCTTTATCTTCGCGGGGAAGCCTGGGATCTGCCGATCACGGGATACCGTAACGGGGTGACGCTGCCGTTACGGCTGTGGAAAGCCACCAGCGAACATCCTTTTGACCTGACGCTGTTTAACGATGGTAAGTTTTTACAGGCTGAACAGCAGGGGATTGATGCCGCCAGCCTGACTAAAGTGCTTTATCCCAACGATGATCACCCACAGGGAAAACGCCTGCGCCTGATGCAGCAATATTTTCAGTGTGCCTGCGCAGTGGCGGATATTTTGCGACGTCATCATCAGGCAGGGCGCAGTATCCATGCCCTGCCAGACCATGAAGTGATCCAGCTAAACGATACGCATCCCACCATCGCTATACCGGAAATGCTGCGTGTATTGCTGGATGCGCATCAGCTGAGTTGGGATGAGGCGTGGCATATCACCAGCCGCGTGTTTGCCTATACCAATCACACCTTAATGCCTGAAGCGCTGGAACGCTGGGATGAAAAGCTGATGCGCAGTGCGCTGCCGCGTCATATGGTCATTATCAAAGAGATCAATCGCCGCCTGAAACAGCAGGTTAAACAGCGCTGGCCAGGTGATAAAGCGATATGGAAGAAGCTGGCAGTGGTGGCCGATGGTCAGGTGCGCATGGCAAACCTGTGCGTGGTGAGCGGTTTTGCAGTGAATGGCGTGGCGGCCCTGCATTCCGGCCTGGTCGTGACCGATCTTTTCCCCGAGTACCATCAGCTTTGGCCGCAAAAATTCCACAATGTCACGAACGGCATCACGCCGCGCCGCTGGATTAAGCAGTGTAATCCCGCCCTGTCGAGCCTGATTGACGACACGCTTCAATGCGAATGGGTCAGTAATCTGACGGCCTTACAGGGCCTGGAGCCCTGTGCGGATGATCCTGCCTTCCGTGAGCGCTTCCGTGCGGTTAAGCGCCATAACAAAGCGCGTCTGGCTACCTACATTGCGCAGCGCACCGGCATCCTCGTTAATCCAGAAGCGATCTTTGATGTGCAGATCAAGCGACTGCATGAGTATAAGCGTCAGCATTTAGGCCTGTTGCATATTCTGCACTGCTATAAACGCGTTCGCGATAATCCCGATGATGCCAGCATGATTCCCCGCGTGTTTCTCTTTGGTGCCAAAGCCGCACCGGGTTATTACCTCGCAAAAAACATTATCTATGCCATCAACAAGGTGGCAGACGTGGTGAATAACGACCCGCTTGTTGGCGACAAACTCAAAGTCGTCTTTATGCCGGATTACCGCATTACGGCAGCCGAATACCTGATCCCTGCTGCCGATCTGTCGGAGCAGATCTCCACAGCGGGCTACGAAGCCTCAGGCACAGGCAACATGAAGCTGGCATTAAATGGCGCACTCACTATTGGCACGCTGGATGGGGCGAATGTAGAAATCGCCGAACAGGTCGGCGAAGAAAACATCTTTATTTTCGGCCATACCGTGGATGAGGTTAAGGCGCTTAAAGCGGCAGGTTACAAGCCGCAAAAGATCCGCAAGCATAACAAAGAGCTGGATGAATTACTGACGTCTCTGAAAAAAGGGAAGTTCAGTAATGGCGATAAGCATGCATTCGACCTAATGTTGGAGAGTCTGACAAAAAATGGCGATCCCTGGCTGGTGCTGGCGGATTATCAGGCTTACGTCGATGCGCAAAAACGCGTTGAGGCGTTATGGCGCGATCAGGAAGCCTGGACGCGCGCCGCCATTCTCAATACGGCACGAGCCGGGTTTTTTAGTTCGGATCGTTCGATTCGGGACTACCAACAGCGCATCTGGCAGGCGCAACGCTAAGGAATTGCGATGACATCCACTTCACTTGATAAAGCCGCACTGGCGGCAGGAATAGCGCTGACGTACTTCAATGCGAACGGTGAACCGGAAGCGATCAGTGATGAGACAAAGCGTGCCTTGCTCGCCGTGATGGAAAACCCGCAGAAAGCCAGCAAATCACCGCTGCCGCCTGTTGTGGTCTTCAGCGGTAATCGCCAACGCGTGCTGGCGCCACAGATTGACGGTCGCATAAGCTGGCAGTTGCAGACAGAGAAAGGCAAAACTTTTAGCGGAACACTCGAAGGTGGTGCGCCCTTTACGCTGCCTTCTCCTCTGGGGCAGGGTTATCACCAGCTTACCCTGAGCAAGGGCAAGCGTACGTGGCAGACGAGAGTGATCGTCGCGCCGCGCCGCTGTTATCTGCCCCCGGCCTTGCGTGCCGGAGAGAAACGCTGGGGCGCGCTGGTTCAGCTTTATACCGTGCGTTCAGCGAAAAACTGGGGCATTGGTGATTTTGGCGATCTGGAATATTTGCTGGAGCAGCTTGCCGCGCGCGGTGGTGATTTTGTCGGCCTGAATCCCCTGCACGCGCTCTATCCGGCCAGCCCCGCTTTTGCCAGCCCTTACAGTCCGTCGTCCCGTCGCTGGTTAAACATTATCTATATCGATGTGGCACAGGTAGAGGATTTCCAGCAGAGCCGCGCGGCGCAAAAGTGGTGGAAAAGCGCGAAAACCCAAAAAGCACTCAGCAAGGCCCGGGAAAGTGAGTGGGTGGATTACGATGCAGTGATGGCGCTGAAGCTGACGGCGTTGCGCCATAGCTGGACTCAGTTCCAGGCCCGGCGTGCGGAAGATGAGCAGAAACAACGCTTTGCCGAATTTATCCAGCAAGGGGGCGACAGTTTGCGCTATCAGGCCGTTTATGACGGTCTGCAGGCAGACATGCAGCGTGAAGGCTCCGCGCTGACAGGCTGGCCTGCCTGGTCCGAAAGCTGGCGTGACTGCCGCTCCGCGGAGGTGCAGAACTGGTGCGAACAGCACGGCGAGGAGATTGCTTTCTGGCAGTGGTTGCAGTGGCTGGCGCAGCAGCAGTTTTCGCAGTGCTGGGCGCGCAGTCAGGCGCTGGGTATGAGTGTCGGCCTGTACCGCGATCTGGCTGTCGGCGTAGCAGAAGGCAGCGCTGAAACCTGGCACGATCCAGAGCTCTACCGGCTGAAAGCGTCCATCGGCGCGCCGCCCGATCGGCTTGGTCCGCTGGGCCAAAACTGGGGGCTGCCGCCGATGGATCCCCATGTTCTGCAGGCCAGAGGTTATCAGCCCTTTATCGACATCCTGCGTGCGAATATGCGTGACTGCGGCGCGCTACGTATCGACCACGTAATGGCGCTTCTGCGCCTCTGGTGGGTACCGGCGGGTGAAACGGCGGATAAAGGGGCATATGTGGCTTATCCGGTTCACGATCTGTTAGGTATTCTGGCGCTGGAAAGCCACCGACAGGGCTGTATGGTGATCGGCGAGGATTTAGGTACCGTGCCTGAAGAGATTGTCAGTCTGCTGCGCGACAGTGGCGTCTTTTCGTGGAAAGTGTTGTGGTTTGAACAGGGCAGGCAGGGCCAGTATCGCGCGCCCCGGGCCTATCCACGGCAGTCAATCGCCAGCGCCAGCACGCACGATCTGCCCACATTGACAGGGTTCTGGAGTGGCGGCGATTTGCAGCTTGGCGAGGAGCTTGGGCTTTATCCCGATAAAAAAACTGTCCTCAACCTGCAGCAGCAGCGACTGAAGCAAAAGCAGGCGCTGCTCGATGCACTACATAAAGCGGGCGCGGTGCCGGCACGGAGCGCAAAACAGGCGGCGTCGCTGGCGATGACGCCCGGTCTGAATCAGTCTGTGCACCGCTTTCTGGCGGATACCAACAGTGCACTGCTTGGGTTGCAGCCTGAGGACTGGCTGGGCATGACCACGCCGGTTAACGTCCCGGGCACCGTCGATCAATATCCCAACTGGCGTCGCAAGCTGGTGCAGCCACTGGAAAGCATCTTTGCCGATGATGACGTCAATAAACTACTGAAAACCGTGACTAAACGGCGAAAGGCGGGATAACGGGAACGCGCGACAGCCGGGCTGTCGCGCGTAAACATCAGTAGAACGAGTGCTCGCCACGCTGGTGCTCAGTAATATCGCGCACGCCTTTCAACTGCGGGAAGGCTGCCAGCAACTCTTTCTCAATGCCATCCTTCAGGGTAACGTCGATCATCGAACAGCCGTTACAGCCGCCACCAAACTGCAGGATAGCAAAACCGTCGTCGGTGATTTCCATCAGCGAAACGCGTCCGCCGTGTCCGGCCAGCTGTGGGTTAATCTGCGCCTGTAACAGGTACTCAACGCGCTCAACCAGTGGCGCATCGTCAGAAACCTTGCGCATCTTAGCGTTAGGCGCCTTCAGCGTCAGCTGCGAGCCCAGGTTATCGGTGACGAAGTCAATTTCAGCGTCTTCCAGATAGGGCGCGCTCAGTTCATCAACATACGCGGACAGTTTTTCAAACTTAAGTTCAGTATCCGTGGCTTCAACCGCATCGGGTGGGCAGTATGACACGCCGCATTCGGCCGTTGGCGTACCCGGGTTAATCACGAATACGCGAATCTGGGTGCCATCTTCTTGTTTAGACAGCAGTTTTGAAAAATGCTCTTGGGCAGAATCAGTAATTCGGATCATGTCAGTTGCTCAATAGTTGACTAATTTAGTTGGTTATAATACGCCCATCATTCGGGCTCTACAAGGTACGGCACAGGCACCAGATGTGCACGCTGGCTGCGCCTCGCGCCCGGAGCAGCCGGCTGATTTCTTTGACCGTACTGCCGGTGGTGACCACATCATCGATCAGGGCGATATGGCGTCCGGTGACATCGGCTTCAAGATGAAACGCTCCTCGCAAGTTGCGACGACGCTGGCGGGCGCTTAAGTGATGCTGAACGGCACCTGCGCGCCGTCGGTATAACGCCGGACTGAATGCACAGCCCAGCCAGTGAGCCAGGGGTGCGGCCAGCAAGGCCGTTTGATTGTAGCCGCGCCACCAGCAGCGTCGTGAATGCAGCGGAACACACATCAGCAGATCGGGACGGCTCGTCCGTTTGCTACGGTACGCATTCAACCAGCTTAACAAAAGCAAACGCGCCAGCATCACCCTTAGTGCGGTTGTCCCGGAGAATTTTAACTGGTTTACCCATGTGCTGAGCGGGGGCTGCCAGGCGCTGACGCAGACTAACGTCTGCCAGGGCGGCGGGTGACGCAGGCAGCGCCCGCAGGTCAGGTTGCCAGAGGCGGCAGGCAGACCGCACACCGGGCATAACGGGGGCAGGCGGGGCAACTGGCGCAGACAGACACAGCAAATGCCGTGCCGGGCAAGACGTAGCGGCAACTGGCATAGCCAACACAGGGCGGGCATTGGTAGCATAGTGGCCTCCTTATTAATGAATGATGGAAGCATAACGGATGAGCTCACTTTACTGGCATACCTGCGGCGAAGGAGATAACGATCTTGTGCTGCTGCACGGTTGGGGACTGAATGCGGAAGTGTGGCAAAACATCGTGCCGCGACTCAGCACGCATTTCCGTCTGCACTTAGTGGATTTACCCGGTTATGGCCGCAGCCAGGGATTCCCGGCGATGTCGCTGGAAGCGATGGCACAGGTGCTTGAGCCGCATCTGCCCTCGCGCGCCACTGTACTGGGCTGGTCTCTGGGCGGGCTGGTTGCCACGCAGCTGGCGTTGAGCGTCCCCGAACGATTACGTGCCCTGATTACCGTCGCCTCGTCACCTTGCTTTACCGCCCGCGATGACTGGCCTGGGATTGCCCCTTTAACCTTACATAACTTTCAGCAGCAGCTGAGTCAGGACTTTCAGCGTACCGTTGAGCGTTTTCTGGCTCTGCAAACCATGGGCTCGGAAAGCGCCCGCGCCGATGCACGCCAGCTGAAAGACATTGTGCTGTCACAGCCGATGCCCGACGTAGCGGTGCTGAATGGTGGCCTGCAGATTCTGAGCGAATGCGATTTACGTGACAGGCTTGCCACGCTTTCGCTGCCTTTTCTGCGCATCTATGGCGCGCTGGATGGTCTGGTGCCCCGTCGCATTGCGCAACAGCTTGACCAACAGTTACCGGCATCGCCTTCTGTTGTGACAGACAAAGCCGCACATGCGCCGTTTATTTCTCATCCTGACGCCTTCTGCCAGCATATTATTTCATTTATCAGCGGATTAGACAGTTAACCCAGACCGTAACTGGCAAATTTCTGTGTAGCGGCAATACTTGATGAGTGAGCAAGGCCGCTGCACTTCTATGCGATTAGTCAGGGAAATGACTATGCCGTTCGATATAGCCTTAAGCGATTTGCGGCTGCTTACATCTCAACAATGGATCATGAATGAGGGTAGACAAATGAAGGTTATGAAATGGGTAGTTGCATCAGTGATGATGGGCGCAGTGTCATTTTCTGCACTGGCGGCGAAAGAAGTCACCAAAGAAGAAGTGCAGAAGATGAATCTGACCAAAATTGGTACCGTAAACACCACGGCAGAAACCACCTCGCCAATGGATGCCAAGAAGAAGCTGTCAAAAGCAGCGGATGAGAAGGGCGGCAAGTACTTCCTGGTGATCGCGGGCCGTGAGCACGGTAAGTTCAGTGCAACTGCGGAAGTGTACAAGTAATTAGCGTAGCCACATGAATTGCCAGGCATCCAGCACCACGGGCTGGGTGCCATCCACCTTCTCACCTCTGATCACATCCTGAAAAAGGCGCGCTTCGGGTAACAGCGCTTTAACCTGTCTGCCACTGAGATTAAATACACACAGTAACGCATCGCCGCGGACGGGCTCATCACGCTTCATTATTAACAGCGCATTGTCACTTTGAAAGAGCTGCATCGGATTATCGGGATGGAAAGCGGCCAGACGGCGACGCTGCTGAATCAGTTTACTCAAATGCGTATAAACCTGATGGCGTAAACCGTTCCTGTTTGCCAGCGCGTCTTCAATCTCCGGCATCGCATATTTTTGCCGGTTGATCGCCCGGTTATGGCCGGCTTCGCGTACGCCCTCATAATCGTTACGTGCACCCAGTATGCTCTGGATATAAATGGCGGGTACGCCCGGAAACGCCAGTAAGATAGCGTGCGCTAACATAAAGCGTTTGAGCCGCGTTTCATCGTCATCGCCTTCACGGTTGAGCGCGTCGAAATAGGTCACGTTGATTTCATAGGGGCTGGTCGTGCCATCAGGATTATTTTTGTACGAGATCAGCGCACCTTCCAGCGCCAGATCGCGCACCAGGGCGGTAATTTCCACTTCAGATAAAATACCGCGTGCCGGATTCAGGCCAATACCATCGTGCGATGCCAGGAAATTGAAAAAAGTGGTATTGCCATTGCCTGTCGTAAGGGTACTGGCCCATTGGCGTAACGCACGCGCCGAGCCGGTGTGGATGGCGTGCAGCACCAGCGGCGGCAGCGAGAACTGATACACCATCTGGGCTTCATCATAACCCTTGCCGAAATAGCTGATGTTGTCTTTATGCGGCACATTGGTTTCAGTAATGATCACGGTGCCCGGTGCAACCTCGTCGGCGATGGCACGAAACAGTTTGACCAGCAGATGCGTTTTTTCGAGGTGAATGCACGTGGTGCCGGGTGTTTTCCACATATAGCCCACTGCATCCAGCCGTACGTAATCGGCTCCACGTTTCAGGTAGTCGAGCAGGACCTCAACCATGCGCAGCAGCACGTCAGGGCTGGCAAAGTTCAGGTCAATTTGATCGACGCTGAAGGTGGTCCAGACAAAACGAATGTCACCGTTTGCCAGCGTGAACGGGGTGAGCAAGGGCGACGTCCGTGGCCGCGTTACCGCACTCAGATCGGTAGTGGGCGGCAGGCTTATAAAAAAATCATCCCAGCCCGGATCCTGTGCAAGATAATGCTTAAACCATGCGCTGTGCGCCGACATATGGTTACAGACAAAATCGAACATCAGTCGTGTTTCCTGATGCAGCAGGGCAATGTCATGCCAGTCGCCACATAACGGATTGACCTGATGGTAATCGATGACGGAAAAACCGTCGTCGGACGAATAAGGATAGAACGGCAGAAGGTGCACCAGTGGAAAGGTCGACTGCAAATGCTGCTGATAAAAGCGTGAGAAAGTGCGGAGCGTAGGCGTATTCGGTTCGCGAAACTGATCGGCATAGGTAATCAGTACGACATCCTGTTCGTCCCAGTGCGCTTTACGTGGCAATTTTGTGGTATCGCGAGCGTCTGCAATCAGGACGAGCAGGCGTTCACGTAAAGCCTGTGGAAAGGCATCGGCATAAATCGCATCGAGTAAAGCAGTGATTTTTTCCATTTTAAGGGGCTGCCACAGCGGGTGTCGTTATTATCACGGGCGTCTTTTTAGCGTAGCGTCAGGGTGAGGATTTTCAACTTAATCGCACGCGCAGCCAGCGAAAGGGCGCAACGGCTTGCTGGCAGGCAAAGCCTGGCGGAGGGCTAAGAACAGCGTAAAGGGGAAGAGAGGGTGAAGCGTCGCCTCCTTCCGCACCGGGAAAGAGGCGACGTAAACGCCGTTAACTAGCGCTTCTTACCGAAGGCCGCAGCCAGGGCATCACCCATGGCGCTGTTACCTGCTGGCTGACTGGTGGGACGCGCCCGGCCTTTGTTCGCTGCGGGACGTCTTTCCTCACGTGCCGTGCTGCTCTTACCACTGCGGGCATGGCCTTCACCCGGCTGCTCGTCAAGACGCATAGTAAGCGCGATACGTTTACGCTGCAGATCCACTTCCATGACTTTGACTTTGACGATGTCGCCCGCCTTCACGACCTGATGCGGATCGTCCACAAACTTATCGGACAGGGAAGAGATATGGACCAGCCCGTCCTGATGAACGCCAATATCCACGAAAGCACCGAAGTTAGTGACGTTAGTGACCGCACCTTCCAGCACCATGCCCGGCATCAGGTCGTTCAGGGTTTCCACGCCTTCCGCGAACTGCGCGGTTTTAAACTCAGGACGGGGATCGCGGCCGGGTTTTTCCAGCTCTTTCATGATGTCAGTCACGGTCGGCAAGCCGAAACGCGCATCGGTAAAGTCCACAGCGTTCAGATTCCGCAGGCTGGCCGGATTGCCCATCAAATCGGTCAGGGCCTGTTCCGTGGCCGCCAGAATGCGCTCGACGACCGGATAGGCTTCGGGGTGAACCGTAGACGCATCCAGCGGGTTATCGCCGTGATTGATACGCAGGAAGCCTGCGCATTGCTCAAAGGCTTTCGGCCCCAGGCGGCTCACCTTGAGTAACTGCTGACGATTCTGAAAACGCCCGTTTTCGTCACGCCAGCCGACGATATTTTGCGCCATCATGCGCGTCAGACCTGCTACGCGCGTCAGCAGCGGTACGGAAGCGGTGTTCAGATCAACGCCGACGGCATTCACGCAGTCTTCCACGACCGCATCCAGCTTTTTCGCCAGCTGACTCTGGCTGACGTCATGCTGATACTGGCCTACACCGATGGATTTCGGGTCGATTTTCACCAGCTCGGCAAGCGGATCCTGTAAGCGGCGGGCAATGGAAACCGCCCCGCGCAGGGAGACATCCAGATCCGGGAACTCCTGCGCCGCTAACTCTGACGCGGAGTAGACCGATGCGCCCGCTTCGCTGACGATCACTTTTTGCGCCGTGACCTGCGGGAACTGCTTTTGCAGATCAAGGAAGAAACGTTCGGTTTCACGTGAGGCGGTACCGTTTCCGATCGCCACCAGTTCGACCTGGTGCTTCACGCACAGCGCCGCCACGGCCGCCGCCGCTTTTGCGGCCTGGCCGGTATGGGGATAAACGGTATCGGTGGCGACCAGCTTGCCGGTGGCGTCAACGACGGCAACTTTCACGCCGGTACGCAGGCCCGGATCCAGGCCCATAGTGGCACGCATGCCCGCAGGTGCCGCCATCAACAGATCGTGCAGGTTGCGTGCAAAGACGTTGATGGCCTCATCTTCGGCCCGCTCGCGAACCGTGCCCATCAGCTCAGTTTCCAGATGCAGCATCACCTTGATGCGCCAGGTCCAGCTGACCACAGCCTTGCGCCAGCTGTCGGCGGGCGCGTTATTCAGTCTCAGGTTCAGGTGTTCGGCAATCAGGGTTTCGCCATGACTTTCGCGCGGTGGCTCATCAAACTGCGGATCGGCATTCAGTGACAGTTGCAGCACGCCTTCGTTACGTCCGCGCAGCATCGCCAGTGCACGGTGAGACGGTACGGTATGCAGCGGCTCATGGTGGTCGAAATAGTCGCGGAATTTCGCGCCCGCTTCCTCTTTACCTTCCACCACTTTCGATACCAGATGGGCATTCTTCCACAAATAGTGGCGTACTTTAGCCAGCAGCGCGGCATCTTCAGCAAAGCGCTCCATCAGAATATAGCGCGCGCCATCAAGGGCTGCGCGCACATCGGCGACACCGTTATCGGCATTCACATAACCGGCAGCCAGCTGCTCCGGATCGTGCGAGGGATCCTGCCACAATGTCTCGGCCAACGGCTCCAGACCGGCTTCGATGGCGATTTGCCCACGGGTGCGGCGTTTGGGTTTGTAGGGCAGGTAAAGATCTTCGAGTTCTGTTTTGCTGAGCGTTGCATTGATGGCCTGAGCCAGGTCGTCGGTGAGTTTTCCCTGTTCCTCAATGGATTTCAGGATGGCCTGCCTGCGTTCAGCGAGTTCACGCAGGTAGCCGAGGCGGGTTTCCAGCTGGCGGAGTTGCGTATCATCCAGACCGCCCGTCACCTCTTTACGATAACGTGCAATGAATGGCACGGTATTCCCTTCATCCAACAGGCGGACGGCGGCGTCAACTTGCTCGGGGCGCGCCTGGAGCTCACTTGCAATTAGCTGGCTAAGAACATTCATCATCGGACTATTATGCTTTCTGGGTTGAGAAATAGCCGATAGTTATACGGATTGATGGGCGAAAATGCCAGAGAATGGGCCTGCTTTCAGCGATATTCTGAATCAGGCTTCAATATAGCTAATTTCATTAACATACCAGGCGGCCGGCCCGGCTGGCGTCTCAACAATGGCCATATCACCGACCGCTTTTTTTAACAGCGCACGGGCCATCGGCGAGTCAATCGAGATGTAATCCTTACGGCCAAAAATTTCATCGTAGCCCACGATACGAAAGCGTTTCACTTCACCGTCGTCATTCTCGACTTCCACCCAGGCACCAAAAAATACTTTGCCATCCTGTTGGGGCGAATAATCCACAATACGCAGTTGCTCAAGACTTTTGCTGAGATAGCGGACGCGGCGGTCAATCTCGCGCAAACGCTTCTTATTGTACTGGTAATCGGCATTTTCACTCCGATCGCCCAGGCTGGCAGCCCAGGTCACTTTTTTGGTGACCTCGGGTCGCTCTTCCCGCCACAGATAATCAAGTTCAGCTTTTAAGGTGTTAAAACCTTCACGGGTAATCAGTCGCGTTCTCATGTACTGCAGCCGGTCAAATCAAAAGAGCTTCAGTGTAAAGCAAATCCGGTGTGGCGAAAAAGGGGGCGAGAAAAGGGTTTTTAACAGGCTAAAAACCCTTTTACTGCGCTTCACGCTCAGGGAAGCACAATGAGGCGAGGAGGCTGACTTATTTACCCGCTTTGGTCGACGTCGTGGTTGAGGTGCTGCTGCTGTTACCATCACCGCCGCCACCGCCTGCGGTCGCCAGCGCTACGCCCAACAGCGCGCCAATGGCACCAATACCGATGGCATTGGAGTTGCCCTGAGCGGTTGTGGTGGCCTGTGCACCGGCGGCTTCACCGGCTGCAGGGGCGGCATAACTTTGGCTGATGCTGGACAAGGCCAGTACGCTCAGCAGTAAGATCGTTTTTTTCATGTTTTCCCCGTAAAGCGACAGATTGGCGTTGCTTTAGTCTGGGTGATATCAGGCAGTACGCAAAGTGAGCTTTACTGATTGATTTATTGGACTTTAGCTGCAAGTGGACTCATTAAAAGCGGATCTCATACTAATCCGAGAACGGTCGCGTATTATCCTGTTTTTTTGCGGAAGAATATGCTGTTATCAGAGTCATAAACCGCAGCTTGCCGGAGAAGTGGGCAATAACAGATTCGATTTAAGTCAAATTTTCTGGCAACCCATTGTTTTTGTTAACGCGATTATTACTGGTACGGTGTTAAAACCAGTAAATAGCGGAATTTTAGCCAATATTTCAGATTTGCCGTATTCTGTCCCACGGAGGACGAAACGGAACGGCTTCTCCGTCAGCAGAACGTGAATTTAAATATAAGCTGCTGTTTAATATGCTTTGTAACAATTTTGACTAGAATATAAACCATTAAACACTGTCGCTGTGCCACATGTTTTTTTAACAATATTGGCTCAGGCAATCGCGCCTTTGGGAGTTAAAAATGCAAGAAAACTACAAGATCCTGGTCGTCGATGACGATATGCGTTTACGCGCTCTGCTTGAACGCTACCTTACCGAACAAGGCTTTCAGGTGCGCAGTGTCGCCAACGCCGAGCAGATGGATCGTCTGTTAACCCGCGAATCCTTCCATTTGATGGTGCTGGATCTGATGCTGCCTGGCGAAGATGGGCTGTCGATTTGCCGTCGTCTGCGTAGCCAGAGCAACCCCATGCCTATCATCATGGTCACGGCTAAGGGTGAAGAAGTGGACCGTATCGTGGGGCTGGAAATCGGTGCGGACGACTATATTCCCAAGCCATTCAACCCGCGTGAACTGCTGGCGCGCATTCGTGCCGTGCTGCGTCGTCAGGCCAATGAGCTGCCCGGTGCGCCTTCGCAGGAAGAAGCGGTCATCGCGTTTGGTAAGTTCAAGCTCAATCTGGGCACGCGGGAAATGTTCCGTGAAGATGAACCTATGCCGTTAACCAGCGGCGAATTCGCCGTGCTTAAGGCGCTGGTGAGTCATCCACGTGAGCCGCTGTCGCGCGATAAACTGATGAACCTGGCCCGTGGTCGTGAGTACAGCGCCATGGAGCGTTCCATTGACGTTCAGATCTCTCGCCTGCGCCGCATGGTGGAAGAAGATCCGGCTCATCCACGCTACATCCAGACCGTTTGGGGCCTGGGTTACGTCTTTGTACCGGACGGCAGTAAAGCATGAGGCGGTTGCGCTTCTCGCCACGAAGTTCGTTTGCCCGCACCCTGCTGTTGATCGTTACCTTGCTGTTTGTCAGCCTGGTAACGACCTACCTGGTGGTGCTGAACTTCGCCATTCTTCCCAGCCTGCAACAGTTCAATAAGGTTCTGGCGTATGAAGTCCGTATGCTGATGACGGACCGTCTACAACTGGAAGATGGCACGCAGCTGGAAGTGCCACCCGCGTTTCGCCGCGAAATCTATCGTGAACTGGGTATTTCGCTCTATACCAATGCGGCAGCAGAGGAGAGCGGACTGCGCTGGGCACAGCACTATAAGTTCCTCAGCGATCAGATGGGGCAGCAGCTTGGTGGCCCGACCGATGTGCGCGTCGAGGTTAATAAAAACTCCCCGGTTGTCTGGTTAAAGACCTGGCTGTCGCCCGATATCTGGGTGCGCGTGCCGCTGACTGAAATTCACCAGGGTGATTTCTCGCCGCTGTTCCGCTATACCCTGGCGATAATGTTGCTGGCGATCGGCGGGGCCTGGCTATTTATCCGTATACAAAACCGCCCGCTGGTGGACCTGGAACACGCCGCACTGCAGGTCGGCAAAGGCATTATCCCGCCGCCACTGCGTGAGTATGGCGCGTCAGAAGTGCGCTCGGTCACGCGCGCGTTCAACCAGATGGCGGCAGGCGTTAAACAGCTCGCTGACGACAGAACGTTGCTCATGGCGGGCGTCAGCCACGATTTACGTACGCCGTTGACCCGTATTCGCCTCGCCACAGAGATGATGAACGAGCAGGATGGCTATCTGGCCGAATCGATCAATAAAGATATCGAAGAGTGCAATGCCATCATTGAGCAGTTCATTGACTACCTGCGCACCGGTCAGGAAATGCAGACCGAACTGGCCGACCTGAACAGCGTTTTAGGTGAAGTGGTGGCCGCAGAAAGCGGCTACGAGCGTGAAATCGAAAATGCGGTGATGGCGGAAGAGTTGATGCTGGAGATTAATCCCCTTTCCATTAAACGTGCGCTGGCTAACCTGGTGGTGAACGCAGCACGTTATGGAAATGGCTGGATCAAGGTCAGCAGCGGTCGGGAACTGCATCGCGCCTGGTTCCAGGTTGAAGACGATGGCCCGGGTATTAAACCCGATCAACTGGCCCATTTGTTCCAGCCCTTTGTGCGCGGTGACAGTGCGCGTAGCACCAGCGGTACCGGTCTGGGACTGGCTATCGTGCAGCGTATTATCGATGCACATCAGGGTTCGCTGGAAATTGGCGACAGTGAGCGGGGAGGATTACGCATCCGTGCCTGGCTGCCGTTAGCAGAAACCCCGGAAGCAGTTCAAAACAGCGGCAATCTTTCGCTGAGCTAAAACAACGGCGCGGCGGTTCAGGCCGCGCCGTGGCGATTAGCGCTGTGGACCGGCTTTAACCAACGCGGCACCTGCCGCATTATCGGTATACTTCTCAAAGTTAGTGATAAAACGCTGGGCCAAATCATCCGCCGCAGCGTGCCACTTCGCTTCACTTTCCCAGCTACGACGTGGATCCAGGGTGTCTTCATCCAGATCGCCCAGGGTTTTAGGGACCTGAAGGTTGAATACCGGCAGCGTTTCCGTTGGCGCATCATCCAGCTCACCGGCCAGAATCGCGTTGATAATGGCGCGGGTGTTCTTCAGCGAAATGCGTTTTCCACTGCCGTTCCAGCCGGTGTTAACCAGATAAGCCTGCGCACCGGCCGCTTCCATGCGCTTCACCAGCACTTCTGCATACTGCGTGGGGTGCAGTGTCAGGAAGGCGGCACCAAAGCAGGCTGAGAATGTTGGCGTGGGGGCGGTCACACCACGTTCCGTGCCGGCAAGCTTGGCGGTGAATCCCGACAGGAAATGGTACTGCGTCTGCTCTGGCGTTAAACGGGAGACCGGAGGCAGTACGCCAAAGGCGTCGGCGGTCAGGAAAATCACCTTCTTCGCATGACCTGCTTTGGAAACCGGCTGCACGATATTATCGATGTGATGAATCGGATAGGAGACGCGGGTGTTTTCGGTTTTGCTGTCATCCGCAAAATCGATACTGCCGTCTTCACGCACCACCACGTTTTCCAGCAGCGCATTGCGGCGAATGGCGCGGTAGATTTCGGGTTCGGCCTGCTCAGAAAGATTAATCGTTTTGGCGTAGCAGCCGCCTTCAAAGTTAAACACGCCGTCATCGTCCCAGCCGTGTTCATCATCGCCAATAAGCTGGCGATCCGGATCGGTAGACAATGTGGTTTTACCCGTGCCGGACAGACCAAAGAACACCGCCACGTCACCGGCTTTACCCACGTTGGCCGAGCAGTGCATTGACGCAATGCCTTTCAGTGGGAGCAGGTAGTTCATGATTGCGAACAGCCCTTTTTTCATCTCCCCGCCATACCAGGTGCCGCCAATCAGCTGCATCCTTTCCGTCAGGTTAAAGGCCACGAAGTTCTCAGAATGCAGTCCCTGCGCCTGCCAGTCCGGATTGGTACATTTTGCGCCGTTCATGACCACAAAATCCGGCGTGAAGTTATCCAGTTCGGCAGCGCTGGGCTGGATAAACATGTTTTTCACAAAGTGTGCCTGCCAGGCCACTTCGGTAATAAAGCGTACGCTCAGGCGTGAGTCAGGATTGGCACCGCAGAAGGCGTCCACAATAAACAGACGCTTACCTGAAAGCTGCTGCGTCACGCATTTTTTCAGCGCTTGCCAGGTTTCCTGCGACAGAGGCTGGTTATCGTTTTTTCCGGTGCCTTGATCGTTCCACCACAGCGTATCGCGCGTGGTGTCATCGCGGACGATGTACTTATCCTTAGGCGAGCGCCCGGTAAACACCCCGGTATCGACTGCGATTGCGCCGCTTTGCGTCAGGGTGCCACGCTCAAAACCTTCGAGCTCCGGGCGCATCTCTTCCTGAAATAACGTGTCGTAATCAGGGTTGTGAACCACCTCAGTGGTATCGGTGATGCCCAGATCGGCAAGGGCTTTCGAGGTCAGGCCGTTAACGCGCATTTTACTGCTCCTTAAATCGGTGTCTGTTCTGTACGGGCAAAAAGAGTTTGGGATCGTGTCGGTCAAAGGCCGCCCGGTCAGGCGAGGAGACAGATCGCGCGCAGTGTACTCTACTGAGTCTGAGGGGGAAGGTATGTTCTTTTAAAAATGCGACTCAGGGCGCGTTAAGGTCGTGTTTCGAACGTTTTTAAGATGTTAAGAAAGTAAAAAAAGATAATTTATCAAGTAAATTAAGGGCATAGCAAAGCAGAGGTGAGGGCGGCAGAACCGCCCTGGTCGGATCAGTGAAGACGGCTGCTGTTTTCCACGGAGTTGCTGCGGATACCGGCAATATCGACAGCATCGAAAACATAATGCGATCCGCAATAGTCGCAATGCATATCGATTTTGCCGTCTTCGGCAATAATCTCATCGACTTCTTCCTGCGGCAGCGTTTTCAGGACCTCGCCGCAACGTTCACGCGAGCAGGTACATTTGTAGATCACCGGCTGGGGATCGTAAACGGTCACTTCTTCCTGATGGTACAGTCGCCAGAGCACATCAGTTGCCGGCAGGTCGATCAATTCTTCTGTTTTAATCGTCTCTGTCAACGTAGCGAGATGGTCGAAATCCTCTTTATCCGTGTCCTGCGCGGGCAGAACCTGTAACAGAATCCCGGCGGCGCCTGCATCGCTGGTGCGGATAAACAGTCGGGTTGGCAGCTGTTCTGAACGCATGAAGTAATCTTCCAGGCATTCGCTCAGCGTGTCACCTTCCAGACCGACCACGCCCTGATAGCGCTCACCTTTTTCTGGCGTAATCGTAATCACCAGATAGCCGTTGCCCACCATGCTCTTAAGCGTGCTGTCGTCAGGGATCTCGCCTTTCATTCGCGCGACACCGCGTAATTCCTGCTGATTATTCCCATTGATCACGGCCAGCGTCAGCGGACCATCGCCCTGCAACTGCACGGTGATCTCACCATCAAATTTCAGCGTCGCGGTAAGCAGGCTGGTTGCCACCAGTAACTCACCCAGCAGGGTTTGCACAGCGGGTGGATAATCGTGGTTTTTAATGGTTTCACGCCAGGTGTTTGAAACGTTGACCAGTTCGCCGCGAACAGCAGCATTTTCAAACAGATAACGGCGCAGTTGATCGTTTACAGACATAATTTTTCTCTCTTTGGGCGGGCGGTGAGCGGCATCAAGGCCTGTCTTACTCATCACCCGATAACTTAAATTTCATCAAATCGCGGCGCTCTTTTTTGTCAGGCCGGCGATCGGGATGGGGCATAGTCAGCGCATTCATTTTGCGCGCCAGCGCCATTTTTTCGCGCTTCTCAATGCTGGCGTCCGTTTCACGATAAAGCTGCTGCGCTTCACTGGCCGGGCGCCGCTGTTCGCTGATCCCGGTAATTACGACGGTACGTTCATCATTGCCCTGGCGCAGTGTTAGCTCCGCATCACGTTCAACCAGCTTACTTGGTTTGCTGCGCTGACCATTGTAATGAACCTTACCGCCTTCAATCATCTCGCGCGCAATGGAACGGGTTTTATAGAACCGCGCCGCCCAAAGCCATTTATCAAGACGAACACCGTCTTCAGATTTTTCTTTCATAGCTGCTCCCAGGCCTGGATCACTGTGCGGTAATGGCTTATTGCATAGTGACGCTGAAAGGGTTGTTCGGGACGACCGGAATCAGGATTACGGATGCCTAAACACCAGCCGATTCCCCAGGATTTAGCGACATCAAGAAGGATTTCGTTGTCATCAATGAACAATGTTCGTGATGCATCAAAGCCCGTGTGTTGCGCGACCGCCTGCCACAAACGTTGATCTTCTTTCGGATAGCCAAAGGTATGGGTGGAAAGTAATAAATCAAGGTGTGGTGCTAAACCTGTTTGTCGTCGTTTAACGTCCAGATTCCAGGGATGCGCATTGGTCAGCAGAATAGTGCGCTTACCTGCGCGCCGCAGCATCTGCAGAAAAGGCAGCGTATCGGGCCGTAAGCGGACGCGATGACGGTGTGCCCAGAGCATCGCGTGGATATCCAGTTGCAGGGCCTCTGACCAGTAGTCCAGACAATACCAGTTTAGCGTATGGGACACGGCCTGATATTTTTCTTCCATCAACTGCCGCGCGTGTTCGACAGGGATGCCCCGATGCGCGCTCAGCGCATCCGGCACCTCTTCCCGCCAAAAGACGCGGTCAAACGCCAGATCCAGTAACGTGCCGTCCATATCCAACAGCACGGTATCAATATCAGAACCGTTACACATCATGGCGGATTTACCCATTGCCTTTTCGCGCCACAGGGTAGCACAGTTGCAGGCCGGTCAGAATACGGAGCGCACGCCCTGTATAGTGCTGAGGGAAGGGTTAAAGCACGTGTCGTAGTATTGCTGAATCGCGAGCATACGCTGACGATTCAGATGCATACGACGCAGCGCCAGCAGGCCGTTAGTGAGGCCACAGGCCAGGAGCACGATTAACAGCAAGGCGGCACCGAGATAGCGCCATTTTGCCATCGCATCAGGTTCATTATGCAGGGCGATATGACGCGTGCCGTTGGCATCTGTGTAGATGTTCGTGATGATGCCCGTCGCGCTGAACGGCGTGTGCAACAGCAGTGAGGACAGACGTTGCAGCTCCTGCCATTGTGAGGCCGCATCCAGATCAAACAAGGGAACCGCGGGCTGAGGCTGGTTGACTAACTGGTGCCCTTCGTCGCTGACAATCACAAACCCGCCCGGCGGTGGGCTGTTGAGATTTTCTGTGGCACGACGCGTTTCACGATAAAAGAAGGTCGACGTCGCGGTGTGCACCAGATTTTCCAGCGCTTCCGCGCTGACAGGGCGCAGCAGGACATTCATCCCGTTAAGTTGACCGGAATCGGCGCGGCTGACTAATGTGTCCCAGTCTTTGGCATTGCCCAAATTCACCAACGCGTTTTTAAGCCGAACACAGTCCTGTGCCTGGCTGCACAGCGCCTGCGTTTTCAACACCAGATCGGAAAAGTCATCCAGCAAAATCATGCCTGATTTCTGAATCGCAGACGCTAACTGCGGATTCAGTTTGGGGTCCGTATTGGTTTCGGGATGCAGCTGTTTTGTGGTGGTTTCCAGAAGCGCGGAGGCTTTCTCAATAATATCTGAGTGAGGCAGTGGCAGAGGCGTAGCGTTATTCCAGTAGATCTGCGAGCAGTCGAACGGCATGTAGATATAAGTGCGATTGCTTTGATAATTGCCCGGCACGGCACACATGCCGGTCCCGGTAACCTTCAGGCTGTCACCCACTTTCAAATCTTCACGACTCAGTTGATTGACGCTACTGACATCAAGGCTGTCAGTACCTTTTACCCATGCAAGGCTGAGCTTGATGGGCATACTGAGCGGTATCCAGGTGAGTAAGAAGGCCAGAACAATAAAGGCACCGCAGGCCAGAACGACATTTTTCCGCCAGCGCTGAAGCGGAAAGTTTTTTACCTCGTCCTGCAAAGAAAGAAAACGCCCCTGACGCACCACCTGACGGTTAAGATAAATTTCGACGTCTGTAACCTGTCCCAGGTCGTGTGCGACGTAAGGCTGCCAGTGCGCGGGATAAATCAGGTCGATAATCCCCAGCGTGATGTTGCTCTGCTCTTGATTGGACTCGCCAAATAAGCCCCAGCGTTTTGGCGCGCCGCGCAGGCAGTGGATCTCACGCAGACCATTTTCACCGGGAATCCGGTACATTAACCACAGACTTGCGGCGACCATCGCGCTGGCAATCACCACCAGCCAGATCATCAGACTTGTGGGTAATAACAAACCAATAAAAAACATCATCAACGCAAACGAGATGATAACGGCCTCGCGCGTGCCATCAGGGCGGGACAGTCGATACTCTTCCAGGGTTTCTTTGCGCACCCGAACTAACTCAACGTTTTCGCTTTCGGCCTTACGGATAGAGGCATTTGTGGATGCCGGACGTATCAGATTAGGCAGTGACTGCTGATCAATCGCGTAATCCACCAGCGAGTGGCCGTTTAACGAAATGATGAGTGGGATCGATTGCGTACGGATCAACTCAACGTAATTTTCATCGGTGATGTACTGTTCCCACAGCGGCGGCAAATGGACTTCAACTTCATCCAGATAGTAGCGCCACTTATGCGGATCGTCGGTGGAAAGCCCATAGCGGGTAATCGCGCGGGTAACCGGATAAACATTGTTGCTCTGGGCGGTCAGCACCAGCTTTTCGTGCCGACGGCGGGATTCACCAGGGCTGAGGATACGGGGTTGTTTTTCCAGGGCGGCAAGATACTGCTCTACGGCTCTGCGCTCTCTTTCAGTCAGTTTACGGCAGGGCGGGCTGATGAATGGCAACGGTTTCGCCAACGGCGGCCTGCGCCGCATAGCGTACCAAAATCCAATACCTGCCAGAATTGAACAGGTTAGCACTAAGGCCAATATAATAATTATTGTGCTCATGCTTTGCTCAATTCAGCCAAAATACTGCCTTCACTTTAGACTTACGTCCCCAGACGCGCCCCTGATTTCAGGCGATTGATGGGAGGTTAAACAACTCTGACAAGTTTAACAACAAACAAAATTGTACTGTAAATCATTTGATTAGGCGTTATTACAGCACACAGTGCCAGAATAGTAACTATCATGCACATAGTATTGTATCGGCATTGTCTGAATTTTGAAGGCAGATATTGACTAACGCAAATTTTTTGTGCCCGAAATAGAGCCGTTATTGCATAGAGAAAACGTGGGCTGCGTAACCGGATGACGTCATTGAGTCGCACAATGCTCCACGGTTAGGTATGCTAATTCGCTACGGAGTGCTGGCGCAGCAAGTTTGAGGCTGATATGAAAAAGTCGTTAAAAAAACCTGACATCCTCAATGTAGAAACCGTAGCACGTTCACGGTTGTTTACTGTCGAAGCGGTCGACCTGGCCTTCAGCAATGGCGCCCGGCGCATTTATGAACGCATGAAACCGTCGGAACGCGAGGCAGTCATGATTGTGCCCATAATTGATGATCATCTGATTCTGATCGAAGAGTATGCCGTGGGCCTGGAAAGCTATGAACTGGGCTTTCCAAAAGGCTTAATCGATCCGGGTGAAACGGTCAATCAGGCGGCCGACCGTGAACTGAAAGAGGAAGCGGGATTCGGGGCTGGCCAGTTGACTTTGCTGGGTAAACTGACGATGGCGCCGTCCTATTTTTCCAGCAAGATGAACATCGTGGTTGCAGAAGGGCTTTACCAGGAGAAGCTGGAAGGGGATGAGCCTGAGCCGCTGGTGGTCCACCGTTGGCCGTTGAGCAACATGCTGGCGTTACTGCAGGAGCCTGATTTCCGCGAAGCGCGCAACGTCAGTGCGTTGTTTATGGTGCGTGAGTGGCTGGTGAAGCAGGGCCGTCTGCATTACTGATTGAACACCAGATTTTCGGGCGGTAAAAAGCGGAGAGGCGGCCAGGCCGCCTCTCACGTTTATCAGAACAGTTCGTGACTTTCGCCATTGTCCATGATGGTCGTGCCTGCATCATGAACCGAATATTCGGTTGGCTGTGTTCCGTTGATAAAGTACTCCTGACGTGTGTTTCCTCCGCCATTGGCCAGCTTGCCCGTACTGCGGTCAATGGTCACGGTAACAATGCCCTCAGGCGGCGTTAACGGCTGAACAGGAACACCTTCAAGGGCCACTTTCATAAAGTCATCCCATGCAGGCTGTGCACTCTTCGCCCCGCCTTCATAGCCCGAAATCTGATCGGGAATGGCACCAGAAAGCGTACTGCGACCCAGATCGCGACGCGCATCATCGAAGCCGATCCACACCGAGGTCACCACGCCCGGGCCGTAACCCGAGAACCAGGCATCTTTGGAGCTGTTAGTCGTCCCTGTTTTCCCGCCGATATCATTACGTTTCAGGTCGCGTCCGGCACGCCAGCCGGTGCCCATCCAGCCTGGCTCACCAAAAATATTACTGTTCAGTGCGCTTTTGATCAGGAAGGACAGCGGTGTGTTAATCACGTGCGGCGCATACTGCTGCTCGCCACCCTGCTGAGGCTGGGCGGGCACTTGCTCCAGCTCAGGCTGCGGCACGGCTTGATTTTGCTGTGGGGCGGACGGGGCAACGTTCTCAACGCTTTCCGCATTCAGCGCCAGCGCTTTTTTGGTTTCACCGTAGATCACCGGTAAGTTGCACTGCGGACAGGCAATTCTGGGTTTCTCTTCGAAAACGGTCTGTCCCTGTTCATTTTCGATCTTACTGATGAAATAAGGATCGATCAGGAAGCCGCCGTTAGCCATCACCGAATAGCCCCGCACGACCTGCAGCGGTGTGAACGACGCGGCACCCAGGGCCAGCGATTCGGTATGCACAATATTCTGTGCCGGGAAGCCAAAACGCTGGAGATACTCTGCGGCGTAATCCACGCCCATTGCACGCATGGCACGAACCATGACAACGTTTTTAGACTGCCCCAGCCCCTGACGCAGACGAATCGGACCATCGTAAGTGGGCGGAGAGTTCTTTGGACGCCAGTCCGCACCGGCACCGGCATCCCAGCGAGAAATCGGTACGTCGTTCAGAATGGAGGCCAGCGTTAACCCGCGATCCATCGCCGCGGTATACAGGAACGGCTTGATGTTTGAACCCACCTGGCGCAGCGCCTGAGTCGCGCGGTTAAACATGCTCTGGTTGAAGTCAAAGCCCCCGACCAGTGCGCGAACCGCACCGTTATTAGGGTCCAGTGAAACCAGCGCCGAGTTCACATCCGGTACCTGGCCCAGCCACCATGTATCGCCGACCTGGCGTACCCAGATCTGCTGGCCCGGCTGAAGCACCTGTGCAATGCTTTTGGGTGTCGGGCCCTGTACTGTGTCCGATTTAAAGGCACGCGCCCAGCGCACGCCCGCCATCGTCAGTGACACATTGCTGCCATCCTTCATCATGACGGTAGCTTCGTCACTCTGGACATGCGTTACGACGGCCGGATGAAGCGGCCCGTACAGAGGCAGATTTTTTAATGCTTTAACAATCTGCGTTTGCCCCCAGGCTGGCTCGCCGACTTTCCACAGCACGCTGGTAGGGCCGCGATAGCCGTGACGCATATCGTAGGCGATGACGTTGTTCTGCACGGCTTCCTGCGCGGATTCCTGCAGACGGCGCGTCACGGTGGTGTAAACCTTGTAACCATCGGTATACGCATTAACGCCATAGCGTTTCACCATTTCCTGGCGCACCATCTCGGTCAGATAGGGCGCGGAGAAGACGATTTTCGGGCCATGATAGCTGGCGACCAGCGGCGCATTACGTGCTTCATCATATTGCTGCTGGGTGATGTATTTCTGGTCCAGCATACGAGCCAGCACCACATTGCGTCGGGCGACAGCACGACTGTGGGAATACAGCGGGTTAAAGGTTGACGGGGCTTTCGGCAGCCCGGCGATGGTCGCCATTTCACTCAACGACAGCTCGCCAACGGGTTTGCCAAAATACACCTGCGAGGCTGCGCCAACGCCATAAGCCCGGTAGCCGAGATAGATTTTATTCAGGTAAAGCTCAAGAATTTCGTCTTTATTCAGCAACTGCTCAATGCGAATCGCCAGAAAGGCTTCCTTTACCTTACGCATCAGGGAGCGTTCCGGACTGAGGAAAAAGTTACGCGCCAGTTGCTGTGTGATGGTACTGGCCCCTTGGGACGCATGGCCTGAGACCAGCGCAACGCTGGCGGCACGGAAAATCCCGATGGGATCCACACCGTGATGCTCATAGAAGCGGCTGTCTTCCGTCGCAATAAACGCATGGACCATGTCAGGTGGAACCTGCTGCAGGCTGAGCGGAATACGGCGCATTTCACCATACTGGGCGATAAGATCGCCGTCGGCGCTGTAAACCTGCATAGGGGTTTGCAAACGCACATCTTTCAGTGTGTTAACGTCGGGTAACTGGGGCTCTATATATTTGTACAAACCATAAATCGAGCCAGCTCCCAGCAAGATGCAACACACTGCAAGGATTAATAAATACTTTACGAACTTCACCTGAGATTTCCCATCTGTTGTCGTTTGGGCAGTTTATAAGCAACCGCGCAGTAGTATAAAGGCAAGCCAGACGCTTTGATATGTCCATTTTTCCGGACGATAAGGAGATCGCGCGCATGGCTTTTCACACCTGGCAAATTGGACTGGATATTCAGAACCGGCAGTGCTGTGCCCTTGCCATCCTGCGTCGTCGCCGGGGTTGGCAATTATGCCACTGGTGGCAGCAACGGCTGCCGCAAGATACGTTAAGAAACGGTGTGCTGCAATCTTCCCCTGCATTGCTGTCTGTATTAAGCCAGTGGCGTAAGGTGTTACCACGGCGCTATACGTTACGGGTCTGTCTTCCCGCGCACCTGGCACTACAGCAACCGCTTTCTCTGCCTGATCCGCCCTTAAAAGAACCCGCACTGGGCCGCTTTGTCCGGGCATCCGCTCAGCGTCTTTTCCCGGTGGACGCCAGTGAACTGGCCCTGGATTACCGCGTCGATACCAACCTGGAACGGCTAAGCGTCACGGCTGCACGGCGGGATGTCGTTACGCAGTGGCGGGCACCGCTGGAGCAGGCCGGCCTTAAATGCTCTGTGTTTGAACTGGCGACGAACGCACTCAACATCGTCGCAGAACAGGCGCAACTGGCTGCGGGAAGTGTAGTGGTTTTACGCCAGGATGCACGTTACCTGTGGAGCGATGGCGTCAACGCCGCACTTTTTGCCGGAGAGGGCGGTTTTGACGCGCTACGTGAGCAGGCTTTTCCCCACGCGACGTCGCTTTATTATTGTGATGCCGATAACGCATTGCCGCCGGCTGGCACGGTGCCGTTCTCCCCCCTGCAAATATTTCGCTATCAGCAGCCACCTTTGCCCGCGCATCCGGGGGCCTTCGTCCTGGCCGCCGGGCTGGCGTTGCGGAAAGAGGATTGCTGATGGTCGCTGTGAACCTTCTTCCCTGGCGGCACTGGCGCTGGCAGCGTCAACGGCGTCAGAGCTTACGTATGCTGGCTGTCACGTCAGGACTGGTCGTGCTGCTGGTGGCAGGGCAGTGCTGGCGGGATCATAAGGCGCTCAGACGGGTTCAGCGTCAGCATGTCGGCCTCAGTCATGCCCTTAAGGCCGCTGAACAGCAGGTGGTGCAGCAACAGCGACTGTTGAAACAACTGGATGAGGCGCAGCAGCGTCGCCACTGGCTGCACCAGCAGAGCAGGCAGTTTCACGTCTGGCAGCAACTCTGGCTTGCGTTGCCTGCTTTGCTGCCTGACGGGCTGTGGTTAACGCGACTGGATAAACGGGAAACGTCGTTACAACTGGAGGGCAAAGCGCAGCATATGCAGGAGATTCGCGTCTTTCGTCAGCGCTTAAGCGATGTGGCGCTGTTTTCACAGATCAAACAAGGCAATGTGCAACGTCAGCCTGAAGGGGAGTATCGCTTCGTCTTGCATATTCGCCTTAAGGAGGCGACTAGTGAGTAGCCTTACCGGGCACTGGATGCGGTTAGCTCCACCGCTGCGTTATGGCAGCCTGTTGGCGGGCGCGGTCTGCCTGCTGTGTGTGGCCTGGTGGACCGTGCTACAGCCGCAAAAACGGGTGCTGGCTGATGCCAGGCATCAATGCGTGCAGCAGCAGGCGCACCTGCAACAGCTGCAGCGACAGTTTGCCCGCTATCCCGCCCTTGCTGTTTTACAGGCACAACTTCAGCAGATTCAGATGGAAAAGCCAGCCGCGTCATCGACGCTGGAGGCGATCATCGCAGAGCGGGGTGCAGCGCTTGAGCAGTGGCTGCCCGATGAACAGCCTCGAGCCCTCACTTTCCATCTGCAATGGGCCCAGTTTCCGCCGTTGTTTTCTGCGCTTTCAACGTCTGCAACGGCGTTTCCTGATCGCTTTCAGTTAACCGCTCATTCTGACTATCTGGTGGCGCAACTCTGGCTGGACGCTGATGAAACCCATTAGTGTTGTTCTGCTGTTACTCAGCTGTGGCGCTGGCGTTGCGCAGGCACGCGATCCGTTTCGTCCCCTTCCTGGCGCGGCCTGCCTGGCGGAGGTTGAACCTCTCAGCGAATGGCGTTTGCAGGGCATCATTGGTCGTGCTCCCCGGTTTCAGGGCTGGCTACTGACGCCACAGGGCAAATCTGTTCACGTCCTGAGCGACCAGCCTTTTCCGTTGCTCCCCTGGCAAACCCTCCGGTTTACTTCCCGTTCGCTTCAGCTATTTATTCCGGGCAGTTGCCCGGCCCAACGTTTCACGTTTCATCTCAAAGGACGCCTGCATGATAAGGATAGCGATTCTGACACTCCTGCTGTTTTGCCAAATCCCCGCTCACGCCAGCCCTGATGAGGGCCTGAGCCTCGCGTTTGATGATGCGCCGATTGAGCGCATTTTACAGGCGCTGGCTGATTACCAGCAGATCAACCTGATGATCTCCCCTGAGGTTAACGGAACGCTGTCACTGCGGCTGGACAACGTCTCCTGGCAACAGGCGCTGTCGCTGGTCGCGCGGATGGCGCAACTGACTGTGCTGGAAGAAGATAACGTTCTGCTGGTTTATCCCGAGCGTTGGCAGCAGCAGCGGCGCGAAGCAGAAAAGGTACAACAGGCGGAAGCGCGTCAGCAGCGTCCTTTAATGCAGCGCAGGATCAACCTGCTCTATGCCAGTGCCAGTGAGGTGCACCGCAGCCTGCAAGGGGAACGCCAGTCGCTTATGACATCGCGCGGGAGCGCCTCTGTGGACACGCGCACCAACAGCCTGTTGCTACGCGACATTGAACCGGCGCTGCAAGACACGGAGCGCTGGATTCAGGCGCTGGATGTGCCGCTGGAACAGGTTGAGCTGGCGGCCCATATCGTGACGATTAGTGAAGAGAATCTTCATGAGCTGGGCGTCAACTGGCGACTGTCTGAGGATAGTGAAAGCCTCAGCCGGGCTTTACATCACCCGCTTCTGGCTATTCCCCTGGGGCTGACCTCGCCCGCTGTTTCGCTGGGCGTCACGTTGTCGCGGACAGGCGGCAGAGTGCTGGATCTGGAGCTCAGTGCGCTGGAGCAGGAAAACCAGGTTGAAATCATCGCCAGCCCACGGCTTTTTACGTCGCATCAGCAAACCGCGTCGATTAAACAGGGCACCGAAATCCCTTATGAAGTCTCAGCCGGTAACAGCGGCGCAACCAGTATCGAATTCAAAGAAGCGGTGCTGGGCATGGAAGTCACGCCCACCGTTTTAGGCAATGGCCGCATTCAGTTGAAAATACGTATCAGCCAGAACGTGCCGGGGCGCGTGGTTCAGACCAGCGCCTCGCAGGTGCTGTCGATTGATAAGCAGGAAATGGAAACGCAGGTGACGGTTAACGACGGGCAAACACTGGCCCTGGGCGGTATTTTCCATCAGCAGCGCACTCAGGGACAAACGCAGGTGCCGTTACTTGGCCGTCTGCCTGTCGTGGGGGGATTATTCCGCCAGCAGGCTGAAGAACATAAAAAACGCGAGCTGGTGATCTTCATGACGCCGCGATTGGTCAGGGAAGCAGCGCTTACGGCACGATAAAACGGAAAATGTGCCCTTAAAGTTTAACTGCGTTGACGCAGGACAGGAATTAGCTTACAAGGTTTAGCGATTTTTAACACGTTGTAAGCGTCTGAGTTGGAAGAACCCGGCAAGCAGATGAGCGAATTCCTCTGTACGCAGTCATGTCACAACGCTTTACTGACGCCTTACAGTTTCGCGAACAACAGGCCAATTCAGAAATGGATGTGCTGTAAGCAATATAATCGGTTGCCAAACAGCCTTGAGTGTTGAGATAATTTTTCGTCTGACTCTTGCTAACGCTCATGAGGTCTCAGTTCCTGTCCCGCCAGTAAAATGCTGAAAGCGGGGTATCATTAACGAATTCTTAGTAATACCGACAAAATGGCAGAGAAACGCAATATCTTTCTGGTTGGGCCGATGGGTGCCGGCAAAAGCACTATTGGCCGTCAGTTGGCTCAGCAACTCAATATGGAGTTCTTCGATTCCGATCAGGAAATTGAGCGACGCACCGGAGCGGATGTGGGCTGGGTTTTTGACGTTGAAGGCGAAGCTGGCTTCCGCGATCGTGAAGAAAAAATCATCAATGAACTGACCGAGAAGCAGGGCATCGTCCTGGCGACCGGCGGTGGCTCCGTAAAATCCCGGGAAACACGTAATCGTCTCTCCGCCCGCGGCGTCGTGGTTTATCTTGAAACCACTATTGAGAAACAACTGGCACGTACGCAGCGTGACAAAAAACGCCCCTTACTGCAGGTCGAGTCGCCACCGCGTGAAGTACTTGAAGCGCTGGCCGCTGAACGCAACCCGCTGTATGAAGAGATCGCCGATGTTACCATCCGCACTGACGATCAAAGTGCAAAAGTGGTGGCGAATCAGATTATCCACATGTTGGAAAAAAGTTGATCCAACGTTTGAAAGCTCTTTGACAGGTATCGAGCATCATGGAGAAGATCACCGTTTCATTGGGGGAACGCAGTTACCCCATCACTATCGCCGCCGGACTGTTTAATGATCCGGCTTCTTTTTGGCCGTTAAAAGCGGGTGATAATGCCATGCTGGTCACGAACGAGACGCTGGCACCGCTTTACCTGGATAAGGTCACGGCGCGGCTAAAGGCGGCGGGAGTGAAGACGGATCAGGTGATTTTGCCCGACGGTGAGCAGCACAAAACGCTGGCGGTGATGGATCAGGTTTTTACCGCCCTTCTGCAAAAGCCCCACGGGCGCGATACCACGCTGGTGGCGCTGGGTGGGGGCGTGATTGGCGATCTTACCGGTTTTGCTGCGGCAAGCTATCAACGTGGTGTGCGGTTCATTCAGGTGCCGACCACGCTGCTGTCTCAGGTTGACTCGTCGGTTGGCGGAAAAACGGCGGTTAACCATCCTCTTGGCAAAAACATGATAGGTGCGTTTTACCAGCCCGCTTCGGTCGTGATTGATACGGAATGTCTCCGGTCACTGCCTCCGCGTGAGCTGGCGTCCGGTCTGGCTGAAGTGATTAAATACGGCATCATTCTGGACGGTGAATTCTTTCACTGGCTTGAGCAAAATCTTGATCGCCTTCTGGCGCTGGATGAAGCCGCGCTGGCCTGGTGCATCCGTCGTTGCTGTGAGCTGAAAGCCGAGGTTGTCGCCGCGGATGAGCGTGAAAACGGTCAGCGCGCATTACTGAATCTGGGTCATACTTTTGGCCATGCCATTGAAGCGCATATGGGCTATGGCAACTGGTTGCATGGTGAAGCGATTGCCGCTGGTATGGTGATGGCGGCGCGAACCGCGCAACGTCTTGGTCAGTTCAGCGAACAGGATTGCCAACGCGTTATCGCGTTACTGCAGCGCGCCGGTTTGCCGGTACACGGACCGGTTGAGATGCAGGCTGAAGACTATTTGCCCCATATGATGCGCGATAAAAAAGTGCTGGCGGGCGAATTACGTCTGATACTGCCTTTGGCGATAGGCCGCGCTGAAGTGCGTGGTGGCGTGGCTCATGATATGGTGATGGCGGCAATTAATGACTGCCAGAAATCTTGATATTCAGCAGGTAAGTGGTGACGCGACGCGCGGGTGCGCAGTGCGAACGGCCGCTTTACGGAGGAGGCAAAATGGATGAGTTCAAACCGGATGATGAGTTAAAACCTGACGCCAGTGACCGTCGTCCCTCGCGCCCACGTAAATCGTCCTCTGCGACGAAAGCTCCGGTCTCGCGCCAGCACGTCATGATGGGCGTCGGTATCTTTGTGTTGCTGCTGCTCGTGCTGGGCATTGGCTCAGCGCTCAACGGCGCTGACGACAGCAAATCCGCGTCGTCCTCTACTGACAAAGGCACCGCCACCAGCGGGGCCGCAGGATCGGGCAACGGAAAAAATATTGATCTCAGCGGCTCCACCGCCATGAGCGGCGGTCAGAACGCCACGGGAACAGCACAGCCTTCCACCGGCACTCCGAATGCAGCAGGAGCGGAACCGGCAGCGGGGGCGACAAATGCGCCACGTGATATTTCCATGCCAACGGTTGCATCCACACCCACGCAGGCAGCCCCGGTTGAAACCCCGGCTAATCAGCAACGCATTACATTACCCGGCGACCTGAACAGCGCATTGACCAACCAGCAACAGCAGGTGGATGGCGCCGCACAGGGTGCAGAAGGCAGCAGTTCTCTGCCGACCGCACCCGCTACGGTGAGTGGGAAAGCAGGTGCAGCGGCGAGTCTTCCCGCTACAGGTCGTCAAAACGCCGCGCAGGCACCCGTCACGCCGCGTCATACGCGTGAGCCTGCCAGAACGGCGTCTAAACCCGCAGCCAGCGAGCATAAAACCCACACAACGCCAGCGCACTCCTCCGTGAATAACGCGCCGGCAAAAGCGGCGGGCAGTAGCGCTACGGCCAGCAAATCAGTACCGGGCGGCAACTACACGTTGCAGTTGAGCGGCGCATCTAAAGCGGAAAGCCTGAATGCCTGGGCGAAGAAGCAAAACCTGAGTGCGTACCATGTGTATAAAACCACGCGCAATGGTCAACCCTGGTATGTGCTGGTCAGTGGTTCTTACGCCACGCCGGCCGACGCAAAGCGTGCCGTTGCGACATTGCCTGCAGAGGTACGTGCACAGAATCCCTGGGTGAAACCGGTCAGTCAGGTCAGGAAAGAAGCCAGTCAATAAGTGATGTGGGGCCTGCCCATGCGGGCCCTGTTTTAAGCGCAGATCTGCTGTCGGTTCAACCACAGCCTCACAATAAGATGTAATTACCACGACAGCATGAAAAAAAATCGCGCTTTTTTGAAATGGGCGGGGGGAAAATTTCCCTTAGTCGAAGAGATCCACCGTCATTTGCCGCAAGGTGATTGCCTGATCGAACCCTTCGTTGGCGCGGGCTCCGTGTTTCTTAACACCGATTTTGATCGCTATCATCTGGCCGACATCAACAACGATCTCATCAATCTCTACAATATTGTCAAAACGCGCACGGCGGATTTTATTCGCGATGCGCGTTTACTGTTTACCAGCGAAACAAACAGCGAAATCCGTTATTACCAACTGCGCACGGAGTTTAACCTCAGTCATGACGCTTATCAGCGTGCGCTGCTGTTCCTCTATCTGAATCGCCACTGCTACAACGGCCTGTGCCGCTACAATCTGCGTGGTGAGTTCAATGTGCCGTTTGGGCGCTATCGTAAACCTTACTTCCCGGAAGCCGAGCTGCTCTGGTTTGCCGAACGGGCGCAAAAGGCGACGTTTGTCTGTGAATCCTACGATGTTACCCTGAACAATGCCCAAAAAGGCTCTGTGGTATATTGTGATCCGCCGTACGCGCCGCTGTCCGCAACGGCTAACTTCACGGCTTACCACACCAACAGTTTTAGCCTGCATGAGCAGCAGCATCTGGCGCAACTGGCCGCAAAGCTGGCGTCTGAGAGTCAAATTCCGGTCCTGATTTCTAACCATGATACGGAACTGACGCGTTGCTGGTATCAGGATGCCGTGTTACATGTGGTCAAAGTCCGGCGTTCTATTAGCCGAAGCATAACCGGTCGCACCAAGGTCGACGAACTGCTGGCACTCTATAGCTAGTCTGTTTCGTCCGCGACCAGGGTACTACGCCAGCCATCATGCTGGCGCACAACAGTGGAGAATCGGATGAAACAATATTTGCTGGCCCCTTCCATCCTTTCGGCAGACTTTGCTCGCCTGGGTGAAGACACCGCGAAGGCACTGGCGGCCGGAGGCGACGTGGTTCACTTCGACGTAATGGACAACCACTACGTGCCGAATCTGACAATGGGACCGATGGTGTTGAAAGCGCTGCGTGACTATGGCATCACAGCCCCGATCGATGTGCATCTCATGGTGAAGCCAGTGGACGCGTTAATCCCCGAGTTTGCCAAGGCTGGCGCGACCTACATCACGTTCCACCCCGAAGCGAGCGAGCACGTTGACCGCACGCTGCAGTTAATCAAAGAGCACGGTTGCAAAGCAGGCCTGGTCTTTAATCCTGCCACTCCGCTCAGCTACCTCGACTATGTGATGGATAAACTGGACATCATTTTGCTGATGTCGGTGAACCCCGGCTTTGGTGGTCAGTCATTTATCCCCGGCACGCTCGACAAGCTTCGTGAAGCGCGCAAGCGGATTGATCAGAGCGGCTACAGCATTCGCCTTGAAGTCGACGGTGGTGTGAAGATTGATAACATTGCGCAAATCGCGGCAGCGGGTGCAGATATGTTCGTTGCCGGTTCGGCCATCTTTGGCCATCCGGATTACAAGAAAGTGATCGACGACATGCGGAACGAGCTGGAGAAAGCGAATGGCTCATTTCACTGATATTCGTGGGCTGGCCTTTGACCTGGATGGTACGCTGGTCGACAGCGCGCCGGGGCTGGCGGATGCGATCGATTTGACGCTGGCAGACCTGGCGTTGCCTGCTGCTGGCGTGGCGCGCGTATCAACGTGGATTGGGAATGGTGCCGACGTTATGATGTGCCGTGCGCTGACCTGGGCACTCGGGCGCGAGCCACACCCGGACGAGCAGCGTGATGCGCGTGTGCTGTTTGACAAACATTATGCCAGCACGGTGGAGGCGGGCAGTACCCTGTTTCCTCAGGTCAAAGAGACGCTGACACGGTTACAGGCCACAGGCATGCCGATGGCGATTGTGACCAATAAGCCGACGCCGTTTGTCGCGCCGCTGCTGCAATCGCTGGGAATCGACCAAGCGTTTTCGTTGATCATTGGTGGCGATGATGTGGTGGTTAAAAAACCGCATCCTGCCGCGATTTTTCTGGTGTTGGGTAAATGGGGGCTGCTGCCCTCACAACTGCTGTTTGTCGGGGATTCACGCAATGATATTCTGGCCGCGCAGTCTGCCGGCGTACCCAATGTCGGCATGACGTTTGGCTATAACTATGGTGAACCTATTGCCAGCAGCCAGCCCGATCTGACCCTTGACTCTTTTGACGAACTTTTGCCCGCTATCGGGCTGTAATTTATCAGGACATAAGCATGAGCAAACCCATCGTTTTCAGCGGCGCACAGCCGTCCGGCGAACTGACCATTGGCAACTATATGGGTGCGCTGCGTCAGTGGGTGCAGATGCAGGACGATTTCCACTGCATTTACTGTATCGTCGATCTGCACGCCATCACCGTGCGCCAGGATCCGGTTGCACTGCGTAAAGCCACCTTAGATACGCTGGCGCTCTATCTGGCCTGCGGCATCGATCCCGAGAAGAGCACCATCTTTGTTCAGTCGCATGTGCCGGAGCACACGCAGCTCAGCTGGATTCTGAACTGCTACACCTATTTCGGTGAGCTGAGCCGCATGACCCAGTTCAAAGACAAATCCTCACGCTATGAAGAAAACATCAACGCGGGTTTGTTCAGTTATCCGGTGCTGATGGCTGCCGACATTCTGCTTTACCAGACCGCGCAGGTACCGGTGGGTGAAGATCAGAAACAGCATCTTGAGCTGAGCCGTGATATTGCGAGCCGGTTTAATGCGTTGTATGGCGATATCTTCAAGGTGCCGGAGCCGTTCATTCCAAAATCAGGCGCACGCGTGATGTCGCTGCTGGAACCGACGAAAAAGATGTCTAAGTCGGATGATAACCGCAACAATGTGATCGGCCTGCTTGAAGATCCCAAATCGGTGGTTAAAAAGATTAAGCGTGCGATGACCGACTCTGAAGAGCCGCCGGTTATCCGTTATGACATTAAAGAGAAAGCGGGCGTCTCGAATCTGCTGGACATCCTGTCAGGCGTAACCGGTACGCCGGTGACCGCGCTGGAGCAGGCGTTCGAAGGCAAAATGTACGGGCACCTGAAAGGCGCGGTCGCAGAAGCCGTATCGGGCATGCTGACAGACCTGCAGGAACGTTATCATCGCTTCCGCAACGACGAGGCGTTGCTGGAAAAGGTGATGCGTGACGGTGCACAGAAAGCCCGTGCCCAGGCGCAGGAAACCCTGAAAAAAGTCTATGAAGCGGTCGGGTTTGTTTCTCAACCCTGATCGGTAACGTTGTAAGTCAAACGGCGAGCGAAGGCTCGCCGTTTTGATTTTCCCCCCGGCGTAATGGGCGGCGCAGGCTGACCACGCTGCCGACAAAGGAAAATGACGGCCAGGTACCACGCGCAAACGGAGCGGAACATGTGCCAACCCTTCTTGCGTTTCGCTTTCGGTAATCATGTCATCTTATTCGTCCCCGACCTTTTGCTATCGCGCCTGACCTGTCCGCAGAGGCAGGGCACCGGTTCGGCCTCGTACACGCTAAGTGATTTAAATAACGAATAAAGTCATCTGGAGCACGGCAGAGAGATCGTGTTAGCTTTACTTCGCAGCGCTTAACGCATGAGGAGCCCGGAATGACAACAGCACCACTTCGCTGGATAAACAATCTGCGTTTGCCCACCCGGGAAGGGCTGTGGCAGATAGAGATCGTGGAAGGAAAAATCGCCCGCATCACGGCGCAGCCTCAGCAGCTGTCAGCCGAGGGCGCAGCACTCGATGCGGAAGGCGGCCTGGCGTACGCGCCTTTTATTGAGCCTCATATTCACCTGGATACCACCCAAACGGCGGGTGAACCGGCCTGGAATCAGTCCGGCACGCTGTTTGAAGGTATTGAGCGCTGGGCAGAGCGGAAAGCCTTATTAAGTCATGAGGATGTAAAACGGCGCGCGATGCAAACGCTGAAATGGCAGATCGCGAATGGCATACAGTTTGTGCGCACGCATGTGGATGTGTCCGATCCGACGTTAACCGCCCTCAAGGCTATGCTGGAACTGAAAGCGGAGATGGCACCCTGGATCACGATTCAAATCGTGGCGTTCCCGCAGGAAGGCATTCTGTCTTACCCTAATGGCGAAGCGCTACTCGAAGAAGCGCTGCGACTCGGCGCGGATGTCGTCGGCGCGATTCCCCATTTTGAATTCACGCGGGAGTACGGCGTGGAATCCCTGCATAAAGCGTTCGCGCTGGCCAACCGTTACGACAGGCTGGTGGACGTGCACTGTGACGAAATTGACGATGAGCAGTCACGCTTCGTCGAAACCGTTGCCGCGCTGGCACACCGTGACGGGATGGGTGCGCGCGTCACGGCAAGCCATACCACAGCGATGCACTCGTATAACGGGGCTTATACTTCTCGTCTGTTTCGCTTACTGAAGCTCTCCGGCATCAACTTTGTTGCCAATCCCCTGGTGAATATTCACCTACAGGGTCGCTTTGACAGCTATCCCAAACGCCGCGGCATTACCCGGGTGAAAGAGCTGCTGGAGGCGGAGATTAACGTCTGTTTTGGCCATGACGACGTATTCGATCCCTGGTATCCGCTGGGTACGGGCAATATGCTTCAGGTGCTGCATATGGGATTACATGTGTGTCAGCTGATGGGGTACGAGCAAATTAATGCCGGGCTCGATCTGATTACACGCAACAGTGCCAACACGCTGAATTTAGCAGAGTACGGTATTCAGCGTGGTCATGACGCCAGTTTTATCATTCTGCCCGCAGAAAACGGTTTTGATGCGGTCAGGCGGCAGGTGCCGGTGCGTTATTCGCTTCGGCGTGGAAAGGTCATCGCGGCGACGCAGCCCGCAGAGAGCAAAATCTGTCTGGACACGTGGGAAGCGGTGACCTTCAGGCGTTGAAGCAAAGGGCGGCGCGTTGCCGCCGCCCTGAGAGGATTAATGCGTGATATGACCGTGCGAGCGGTGTTTGGTCACCAGGCCCAGCAACGCACACATGATAAACACCACGGCGTACAGGCCATTTGCCGTTAGCAGCGCGCTGTGCACGCCGCTGTTTTTCACAATGGGTGACGTAACGACGAAGGTCAGCATGGTACCCACGGTGCCACAGGTCAGAATAAAGTTAACCAGCTTGGGAGACGCGACTTTGGTTTGTAGAGAGCCGAGCGTAATGATGGTGGTATAGATCGCGCTTGAGCTGAAGCCCAGCGTCAGAATAATCCACCGCAACATGCTTGCATCCTGGCTGCTTACGAACCAGTACATCAGCACCGTGGCCAGTCCTGCCAGTACCATCAGAATACGTTGCAGATCGAAGAAGCGCAGCAGGAAGCTGAATACCCACATGCCGACCATATAAGCGGTCCAGAAGCTTCCTACCAGTTGACCGGCATCATCAATATTCATGCCCATCACTTTGGTGGCATATTCAGGCACCCAGGAAATAAAGCCGAGCTGGCCAAGAATGTAGCATAAGGCGGCAATCGCCAGTAACAGTACGCCCAGTCCCCATTTTTCTTTTTCAACCGTTGGGCTGTTCTCTGGCTTACGCAGAACCGGAAACTCCACGAATAACGTCATGATAAAAATACCGACGTAAATGACGCCAATGCAGACGTAAACCCAGTACCACGACAGATGACGTGCCAGTAAAATGCCGGCCAGAATCGGGAAAATGGTGCCAGCCATACTAAAGAAGGAGTCCGTGAACAGCAGGCGTGAACCCCGTTGGCGGCCTTCGTACATGTGGGTAATCAGGAACGTCCCAATCGACATGGTGATACCACTGACGACGCCCAGTACGAACATGCACAGCGAAAATACCGACAGATCCCGGCTGGTCATCAGTCCGATAACGGCTAATACCATCAGCACAAAGCCAAAAATCAACTGGCGTTTGAGCGGCACAATGACCATCAACCAGGCATTAAGGAAAACGGCAGCCAGGATGCCACTGTTCAGGAAAGTGAAGGTGTTACCCATACTGTCGATGGGAATCTGGAAATCTTTCGCGATATCACCCATTACCATACCGGTGACAATCACCAGGGCACCGGTGAGCGCATAGGAAAGAAAGCTAATCCAGGTAAGGCCGATACGATTACGATTTGTCATGTTCTGAACCTGTTGGGAAGCGGGAGCGTTGAAGCGGCAGAAATTGTAAACGGAACCGTGATCTTAATAAACTAAGAGTGAAAACTGTTGTCATTCATTTCATCAATACTGTGATTTTAGTCACGAAGCGGAAGCAATCTTTTTCAGGCGTTTTTGGGTGCGTTTAGCGTAAATATAGGTAAAACGCTGGCTCTTGTATTACATGCTCTTTACAATCAATATCGTTTTTGAGCTAGCTCTCCAAAGTAAGGAATTACTCATGTTTAAACGTACTTTGACAGCGGCAGTTGCCCTGTTAGCGCTCTCTTCTGTTTCTGCCTCAGCTTTAGCGGCCAAAGGTGATACGCATGTCCTGCTGACCACTTCTGCCGGTAACATCGAACTCGAACTGAATAATCAAAAAGCACCGATCTCCGTTAAAAACTTCGTTGATTACGTTAACAGTGGTTTTTACAACAACACGATTTTTCACCGCGTTATCCCGGGTTTTATGATTCAGGGCGGTGGCTTTACCAATGAAATGCAGCAAAAACAAACCAAAGCGCCGATCAAAAATGAAGCGGATAATGGTCTGCGCAACCTGCGCGGCACCATCTCCATGGCGCGCACCTCCGACAAAGACAGCGCCACCAGCCAGTTCTTTCTGAACGTCGCTGACAACGCCTTTCTGGATCATGGTCAGCGCGATTTTGGCTACGCCGTCTTTGGTAAGATCGTGAAGGGCCAGGACGTCGTGGACAAAATCTCTCAGGTGCCAACCAAAGATGTCGGGCCTTACCAGAATGTTCCCGTCAAGCCGGTGGTCATTTTGTCGGCAAAAGTCCTTCCCTGATTGTCTTGATTGCCATCCCGTTTCCGGCAAAGGGAAAATTTGCTCTTATACTTAGGGCAAACCTGAGCAGGAGGCGGTATGGCAAATACACTCACAGACAAACAGAAGGCAGCGCTCTGGCGACAGCGGCGGAATGCCAGCTATCGGGCAAGCTGTCGGCTTGAAGGCTTTACCCTGACGGAACCGGAGGTTAAGGGTGAAGAGGCGGAAGCCCGTCTGGCCTCATTAAGGAGGCAATATGGCTGCTAATACTGCCGTCACGCAGGATCCCTACCTGTGGCAAAACGACACGGTCCTCAAAAATCGTCTCGATATTCATGATGAGGCACAGTTACGAAAAGCGGAACTGAGCTTTAGCGCCGCCCGGCTTGCCACGCTTGAACTGGGCCCACCCAAAATCGGCCTGCCTTACCTGTGTCACATTCACCGTACGCTGTTTCAGGATGTCTACAGTTGGGCCGGCGAACTCCGCACGCTGGACATCTGGCGCGACGAAACCCCTTTTTGTCACTTCGAATATATCGAAAAAGAGGGTAATGCACTCATGGCCGCGCTAGAAGAAGAGAACGGCCTGGCCGATCTGCCTTTAGCTGAGTTTGCGAAACGCGTCGCCTGGTATTATTGCGAAATCAATATGCTTCATCCTTTTCGCGAAGGTAATGGCCGGGCGCAGCGTATTTTCTTTGAGCAACTTGCCCTGCATGCAGGTTACCTGCTGGAATGGGAAAAACTGAATCCGGAAGAGTGGGTCAGCGCCAGTCAGGCCGGTGCGGCAGGGGATTTACAACCGCTGGAAGACGTCTTTGCCAGCATCGTCAGCGAAGCGCATCCTGTCTGAACCCCGTTCCCGCCAGGGAGGCGAGCGCGTCTCCCTGCGCCTGATAGTCTGTTTTCCTCACATCACACTCACGTCACACCGCATGATAAGATACGGCTCTGGTCCTCATTCCGGATGCCGGGCCTTGTACATATCCTTCTGATCTGCCTGAAATCATAACCATGCTGCTGCTTATTGATAATTACGATTCTTTCACCTGGAACCTGTACCAGTATTTTTGCCAACTGGGCGCGAACGTTCAGGTGGTAAGAAATGATGCCATCACTCTGGATGAAATGACGGCGTTGCCGTTAACCCACCTGGTGATTTCACCCGGCCCCTGTACGCCCGATCAGAGCGGGATCTCATTACAGGCCATTCGCCACTTCGCCGGTCGCCTGCCGGTGCTGGGCGTTTGTCTGGGGCATCAGGCCATCGCCCAGGTGTTTGGTGCGCAGGTCGTGCGTGCGCGCGAAGTCATGCACGGTAAGACGTCTGCTGTTCAGCATAACGGCTGTGGTGTATTTCGCGGTCTGAATCAACCGCTGACCGTAACGCGTTATCACTCGCTGATTGTGAAAGCCGATACGCTGCCTGATGAATTTGACGTCACCGCATGGAGTTTACGTGACGGTCAGCCCGACGAAATTATGGGCATCCGTCATAAAACGCTGGCACTGGAAGGCGTGCAGTTTCATCCTGAAAGTATTCTCAGCGAACAGGGACATCAACTGCTCGCTAATTTCCTGCAACAGTAAAGTTGTGTTTGCCTTTAAGTGATTTTTTATGCATATTTCATGATTATTATTTCATCATGAACCAACTCATCAGTTTGCGAGGTTGTCAATGGCAGCGGAAAACATTGCGGTAACACGGGAAACGTTCGATCAGGTTATTTTGCCTGTTTATGCACCTGCGCAGTTTGTACCGGTAAAAGGCAAAGGAAGCCGGGTGTGGGATCAGCAGGGTAAAGAGTATATCGACTTCTCGGGTGGGATTGCCGTCACCGCGCTGGGCCATTGTCACCCGGCGCTGATTGAAACCCTGAAGAAACAGGGCGAAACCCTGTGGCACACCAGCAATGTGTTCACCAATGAACCGGCTTTGCGCCTGGCCAGCAAACTGATTAACGCCACCTTCGCGGACAGAGTATTTTTTGCCAACTCCGGCGCAGAAGCCAACGAGGCCGCGTTTAAGCTGGCGCGTTATTATGCCTGTAAACGTCATAGCCCGTTTAAAAGCAAAATTATTGCATTTCATAATGCCTTTCATGGCCGGACGCTGTTTACGGTCACGGTAGGCGGCCAGCCAAAATATTCCGACGGTTTTGGCCCGAAACCCGCTGACATTGTGCATGTGCCATTCAACGATTTGGCGGCAGTGAAAGCCGTTATCGACGACCACACCTGTGCGATTGTCGTTGAGCCCATTCAGGGTGAAGGTGGCGTCATGCCGGCCACGCCAGAATTTATGCAGGGGCTGCGTGAGCTCTGCGATAAACATCAGGCGTTGCTGGTGCTGGATGAAGTTCAGAGCGGTATGGGGCGCAGCGGTAAGCTGTTTGCTTATGAGCACTACGGCGTCACGCCAGACATTCTGACTTCGGCGAAAGCGCTGGGCGGTGGTTTTCCTGTCAGCGCGATGCTGACCACTGAGGAGGTGGCGTCAACGATGGCTCCTGGCGTGCATGGCACCACCTATGGTGGCAATCCGCTGGCCTGTGCGATTGCTGAAACCGCGCTGGATCTGATCAATACGCCAGACGTGCTGAACGGCGTGGAATCCCGTCGCCAGCAGTTTGTCGAGGCACTCAAGGCGATTGATGCCCGTTACGATCTGTTTAGCGATATTCGCGGCAAAGGCTTACTGGTAGGCGCGGCCCTGAAGCCGCAACATGCCGGAAAATCACGCGATATCCTCAATGCCGCCGCGGCTGAAGGCGTTATGGTGCTGGTGGCTGGTACGGATGTGATGCGTTTTGCCCCTTCACTGATTATTGAACCCGCCGATATTGAAGAAGGCATGGCGCGCTTTGCCAAAGCGGTCGGGAAAGTCCTGGCTGCCTGAGTTATTTTCGACCCAGACTGCGAATCAGCCAGCGACCATGATGCGGTCGCTGGTTCCACGCCAGCGATGAGATCGTGTGCATCACCTTAAGATGATCCAGAATGCGCCTGATGTGCTGCTCCAGTACTGTGACCGGTCCCTCGTTGATATCTTCAATTCCCTGTAACAGATCGGTTTGCGAACTTTCGCCGTCATATTCAAGCCGCTGCTGGCAACGCTGCAGCGCAATTTCACACCATTGCAGATAGTGCTCCGCCAGCGTAGGCGGCAGCATGGTATGTTCGCGTGCCAGAATCGTCATGGCGTTGATGTGCTCAACGATAAACTGGCTGTGCGTGACCCATAAACGCATATCCTGTAAATAGCGTGCGTTAAACCCCGGCTCCTGCATCGCCTGATTTAGTGAGTTAAAGACTGCATTGTGGGCCTGATTAACGTTAACGCGCTGATAGGCGAGTACCTCGGGAGACTGTTCCGGACCAAGCAACATGCGTAACGCGTCCTGGAAAGCCTCAAGCACATCATGTGCGTTCTGTCGTAGCAGGGCACTTTGCCATTGCGGCCAAAGCCATAACGTTCCGCCAAACGCAATCAGGCAGCCCATCAGGGTATCCAGCAGGCGCGGCAGTAAGAATTGTGCGCCGTTAAGTGACAGAAGTTGCAGGGTATATACCGCGGTGACCGTGAACCCCACCATCGACCAGCCGTAAAACTGGCGGGTAAAGCGATAGCTGATAAAGGTAATCACCAGCATGATGCTCAACACCAGCGGTTCAGGGACATCCAGCCGCAGCGAGGCTGCCGCAATCACCAGCCCGGCAAAGGTGCCCAGCGCACGATGCTGAATACGCACCCGTGTGGCGCTGTAGTTACTCTGGCTGACAAACATAATGGTCATCAGAATCCAGTAGGGTTTGGGAATCGAAAAGAACAGCGCCAGCCCGCTACCCAGCATCAGCATCACAGAAAAACGTCCGGCCGTGCGCAGGGCAGATGAGCGCAGCGAGAGATAGCTTCTGAGTGCGGGCAGAAGCGGTAAACGGCGCTGGCGATCCGCCATCAAATCACGCTGATAAAGGGGCTTTTGTGTACGCAGTACCCGTGCGATGCGGCTGAAGTGATAAAGGCAAAAATTTCCTACCGGATTGTCCGGGTGCTGACGGGCGATTTTTTCCAGTGCCCCCAGCTGCTTGTCCATATCAAAGCGACTGGACAGTTGGTGGTACAGGATGTTGTCTGCCAGCTCACGTAAACGGGCGGAAATGGTTTTCGCATTCCAGCGAATCACGGCCTCTGCATGGCTTTGTTCTACCAGTTTTTGCACTTCTTCTGGCTGATGCAGGCTGACAGAAATGTGTTCCTGTAAATCCAGTGCGACCTGAAAAGCGCGGGTCAGTCGCTTATGACTGTGATCGCGGCTGGCGGACAGCATATGCATCTGCTGATAACAGGTGTTGATGAGGTCGATTGCTTTTTGCTGCCGCGCCAGCAACGGTGGTAGCGCCTTCTCCGGATCGGTAAGTTGCGTCAGCAAGGTGTACTTGGCGTCACAATAGTTCGCCAGTTCGCGGTAAATCAGACTCAGGCTTTCACGCATTGGCTGCTCTTTCCACAGCCAAAACCAGAACCAGTTAAACAGGCCATACCACAGCGTACCGCCGATGTAGAGCAGGGGCGGTACGTAAATGGGCATGCGGCCAATCAGGCTGGTGGTAAATATCGCTGCGATCAGTGTGGCAGGGAGTAACCGTGCGTGCAGTGGGCTGATTTCACCTGTCACGCCCAGCAGCAAAGGCAGGGCGAAAAGAATAAGCGGTAAGGGCACGTCTTTAAACAGAAGCCACTGCATCAGTAAGCTACCCAGGGCAAACAGGCTGCCGCCGACAATCAGGCGTTTAAAGAAGCGTTTGTGGGGCGTATCCAGACCGGCAATATTGCAGCAGGCAGGCACCAATGAGAATAGCAATCCTTTTTGCAGATCGCCAAACAGCCAGCCGAGCGCGACGGGGAGACACAACACCAGTGTCTGGCGCAGGGCATAGTTAACTTCAGGGTGATAAATTATTCTTCGCCACATCGGCTCAACGCAAATAATTCACGGCATAACGTTGCCATTATGCCGTGAAGAATAAAGCTTAGCGCGTGCCGTAAACAACAATTGTTTTGCCGTGTGCGGAGATCAGATTCTGGTCTTCCAGCATCTTCAAAATACGTCCCACGGTTTCACGTGAACATCCCACGATTTGGCCAATTTCCTGACGCGTAATTTTAATTTGCATGCCGTCAGGATGCGTCATGGCATCCGGCTGTTTCGCCAGGTTGAGCAACGTCTGCGCAATGCGACCGGTGACATCAAGGAACGCGAGGTTGCCCACTTTTTCCGATGTGACCTGCAGACGGCGCGCCATTTGCGAGGAGAGGCGCATGAGGATGTCCGGATTCACCTGAATCAGCTGACGGAATTTTTTGTAGGAAATCTCTGCCACTTCGCACGCGGTTTTCGCACGTACCCAGGCGCTGCGCTCCTGACCTTCTTCGAACAGGCCAAGCTCACCAATAAAGTCGCCCTGATTCAGATAGGACAGAATCATCTCCTTGCCTTCTTCATCCTTAATCAGTACCGCAACGGAACCTTTAACGATGTAGTAAAGCGTTTCCGCCTTTTCACCTTGATGAATGAGCGTACTTTTGGATGGATACTTGTGAATATGGCAATGGGACAGGAACCATTCAAGTGTAGGGTCTGTTTGCGGTTTGCCGAGAACCATTCGCTATTATCCTCTGTTGTAATCGTGCCCAAAATACAGGGCTCTGTTTCCCTGCCAGGCGATGTAAGCGTTAAGCGTTTTTCCATTCAGGAAATTATTCGGGCTGCATTCGGCGCAGTGCGCATCATTCTTCCCGGCTTCGTCTTCGGATGACGAAAAATATTTTCAGCTCTGTTTGTAGCACAGCTTACGTCGACTGTCTTGTGTTGTCTCGCTTCAGCAAGATGGCGTTTTCTCTGGATTGCTGTTTCCCAGGCAAAAGCGTACGCTGAGCCAAAACAGGGTATTCTGAGGTCAAAATTATGCAGGCACGCGTCAAATGGGTTGAGGGGTTAACATTCCTGGGGGAATCATCGTCCGGCCATCAGGTACTGATGGATGGCAATTCTGGCGATAAAGCGCCGAGCCCTATGGAGATGGTGCTGATGGCGGCAGGGGGATGCAGCGCCATTGACGTTGTGTCAATTTTGCAAAAAGGCCGCAACGATGTGGTTGATTGCGAAGTGAAACTATCGTCTGAACGTCGGGAAGAAGCCCCCCGCATCTTTACCCATATCAATCTGCATTTTATCGTCAGCGGCAACGCACTTTCGGATAAAGCCGTGGCACGCGCTGTCGATCTGTCAGCGGAAAAATATTGCTCTGTCGCCATCATGTTAGGCAAAGGCGTCAACATTACCCACAGCTACGAAGTGATCGCGCTGTAATCTCACAGAGGCCAGGCTGGCCTCTGTGGTTATTCAATCCGTTTCCCTTCCATGAGCCGTTTTACTAACGGCGCCATAATTAACTCCATCGCCAGTCCCATTTTGCCGCCGGGTGCCACCAACGTGTTGATATTGGAAATAAACGATCCCTGCAGCATGGCCAGCAGATAGGGAAAATCAATGTCTTCCAGCCCCTGAAAGTGGATAACCACAAAGCTTTCATCCAGCGAAGGGATGGTGCGCGCGGCAAAGGGATTAGAGGTATCCACCGTGGGGACGCGCTGAAAGTTAATATGGGTTCGTGAAAACTGCGGCGTAATGAAATTGATGTAATCTTCCATGGAACGCACTACCGAATCCATCACCGCTTCGCGTGAATGGCCACGCTCGCTGGTATCGCGCACCAGTTTCTGAATCCACTCCAGGTTGACGATGGGCACGACGCCGACCAGCAAATCGACTTTTTCCGCCACATTGTGTTGTGCAGTCACCACGCCGCCGTGCAAGCCTTCATAAAACAGCACATCCGTATCCGGTGGTAACGGTTGCCAGGGCGTGAAGGTGCCGGGAACCTGGTTCCAGGGAACGGCTTCATCATAGGTGTGCAGATACTTACGCGACTGGCCCTTACCGTGTTCGCCGTATTCGATGAACGTTTGCTCCAGCAGGCCAAAATCATTCGCCTCCGGGCCAAAGTAGCTGATATGTCGCCCCAGATCGCGCGCTTTTCGGATAGCCATGTCCATTTCGGGTCGGGTAAAGCGGTGAAAACTGTCCCCTTCCAGTTCGGCAGCGTGCAAACCGAGTTGCTGAAAAATTTTACGGAACGCCAGGCTGGTGGTGGTGGTTCCCGCACCGCTGGAGCCCGTTACCGCGATAATCGGATGGCGTGCAGACATAGTTGAAGTCCCTGTGATGTCGGGCGATGAGCATTGTTAGCACGATTTTCCGTTCGTTGCATCAGCCACGAAACTCGCTTTTGCGCATGATGTTGACCGACTCGTGCAGTTCCGACCATACCAGAACGACCTCGCCGTGCTCCAGCTGACGACGCACATCGGCGACTTTTTCCGTCAGGCTGAGCTCCTGCTCGCCGTAATCCGTGCCTTCACGCAAAACAAACGCTTCGATAAGATTTTCAAGGGTTTCGGGAGAAACCTGTTCCCAGGGAATAATCACAGAGTCAGTTATCCAGATAAGAGGAAATCCACTGTGGCACGCGCTGCTCCAGCCACAACCGAGGCTGACGCAGGGTGCCACTGACGAAACCAACATGCCCACCCTGCTGTGTCAGCTGATAGGTAATAGTGGCAGATAATTGCGCAGGCTGCGGGATCACCTCATCGCTCATAAACGGGTCATCTTTTGCATGGATGATGAGCAGCGGTTTTGTCACGAACTTAAGTCGCGGCATAGCGCTGGCGCGACGGTAATAATCCGTGGCGTCGGCAAAACCATGCGCCCGGGCCGTGATCGCGTCGTCAAAGTCCCGCAGACGGCGCAGGGCGTTAAGCTGAATGAGGTTCACCGGCAACGTGTCGGGCCAGGCCCGCAGTTTACGCTGGGCATTCTTTTTTAACTGGCTTAACAGGTAACGCTGATAAACCTGTGAAAAGCCGCGCTCCAGTCGGGCGCTGCAGGGTTCCAGCATCAGGGGCGCAGACACAATCACGCCCGCGTCGATCAGGGCTTCATCACCTTGCTGGCCTAACAGGCAACCGAGCATATTCCCGCCCAGCGAGAAGCCGACAGCAGTTGTGGGTACCCGGCCCCAGCGCGTCGTCAGCCAGTGCAGGAAAAAACGCGCATCCTCGGTTTCACCGGAGTGGTATATCCGGTTCAGACGGTTCGGCTCACCGCTGCAGCCGCGAAAGTGCATTACTACCGCCAGCCAGCCACGCTGTTTGCACTGCAGCATCAGGCCATGAATATAGGGACTGTGGAAACTTCCTTCCAGGCCATGAAACAGCACCACGCGCGGTTTATGCCGGGCAAACTGAGGATCTTCACTCCAGGCCAAATCAACAAAGTCACCGTCAGGTAAATCCAGCCGCTGCCAGTGTGGCGTTAACCTTTTCGTCCGCCGTATCAACCGCGGCAGAATGGTTTGCAGGTGCGGGTTGCCCAGACCGGGCAGGGGAATGAACGCCGCGTCGTCAGGGCCCGAAAATTTCATGTTGTAAAGGCTTGTCTGTTCCATATCACACTGTTAGCTTCGATAAGTTTTCACTAAGGGAGGAGAACCCGGGTTAATGGAACTCAGTCTGTTTTTATCATTATTAGGCTTTCTTTGGGTCGCGGCGATTACACCCGGACCTAATAATATGTTACTCACCGCCTCGGGGGCCAATTTTGGTTTTTTGCGCACCCTCCCGTTGATGATCGGCATTATGATCGGCATGCAGCTAATGCTGCTGCTGGTAGCGTTTGGCGTGGGTGGATTGATACTGCTTTATCCCTCCCTGCATCTCATCCTGAAAATTGCCGGTAGCCTTTACCTGCTGTGGCTGGCCTGGAAGATTGCCACCGCAGCCTATGAGAAGCTGGAAACCGATGCGGCACCTGTCGCACCTATGCCGTTCTGGCAGGGAGGCTTATTACAACTGATCAACCCCAAAGCCTGGCTCATGGCGCTGGGTGCCGTCGCCAGTTTTAGTCTGGCCGGTGCGGGCTATCGCCATTCTGTCCTGTTAATCAGTCTTGGCATGGTTATGGTCAATCTGGTTGCAGGCGTTATCTGGATGGGCTTTGGTGCGATGATCGGCCGTATTTTACGTAGTCCCCGCGCCTGGAAACGCTTTAACCTGAGCATGGGGCTGTTAACGGCGGCCTGCGTATTGCTGATCTGGCACTGAGCTTAGCTGGATGCGCGCTCCAGGCGCGTCCAGGGCAACACTTCGCGAACAACCGGCGCGTGCGGCTGGCGAATTTTTTTCAGCAACAGCTGCACGCTGCGCGCGCCCAGTTGATACATGGGCTGTTCAATGGTGGTTAACGGTGGATTCAGGCTGCTGGTAAAGGGAATGCCGTCAAACCCCACGACGGCAAGGTCTTCCGGGACACGCAGGCCCGCCTCCAGCGCTGCATGCACCACGCCAACCGCCAGCACATCAGACACGGCAAATACCGCATCCGGCGGCTCCGCTAAACGCAACAATTCCTGCAATGCCCGACTGCCTTCTTCGCAGGTAATGCCTTCGGTATAGACGACATTCGTCCAGTCTGACCCCGATTGCGCAACGCCTTCTCGATAGCCTTGTTCGCGATATTGAGAATAGAGATAACGCATATCGCCATTCACCAGTGCAATGCGCTTACGGCCCCGGCCGGCCAGATAATGGACGGTATCACGTGCGGCGTCCAGATGATCGATGGAGACGGACGAGGCCGCAATCTCGGGATCAAACTCACAACACTGAATCCAGGGCGCATCACCGATAATATCGATCAGGCTTTGCAGCCCGGCGGCGGCATCCATCGTAATCACGCCGTCCACCACCTTGCCGGTCAGTAAGGTCAGGTAGGCCGACTCACGTTTAAACTGTGAGGCCGAATTGCACAGCAGAATATGGTAGCCGTGCATTTCTGCTTCAGCTTCGATGCCCTGAACAACTCGGGAGCAAAAAGGGTTCGTGATATCGGAGATCAGGACCAGCAGCATATGACTCTGCGAGGTTCGCAACTGACGCGCCAGCAGGTTTGGCTGATAGCCGCTTGTGGCAATGGCATCCAGCACTTTCTGTCGCGTATCTGCTTTTACCCCAGGATGCGCGTTAAGCACGCGGGATACCGTGGCTTTAGACACGCCAGCTAACAGGGCAACTTTGTCGATCGACATCGAACTCGCAAGCCTCACCGGGGAGCAAATAATAGCGCATATCAATAGCACAACCAGGATGTGAGCGCCTGACAAATTTATGGCTTTTTGTCTGAAATTTAATTTGCGTATAACGGCAATCTATTGCAGATGATGATCTAAGAATTTCTTTCTATTAGGGATAACTTTTAATTCCTTTATGAAATTACTTCTGCCAGCAACACTGCCCACATCATAAAAATGATGGGGGAAAAATCATGCAAAAAGGGCGACTCACGATTCTGGCGGCGGTCCTGTCAGTGCTGGCGTTTCAGGCCAACGCGGTCAACGTAACGGTGGCTTATCAGACCTCCGCTGAACCCGCTAAGGTGGCGCAGGCGGATAATACGTTTGCCAAAGAGAGCGGTGCGACGGTCGAATGGCGCAAATTCGATAGCGGATCAGGCGTGCTTCGTGCGCTGGCATCAGGCGATGTCCAGATTGGCAATATTGGTTCCAGCCCACTGGCCGTTGCGGCAACGCAGCAGCTCCCCATCGAAGCCTTTTTACTGGCTTCTCAGTTAGGCAATTCTGAAGCGCTGGTCGTGAAGAAAACGATCACCCGTCCCCAGGACCTGATCGGCAAGCGGATCGCCGTGCCCTTTATTTCGACCACCCATTACAGCTTGTTAGCGGCATTAAAACACTGGGGGATTAAGCCGTCTCAGGTTCAACTGGTCAATCTGCAACCGCCTGCGATTGTGGCGGCCTGGCAACGCGGGGACATTGACGGTGCTTACGTTTGGGCACCTGCGGTGAATGAACTGGAGAAAGATGGCACCGTTTTAACGGATTCGTCGCAGGTCGGGCGCTGGGGCGCACCGACACTTGATGTCTGGGTGGTACGCAAAGACTTCGCGCAGCAGCATCCGGATATCGTGACCGCCTTTGCCCGTAGCGCTATTGAGGCGCAGAAAGCCTACCTGGACCATCCCGAACAGTGGCTTAAACAGCCTGATAACCTCAGTAAACTTTCGCGCTTAAGCGGCGTGCCCGAGCAACAAATTCCTGGACTGGTTAAGGGCAACACCTATCTGACCGCCGCCCAGCAGGTGGCGCAACTGCAGCAGCCGGTGAACAAAGCCATCGTGGACACGGCGCAATTCCTGAAAGAACAGGGCAAGGTGCCGCAGGCCGGTAATGATTACAGCGCCTTTGTCACGAGTCGTTTTGTTGCGCCCCTGGTCAAGCCCTGAGGACATCGTCATGTTGCGAATAGCCCATCTGAACGCGAGCTATGGCGGACAGCCGGTATTACAGGACATCTCACTGCGCGTGGAGGATAACGCGCTGGTCGTTGTGCTGGGACCGTCAGGCTGTGGCAAAACCACGTTGCTGAACCTGATCGCCGGGTTTTTACCGGTCGAGTCCGGCAGTATTTCTCTGGACGGCAAGGCGATTCAGGGGCCAGGCGCCGATCGCGGCGTGGTGTTTCAGCATGAAGGCCTGCTGCCCTGGCGGAATGTGCTGGATAACGTCGCTTTCGGATTACAGATTGCCGGTATGGCGCGCCAGCCGCGTGAAGCCCTTGCACGGCAGATGATAAAAAATGTTGGGCTGGAAGGCGCTGAAAAGCGGCATATCTGGCAGTTATCTGGCGGACAGCGTCAACGCGTTGGCATCGCCCGCGCGCTGGCTGCCGATCCCCGCCTGTTACTGCTCGATGAACCGTTTGGCGCACTTGATGCGTTTACCCGTGAACAAATGCAGACCTTGCTGTTAAGGCTGTGGCAGGACAGCGGTAAACAGATCCTGCTGATTACGCATGACATTGAAGAAGCCATTTTTCTGGCGAGCGAGCTGGTGCTGCTCTCTCCGGGGCCCGGTCGGGTACAGGAAACGCTGACGCTGAATTTTGGCCAGCGTTTCGTGGACGGCGAACCCTGCCGCAGCATCAAGTCTGATCCCGATTTCATCGCCCAACGGGAATATGTGCTGAACCGGGTATTTGCACAACGGGAGGCATTTGCATGAGTGCGATCATTAACGATGTGCCGACCCGCGCCCGGCGTCGTCGCCTGCGCTGGCCTTTCTCCCTGACGGCCACGCTGAGCACAGTGAGCCTGCTTGTGCTGTTGTTCATCTGGTGGAGCGTGACCACACTGGGGCTCATTGCGCCGCTGTTTCTGCCGTCGCCGCAGCAGGTGCTGAGTAAGTTACTGAGCGTTGCCGGTCCGCAGGGGTTTATGGACGCGACGTTGTGGCAGCACCTGTCAGCCAGCCTGACGCGCATGCTGATTGCGCTCAGCGCGGCGGCATTAACAGGCATTCCGGTGGGCATTGCGATGGGCGTCAGCCCGGTTTTACGTGCCCTGATCGATCCCCTGATTGAGCTCTATCGGCCCGTGCCGCCGCTGGCGTATTTACCGTTGATGGTCATTTGGTTCGGTATTGGTGAAACATCGAAAATACTGCTGATCACGCTGGCGATTTTTGCCCCGATAGTGCTGTCGACTGTGGCCGGTGTTCGCAACGCACAGCAGGTTCGTCTGCGCGCCGCGGCATCGTTGGGGGCGAATCGCTGGCAACGGCTGCGCTGGGTCATCCTGCCGGGTGCCTTGCCAGAGATACTGACCGGCTTACGCATTGGATTAGGTGTGGGCTGGTCAACGCTGGTGGCCGCCGAGCTCATTGCTGCCACGCGTGGGCTGGGCTTTATGGTGCAGTCGGCAGGGGAATTTCTGGCAACGGATGTGGTGCTGGCAGGGATCGCGGTGATTGCCATTGTGGCATGTAGTTTAGAACTGGGTCTGCGTGCGCTACAGCGCCGTCTGACGCCCTGGAACGGAGAGCAAAAATGAACGAAAAGTTAGCGATTACGCCTCTGGGCCCCTTTATCGGCGCGCAGGTCGGCAACCTTGATGTCTCGCGTCCACTCAGTGACGCGCAGTTTGAGCAGCTCTATCACGCCTTGCTGCGTCATCAGGTACTGTTTTTACGTGATCAGGTGATCACGCCCGAGCAGCATCGTGCGCTGGCCATTCGCTTTGGCGATCTTCATATCCATCCGGTTTATCCGCATGCGCCGGGCGTGGAAGAGATCATTGTCCTGGATACGCATCAGGATAATCCTCCGGATAATGATAACTGGCACACCGATGTGACGTTCATTCAGACGCCTCCGGCTGTGGCGCTGCTGGCGTCCAAAGTCTTGCCGGAGGCGGGTGGGGATACGTTATGGACCAGCGGTATTGCGGCGTATGAGGCGCTGTCTGCTCCCTTCAAAACCTTGCTGTCTGAACTCTATGCGGAGCACGATTTTACAAAGTCGTTTCCGGAATATAAACACCGTAAGACAGAAGAGGAACACCAGCGCTGGCGGCAGGCTGCGGCGAAAAACCCACCTGTGCAGCATCCTGTTATCCGGACGCATCCGGTTAGTGGGAAAAAAGCGTTGTTCGTCAATGAGGGTTTTACAACCCGAATTCTGACGCTGAGTCAGAAAGAGAGCGATGCATTACTGGGCTTTTTGTTTGCGCATAGCACGAAACCGGAGTTTCAGGTGCGCTGGCGCTGGCAGCCTAATGACCTGGCGATTTGGGACAATCGCGTCACTCAGCACTACGCCAATGCCGATTACTATCCGGCCCGAAGAGTGATGCAGCGCGCCACGGTATTAGGCGATAAGCCTTACTGAACCGTACCGCGAGTACACCGGTACGGTTGTGACGAAAGGTGATGCCGCCTCTGTCAGGAGGCGAGCATCGCTTCCAGTTTTTCCTGCGCGTCCAGCCAGGCCATTTCCACCTCTTCCAGCGCCGATTTACTCTCAGCCTGTTTTTGCAGGGCAGCCGTTAAATCAGCCTTGCGGCTGTGTTCGTACAGCGCGCTGTCTGCCAGCAGGTGTTCGGCGTCGGCCAGTTGGGCTTGCCACTTCGCCATCTGTTTTTCTAACTTCTCGATTTCTTTGCGCAAGGGCTGGGTCTGCGTTCGCAGCTCGGCTTCACGACGCTTTTGATCCTTACGGGCCTGAGCACTGTTACCATTGTCCTGTTTAGGCGCGGCCTCATTTTGCGTTTGCTGTTTTTGCAGGTCGCTCAGCCACTGCTGATAATCTTCCAGATCGCCCGGGAACACATCAACGCTGCCATCATGCACCAGATAGAGGTCATCGGTGGTGGCACGTAACAGATGGCGATCGTGCGATACGACAACCAGTGCGCCTTCAAAATCAATCAACGCCTCAGTCAATGCCTGACGCATGTCCAAATCGAGGTGGTTGGTGGGTTCATCCAGTAACAGCAGGTTGGGGCGCTGCCAGACAATCAGCGCCAGCACCAGCCGCGCTTTTTCGCCGCCAGAGAAGCGTTCGGTTACCTCTGTGACTTTATCGCCCTGGAAGCCAAAGCCGCCCAGATAATCCCGTAACTGCTGCTCGAGCACTTTCGGCGCAAGCCGTGAAAGATGTTGTAAAGGCGACTCATCGGCGCGCAGGAACTCCAGCTGATGCTGAGCGAAGTAACCCAGCTTGATCCCTTTCGCCAGGCCAATTTCGCCCGCTTTGGCGGCGAGTTCGCCCGCCAGCAGCTTAATCAGCGTTGACTTGCCGGCACCGTTGCGACCCAGCAGGCCAATGCGCGATCCCGGCACCAGGTTAAGTTTAATGGCGTTCAGAATAATGCGATCGCCATAGCCCGCGGTGACTTTATCCATTTTCAGCAGCGGATTCGGCAGGCTTTCGGGCGCGCGGAAGCTGAAGCTAAACGGGTTATCCACATGGGCTGGCGCAATCAGCTCCATCCGTTCCAGCATCTTAATACGGCTTTGCGCCTGTTTGGCTTTGGTGGCCTGTGCACGGAAACGATCAATATATTTTTGCAGGTGCGCCACTTTTTCCTGCTGACTCTGGTATAACGCCTGCTGCTGGGCCAGTTTCGCGCCGCGCTGGCGTTCGAAGGAACTGTAGTTGCCGGTATACTCGGTCATCGTCTGCTGTTCGATGTGGATAATTTTGTCCACCACCGGATCGAGAAAATCGCGATCGTGCGAGATCAGAATCAGCGTGCCCTCATAGCTTTTTAGCCAGCGTTCCAGCCAGATCACGGCGTCCAGATCGAGGTGGTTCGTCGGTTCATCGAGTAACAACAGGTCCGATCGACACAGCAGTGCCTGGGCCAGGTTAAGACGCATGCGCCAGCCCCCCGAAAAATCACTGACCGGGCGCTGAAGCTGTTCCTGACTGAATCCGAGCCCGTGCAGCAGGCTTGAGGCGCGCGACTGAATCGTCCAGGCCTGAATGGTATCGAGCTTACCGTGAATCAGGGCGATGGCATTTCCGTCATTTCTGATGTTGGCCTCTGCCAGTTCTGCTTCAAGATGGCGGTATTCACGGTCGCCATCGATGACATAGTCAAGGGCGGCCTGGCTGAGGGCAGGCGTTTCCTGATTCACCCAGGCAAGCGACCAGTTACCGGGAAAGGTAAACGATCCCGCATCGCTGGTGATCTCACCTTTCAGCAACGACAGCAGGGTGGATTTTCCACAGCCGTTTTTACCCACCAGCCCGACTTTTTGGCCGGGATTGATGGTGGCGGTAGCGTTGTCGAGCAGGACGCGAACACCGCGGCGAATTTGTAGGGCAGAAAAGACAATCATAAGCGCCGTATCGTCAGAATATGTTAATTTACGTGCAACATAATTGGGTTTTTGTTGCGTTGTGCATGGTAGCGGAAATCCGCACCAATGACGACGCTTTGGAGGGAAAGGATGTCGCAGCCACCTAAGATTTTGCTGCTTTTTGCTCATCCGGAAGCGCAGGATTCCATCGCAAATCGTATTTTGCTGGACGCGGCCAGGCCCCTTGAGCATGTTACTGTTCATGACCTCTATGCCGCCTATCCGGATTTTTTTATCGATATCCACCATGAGCAACAGCTACTGCGTGAGCATGATGTGATTATTTTTCAACATCCTCTCTATACCTACAGCTGCCCGGCGTTACTTAAAGAGTGGTTAGATCGCGTGTTGTCCCGGGGTTTTGCCAATGGCATAGACGGAAACGCATTAGAAGGAAAGTACTGGCGCAGTATCGTCACAACCGGCGAACCTGAAACGGCCTTTCAGCAGCACGGACTGAACCGCTATTCCATGAATGACATTTTGCGACCTTTTGAGCTGACCGCACAGATGTGCCGTATGCACTGGATGTCGCCGATGATTATTTACTGGGCGCGCCGTCAGCAACCTGATTTACTCAAAAAATATGCCCGTGCCTATAGCGACTGGCTGGCAGCACCGCTGCCGAATGGAGGGTTATAAATGGAAGGACAAACGCTGCTGACCGCAGGAGTCATCTATCTCTTTGCGGCGGTGCTGATTGTACCGGTAGCGGCTCGCCTGGGGATTGGCGCAGTACTGGGGTACTTACTGGCCGGTATTGCCATTGGTCCGTGGGGACTGGGATTTATTAGTGACGTCGACGAGATTCTGCACTTTTCTGAACTGGGCGTTGTCTTTCTGATGTTTATCATCGGGTTGGAACTGAACCCGGCAAAGTTGTGGGCGCTGCGCCGTTCTATCTTTGGTATCGGTGCCGCGCAGGTGATTTTCTCCGCCGCCATTCTTGGCGCATTGCTGTGGCTGACAAACTTTGACTGGCGCGCGGCGGTAATCGGCGGGATCGGTCTGGCCATGTCATCAACAGCGATGGCCTTGCAGCTGATGCGGGACAAGGGCATGAACCGCAGCGAAGCGGGCCAGCTAGGGTTTTCGGTGCTGCTGTTTCAGGATCTGGCTGTTATTCCGGCGTTGGCACTGATTCCGCTTCTGGCCGGGAATGACAGCGGCAGCGTCGACTGGATGAAAGTGGGCATGAAGGTCCTGGCGTTTGCCGGCATGCTCGTCGGGGGCCGCTATTTACTGCGCCCCATTTTTCGCTACATCGCGGCCTCAGGCGTGCGTGAAGTATTTACCGCCGCCTCGCTGCTGCTGGTATTGGGCTCCGCGTTGTTTATGGATGCGCTGGGGTTATCCATGGCGTTAGGCACCTTTATCGCCGGGATTCTGCTGGCGGAAAGTGAATACCGTCATGAGCTGGAAGTGGCGATCGAGCCGTTCAAAGGCTTACTGCTGGGGCTGTTTTTTATCTCGGTGGGCATGGCGCTGAACCTCGGGGTGCTTTATACCCACATTATCGCCATTTTACTGGGCGTACTGACGCTGGTGTCGGTCAAGTTACTGGTGCTGTATGTGCTGGCTCGAATCTATGGCTTACGCAGCTCTGAACGTCAGCAGTTTGCCGGCGTGTTGAGTCAGGGCGGCGAGTTTGCTTTTGTGCTGTTCTCGGCGGCCTCGTCAGCCAGGCTGTTCTCGGGCGACCAACTGCCGCTGCTGCTGGTTACCGTGACGCTGTCCATGATGACCACGCCGCTGCTTATGCAGGCAATTGATCGGCTGTTGGCGCGTCGCTTTAATGAAAGCGATGAAGACACTGAAAAACCCTTCGTTGAGGACGATCAGCCGCAGGTCATTGTGGTGGGCTTCGGACGTTTTGGTCAGGTAGTGGGCCGTTTGCTGATGGCAAACAATAAGCGCATCACCGTACTGGAGCGTGATATTAGTGCGGTCAACCTGATGCGCAAGTACGGCTACAAGGTTTACTATGGTGATGCAACGGAGCTGGAACTGCTGCGAGCGGCGGGTGCGGCTGATGCGCAGTCAATCGTCATTACCTGCAGCAATCCGGAAGATGCGATGACGATTGTGCATCTCTGCCAGCAACATTTTCCGCATTTGCAGATTATGGCGCGTGCCCGTGGTCGTGTGGAAGCCCACGAACTGCTGCAGGCGGGCGTGACGCAGTTCTCACGCGAAACTTTTTCCAGTGCGCTGGAACTGGGGCGTAAAACGCTTATGTCGCTGGGAATGCATCCTCATCAGGCTCATCGGGCACAGCAACACTTCCGCCGGCTGGATATGCGCATGTTGCGGGAGCTGATGCCTGTCCACTCTGATATGGCGCAGATTTCCCGTGTCCGCGAGGCGCGACGTGAACTGGAAGACATTTTTCAGCGTGAAATGCAGCATGAACGACGTCAGTTCCATGACTGGGATGACGATCAGTAATCAAAAGACACAGGTAGAACAGCATGCGTAAACGCTTTATTGCTGGTGCGGTATGTCCGCATTGTCAGGAAAAAGACACGCTGGCCATGTGGCGTGAAAACAATGTCGATGTCGTCGAGTGTGTGAAGTGCGGCCATCAAATGCGGGAAGCCGATAAACAGGCACGCGATCAGGTTCGCAGTAACGAGCAAGTGATCGGAATTTTCCATCCCGAGTAGCGAAATGGCCCAGCTTTTTTTAAGCTTAAGCACACAGCGGGATTGAATTCCGTTACAATTGACGCCATTAACGCTGAAGTCGCAAGAGAAAAAGAGTGCCTCTTGTACTCAGCCCCGAACCTTTCTGGTTGGTGTTATTGCACGCAAGAATAGACCAATGAGACGGGATCTTAGTTCTCAACGGTTAGGAGATATCATGAAAGTAGCAAAAGACCTGGTGGTAAGCCTGGCCTATCAGGTACGTACAGAAGACGGTGTGTTGGTTGACGAGTCACCGGTGAGTGCACCGTTAGACTATCTGCACGGTCATGGTTCCCTGATTTCTGGTCTGGAAAATGCGCTGGAAAACCACGTCGCGGGCGATAAGTTTGACGTGCATATCCCGGCAAATGACGCGTACGGTCAGTACGATGACAACCTGGTACAGCGCGTACCAAAAGACGTCTTTATGGGCGTTGACGAATTACAGGTTGGCATGCGTTTCCTGGCGGAAACCGATCAGGGTCCGGTGCCGGTTGAAATCACCGAAGTGGAAGACGACCATGTTGTGGTTGACGGTAACCACATGCTGGCGGGTCAGAACCTGAACTTTAACGTTGAGGTGGTTGCGATTCGTGAAGCCACACCGGAAGAGCTGGAACACGGCCATGTTCACGGTGCAGATGGTCATCACCACGATCACGACCATGACCATGACCATGACCATGACCACGGTAAAGGTGGTTGCGGAACGGGCGGTTGTGGCTGCAGCCACTAAGTCCGACGCGGTAGTGCAGGGCCACCTTCGGGTGGCCTTACTTTTTGCGGCATTTTATTGTCAGCAGACCTCGGCAGAGCGGGCCTGCCGACAGTCAGCCTGGCCTGTCACGGATGGATCAGTAATGCGGCGGCGGGGTTTCTTCTGAAGCATCGGCAATCATCGACGGCGCGCTGGCTTTAAACTTCTCAAGTAACAGGCGCATATGTTCGCGCATCTTACTCATTTCAAGTTCATGCTGAACGACGGTATTGTTCAGTTGATCGATAGTGATCTCCTGAAAGGCCAGCTTACTTTCAAGCGCTTCAATACGTTGTTCCCACTCTGACTGTTGCATGATCTTTTCTCCTGTTAAGGGGCTACTCAGCGCATGATTCTAAAGGCTGGCGTTGCAGAATTGCCCTATTTATTCGCTTTTATTTGGTGTTTAGCTTGAAAAAGGGTCAGATGACATCATCTCTGGTGAAACTTCCTGATGCAAAAAAGGTCGGAAGTAGACCAGATAATTACGTTGTGGGAGTGTTCGTCACTGCCACGTAAAGTTATAGTGTGGGCCCTCAGTCCGCAATGATTCCCGAGGTGAGAGGCTTCGGTTTTGGAGAAAGGATGAAATCACTGTTTAAAGTCACATTGTTAGCTACCACCATGGCCGTCGCGCTGAATGCTCCGCTGGCAATGGCTGCAGAAACAGCAGCAGCTCCGGCCGCTGCCGATGCTCCACAGTCTGCTCCTCAGGCTCCAAAAAATGCCGCCTTCAAAAATGAAGATCAGCAATCTGCATACGCTTTGGGTGCGTCACTGGGCCGTTATATGGACAACTCCCTGAAAGAACAGGAGAAGTTGGGCATCAAGCTGGACAAGCAGCAACTGATTGCCGGTGTTCAGGACGCGTTTGGCGGTAAGAGCAAGCTGTCTGACGAAGAAATCGAGCAAACCCTGCAGGCGTTCGAAGCCCGCGTGAAAGGCGCGGCGTCAGCCAAGATGGAAAAAGACGCAAAAGAAAATGCCGAGAAGGGTGAAGCTTACAGCGCTAAGTTTGCTAAAGAGAGCGGCGTGAAGAAGACCGAAAGTGGTCTGCTGTATAAGATTGAGAAAGAAGGGACCGGTGAAGCACCAAAAGACAGCGATACAGTCGTTGTAAACTACAAAGGTACGCTGATCGACGGCACCGAGTTTGATAACTCTTACACGCGCGGTGAGCCCCTGTCTTTCCGACTTGACGGCGTGATTCCAGGCTGGACTGAAGGCCTGAAGCACGTTAAGAAAGGCGGTAAGATCAAGCTGGTTATCCCACCAAACCTGGCGTACGGTAAAAACGGTGTTCCGGGCATCCCGGCTAACTCCACGCTGGTGTTTGACGTTGAGCTGCTTGATATCAAACCGGCACCAAAAGCGGATGAAAAAACGCAGGCACCTGCTGCTGACGCGAAGAAATCCCAGTAATCTGTCTGCCGCCACCTTCGGGTGGCGGTTTCTCTTTATGACAAACCTCTGGCATAACCCCGCGACATTTGCCAGACTATCGCCTGCATAACTATCCCAATATTGAGTCTGCCCGTAGCCGCTGTGACAGGCTCCAGCCATGTAGGGTGATGTCTTCAATGTCTAATCCATTCAATCCCGGTGAACTGAGCGACTTCGATCTTCTGGAGCAGCATCCGTTCGAGCAAACTGATTACGATATTTTAAAATCGTATGAGGCCGTTGTAGATGGTCTTGCCATGTTGATCGGCTCGCATTGTGAAATCGTCCTTCACTCACTGGAAGATTTAAACTGTTCGGCCGTGCGTATTGCTAACGGCGAGCATACAGGGCGTAAAGTGGGCTCGCCCATCACGGATTTAGCCTTGCGCATGCTGCATGATATGCAGGGTGCAGACAGCAACGTCTCCCGCGCTTATTTTACCCGCGCGAAAAGTGGTGTGCTGATGAAGTCCGTCACGATTGCGATTCGTAATCGCCAGCAGCGGGTGATTGGCTTGCTGTGTATCAACATGAACCTCGACGTTCCGTTTTCACAGATCATGTCGACGTTTCTGCCGCCAGAGATGCAGCAGGTCGATTCCAATGTGAACTTTGCCAGTTCGGTCGATGACCTGGTCATGCAGACGCTGGAATTTACGATTGAAGAAGTGAGCGCCGACCGTAACGTCTCGAATAATGCCAAGAACCGTCAGATCGTATTGAATCTGTATGAAAAAGGGATTTTCGATATCAAAGACGCCATCAATCAGGTCGCCGAGCGCTTAAATATTTCCAAACATACCGTGTACCTGTACATCCGCCAGTTTAAAAACGGTGACTTTCAGGGGCAGGATCGTTAATGCGCTATGCGCTTCTTGTCACCGGTCCGGCCTATGGTACGCAGCAGGCGACCAGCGCGCTGCTGTTTGCCAACGCGCTGCTGGCAGCGGGACACCAGCTGGAAAGCGTCTTTTTTTATCGGGAAGGGGTGCTGAACGCCAATCAGCTTAGCGCGCCCGCCAGTGACGAATTCGATCTTGTTCGTGCCTGGCAGTCGCTTCATCAGGCGCATGGCGTGGCGCTGAACATTTGCGTGGCGGCGGCACTCCGGCGCGGCGTGACGGATGCGCAGGAAGCCTCACGGCTTGCGCTGCCGGGCGCGAATCTTCAGCCCGGTTTTACCCTGGCCGGCTTAGGTGCGCTGGCGGAAGCGGCGCTGCGTTGCGAGCGGATGGTGCAGTTCTGATGAAGCGTGTCGCGTTTGTATTCACCCGAGCCCCACATGGCAGCAGTGCGGGACGTGAAGGGTTAGATGCGGTGCTGGCCACCGGCGCGTTGAGTGACGATATCGGCCTGTTTTTTATTGGAGATGGCGTTCTGCAGCTTAACAGTGAGCAACAGCCGGAAAATATTCACAGCCGGCATTATGCCGCTACCTTCGGCGTGCTGGCGCTGTATGATATCGACCAGTGTTATCTGTGCAGGGCGTCGCTGCAGTCGCGCGGTTTAGCGGAAAATGCGCCACGCATTCTGGATGCCGAAATTTTAGATGCGTCGGCCCTGCGGCAAAAACTCGCAGGCTATGACCGTATTTTGACTTTTTAAGAGCACCTAATGCTGCATACGTTATTTCACTCACCGACTTACAGCGACATCGAAAGCCTGACCCGACTGCTTATGCCGGAGGATGACCTGCTCTTGCTGCAGGATGGCGTACTGGCGGCGATTGAGGGCAGCAGGGCGCTGGAACAGCTTCGCGCCTCAGGGGCGAAGCTCTGGGCACTGGAAGATGACCTGAATGCCCGGGGGCTGAGCACGCAAATTTCCCCTGTTGTGCAGTCTGTGGACTATACTTTTTTCGTTGCGCTAACGGTAAAACATCAACAACAAATGGCCTGGTAATGCATTGGCCCCCTGGTTATTTCTTGACACCTTTTTGACACAGCCCTAAAATTCTGCCTCCTCGTAATTCTACGAGGTGATTTATTACGTGTTTACGAAGCAAAAAGCTAAATCCCAGGAGCTATTTAATGGCAACAGTTAACCAGCTGGTTCGCAAACCACGCGTCCGCAAAGTTGCAAAGAGCAACGTGCCGGCGCTGGAAGCTTGCCCGCAGAAACGTGGCGTTTGTACCCGTGTGTACACCACCACTCCTAAAAAACCAAACTCAGCACTGCGTAAAGTTTGCCGTGTGCGTTTGACTAACGGTTTTGAAGTCACCTCCTACATCGGTGGTGAAGGTCACAACCTGCAGGAACACTCCGTGATCCTGATCCGTGGCGGTCGTGTTAAAGACCTGCCAGGTGTGCGTTACCACACCGTTCGTGGCGCGCTGGACTGCTCAGGTGTTAAAGACCGTAAGCAGTCACGCTCCAAGTACGGCGTGAAGAAGCCAAAGGCTTAATGGTTCTCCGTTAAGTAAGGCCAAACGTTTTAACTTAAATGTCAAACTAAACTCGTAGAGTTTTGGACAATCCTGAATTAACAACGGAGTATTTCCATGCCACGTCGTCGCGTCATTGGTCAGCGTAAAATTCTGCCGGATCCTAAGTTCGGATCAGAGCTGCTGGCTAAATTTGTAAATATCCTGATGGTAGATGGTAAAAAATCTACTGCTGAATCTATCGTCTATACCGCACTTGAGACCCTGGCTCAACGTGCTGGTAAAGATGGCCTGGAAGCTTTTGAGGTTGCTCTCGAAAACGTGCGTCCGACTGTCGAAGTTAAGTCACGTCGCGTTGGTGGTTCAACCTATCAGGTTCCAGTTGAAGTCCGTCCGGTTCGTCGTAATGCCCTGGCAATGCGTTGGATCGTAGAAGCTGCTCGTAAACGCGGTGATAAATCTATGGCTTTACGCCTGGCGAACGAACTTTCTGACGCTGCAGAAAACAAAGGTACTGCAGTTAAGAAACGTGAAGACGTTCACCGTATGGCTGAAGCCAACAAGGCGTTCGCTCACTACCGCTGGTAACAGCTGCGTAGTTGTTGTTAAACCAGCGGGCGCTCAAACAGCCAACCCGCTGGGGTCGACTAACTTTGAACGTCCTAAAAACCGAGGAATAAAATGGCTCGTACAACACCCATTGCGCGCTACCGTAATATCGGTATCAGCGCACACATCGACGCCGGTAAAACCACTACTACCGAGCGTATCCTGTTCTACACCGGTGTTAACCACAAAATCGGTGAAGTGCATGATGGCGCAGCGACCATGGACTGGATGGCACAGGAGCAGGAACGTGGTATTACCATCACGTCTGCTGCAACGACCGCGTTCTGGTCAGGTATGGCTAAGCAGTTTGAGCCACACCGCATCAACATCATCGACACCCCGGGACACGTTGACTTCACCATCGAAGTAGAACGTTCCATGCGTGTGCTCGATGGCGCAGTAATGGTTTACTGTGCTGTAGGTGGTGTTCAGCCACAGTCTGAGACCGTATGGCGTCAGGCTAACAAATATAAAGTTCCACGCATTGCGTTCGTTAACAAAATGGACCGCATGGGTGCAAACTTCCTGAAAGTAGTTGGTCAGATCGAATCTCGTCTGGGCGCGACTCCGGTTCCGCTGCAGATCGCTATCGGCGCTGAAGAAAACTTCACCGGCGTTGTTGACCTGATCAAAATGAAAGCCATCAACTGGAACGACCAGGATGCGGGCGTGACCTTCGATTACGAAGAGATCCCAGCTAACCTGCAAGAACTGGCTGAAGAATGGCGCGGCAAGCTGATCGAAGCTGCAGCAGAAGCCTCTGAAGAGCTGATGGAGAAATTCTTCAGCGGTGAAGAGCTGACTGAAGAAGAGATCAAAAAAGCGCTGCGTCAGCGCGTGCTGAAAAACGAAATCATCCTGGTGACCTGTGGTTCTGCATTTAAGAACAAAGGTGTTCAGGCAATGCTGGATGCGGTTGTTGAGTATCTGCCAGCCCCGACCGACGTACCGGCAATCAACGGTATGCTGGACGATGGTAAAGATACCCCAGCTGAGCGTCACGCAAGTGATGAAGAGCCGTTCTCTGCTCTGGCGTTTAAGATCGCAACTGACCCATTCGTGGGTAACCTGACGTTCTTCCGCGTTTACTCTGGTGTGGTTAACTCAGGCGATACCGTTCTGAACTCCGTGAAATCTGCACGTGAGCGTTTCGGTCGTATCGTTCAGATGCACGCTAACAAACGTGAAGAAATCAGCGAAGTTCGCGCAGGTGACATCGCCGCTGCGATCGGCCTGAAAGACGTTATCACTGGTGATACCCTGTGTGATCCAAACGCGCCAATCATTCTGGAGCGTATGGAATTCCCTGAGCCGGTAATTTCTATCGCCGTTGAGCCGAAAACCAAAGCTGACCAGGAAAAAATGGGTCTGGCTCTGGGTCGTCTGGCGAAAGAAGACCCGTCATTCCGCGTATGGACTGACGAAGAGTCTAACCAGACTATCATCGCTGGTATGGGTGAACTTCACCTCGATATCATCGTTGACCGTATGAAGCGTGAATTCAACGTTGAAGCGAACGTGGGTAAACCACAGGTTGCTTACCGTGAAGCTATCCGCTCTAAAGTTACCGGTATCGAAGGTAAACACGCCAAGCAGTCTGGTGGTCGTGGTCAGTACGGTCATGTTGTTATCGACATGTACCCGCTGGAGCCAGGTTCGAACCCGAAAGGTTACGAATTTGTCAACGATATCAAAGGTGGTGTAATTCCTGGCGAATTCATCCCAGCCGTTGATAAAGGTATCCAGGAGCAGTTGAAATCAGGCCCACTGGCAGGTTATCCGGTTGTGGATCTGGGTGTTCGTCTGCACTTCGGTTCTTACCATGACGTTGACTCCTCTGAACTGGCGTTTAAACTGGCCGCGTCTATTGCCTTTAAAGATGGCTTTAAGAAAGCGCAGCCTGTTCTGCTTGAGCCTATCATGAAGGTTGAAGTTGAAACCCCAGAAGAGAACACCGGTGACGTAATCGGTGACCTTAGCCGTCGTCGTGGTATGCTCAAAGGGCAGGAATCTAACGCTACTGGCGTTCAGATCCACGCTGAAGTTCCACTGTCTGAAATGTTCGGATATGCAACTCAGCTGCGCTCTCTGACCAAAGGTCGTGCTTCGTACTCCATGGAGTTCCTGAAGTATGACGACGCACCGAACAACGTTGCGCAAGCCGTTATTGAAGCTCGTAGCAAATAAGCTACGGTTTAAATTTGAACTGATGCCTTCATCCCGGGTGATGAAGGCATAACGTAAGGAATATCGCCATGGCGAAAGAGCAATTTCAACGTAACAAACTGCACGTAAACGTGGGCACCATCGGTCACGTTGACCACGGTAAAACCACCCTGACTGCAGCAATCACCACCGTTCTGGCTAAAACCAACGGCGGCCAGGCGCGTGCGTTCGACCAGATCGACAGCACCCCTGAAGAAAAAGCACGTGGTATCACCATCAACACTGCACACGTTGAGTATGAAACCCCGTCTCGCCACTATGCACACGTTGACTGCCCGGGCCACGCCGACTATGTGAAAAACATGATCACCGGTGCTGCGCAGATGGACGGCGCGATCCTGGTTGTTGCTGCGACTGACGGCCCAATGCCGCAGACCCGTGAGCACATCCTGCTGGGTCGTCAGGTAGGCGTTCCTTACATCATCGTGTTCCTGAACAAGTGTGACATGGTTGATGACGAAGAGCTGCTGGAACTGGTTGAGATGGAAGTCCGTGACCTGCTGTCACAGTACGACTTCCCGGGCGACGACACTCCAATCGTTCGCGGTTCAGCACTGAAAGCGCTGGAAGGCAACCCAGAGTGGGAAGAGAAGATCGTTGAGCTGGCTAACCACCTGGACAACTACATCCCGGATCCGGTTCGTGCTATCGACATGCCGTTCCTACTGCCAATCGAAGACGTATTCTCAATCTCTGGCCGTGGTACTGTAGTAACCGGTCGTGTTGAGCGCGGTGTTGTTAAAGTCGGCGACGAAGTTGAAATCGTGGGTATCAAAGATACGGCGAAATCAACCTGTACCGGTGTTGAAATGTTCCGCAAACTGCTGGACCAGGGTCAGGCAGGCGAAAACTGTGGTGTTCTGCTGCGCGGTATCAAGCGTGAAGACATCCAGCGTGGTCAGGTTCTGGCGAAGCCAGGCACCATCAAGCCACACACCAAGTTCGAGTCAGAAGTTTACGTTCTGTCTAAAGACGAAGGTGGCCGCCATACTCCGTTCTTCAAGGGCTACCGTCCACAGTTCTACTTCCGTACCACTGACGTGACCGGTTCAGTAGAGCTGCCAGAAGGCGTTGAAATGGTTATGCCAGGCGACAACATCAAAATGGTTGTTACCCTGATCCACCCAATCGCAATGGACGAAGGTCTGCGCTTCGCAATCCGCGAAGGTGGCCGTACCGTTGGTGCGGGCGTTGTTGCTAAAGTTATCGCTTAATTGTGATCTCTGATGTGGCCACATGAGTGGCTACTGCAAGATAAAAAGAGCACTTCGGTGCTCTTTTTTTATGCCTGTCATTTAATTACGCAGGCTTTCTCCTCACAAAAGGTAGGTTTGAAATAAAAACGATTCGCATTTACACTGTGCGCACGAAATAGACCGGGTGATGAATAAATGTACGTCTGTCTGTGTAATGCCATCAGTGACAAAACGCTCCGTGAAGTCGTGCGCCGTTATCAGCCCAAATCTATCCAGCAGTTGCGCCAAATCGTGCCCGTGGGAAAGCAATGTGGAAAATGTATTCGGGATGCCCGCGCGATTATGGATGAAGAGATGCAGCACGCTCCGCAATATAAAGAAATCGCGTAAACGCACACACACCACCGACTTGATAATACCCACAATTTTCATCGCGTTTTTTTGACTTCTTTTTAACCGCATCTACGCTCAAATAAACATGAGCGGAGGAAGCGAAATGAAGGGCGATGCGAAAATCATAAGTCATCTCAATAAATTGTTGGGGAATGAACTGGTTGCAATAAACCAGTACTTCTTACATGTACGGATGTTCAAAAACTGGGGACTGATGCGTCTTAACGACGTTGAGTACCATGAGTCCATAGATGAAATGAAGCATGCGGATAAATACATCGAACGTATTCTGTTTCTTGAAGGCATTCCTAATCTACAGGATCTGGGACGACTCAGGATTGGAGAAGATGTCGGGGAGATGTTGCAGTCCGATCTCAATCTTGAACTCGAAGGCGCAAAAGACCTGAGAGAAGCCATCGCCTATGCGGATAAAGTTCATGATTACGTAAGCCGCGATATGATGATCGCCATCCTCGAAGATGAGGAGCATCATATCGACTGGATTGAAACCGAGCTTGATCTCATTAGTAAGATGGGCATTCAGAATTACCTGCAGGCGCAAATCAAAGAAGAGTAAGGCTTTGACTAACGATAACTCCCCAGCCCGCGACGGCCAGGAAAGGGCCAAAGGGAAGCGGGCTGTTCAGGTACCACGCCCGGTTCCTTATCCGCAGCGCGCCGAAAGCGATCAAGGCTGTCGTACAGGCGGTCAGGGCAATGAAGGGCAGGGCCTGCCAACCACACCATGCGCCCAGTGCGGCAAACAGTTTAATATCCCCACAACCTAATCCCTTCCGCCGCGTAACCTGTTGAAAAATTCCGGCAAGCAACCAAAGTGAACCATAGCCAAACATGACGCCACCGATGGCCGAACTGACCGTGAGTGGCTGAAAGAACATGAAACGTGAAAGACCCAGCCACAGGAGCGCGTGGGTGAGAACATCTGGCAGCAGGAAGTGGCGCTGGTCGATGGCCGCAAGGACGAGGAGCAAACAGGAAGCCAGAAGCGGAAACAGCGCATGAATGAGATTGTCGTAAAACAGGTAAGCCAGCAGCAGGCAGAGGAGGGCGCCTGTCAGCTCAAACAGCACGGGCAGCAAACCGACCGGATGCGAACAAAACCGACAGTGCCCCCGCAACCACAGCCAGCTTATCAGCGGAACGCTGTCGTGCCACAGGATCGTGCGGCGACAGTAACTACAGTGGGAAGGCGGCGTCCACAATGACTGCAGCCAGCGACGTGGTGAAGCGGACGTATTAAAACGTTGACAGGCCAGGGCGAGAAAGCTGCCAAGCGCGCCGCCTGACAGGGAGACAGCAACGATGATGAGCAACACGATGACCTCCGGTTAACCTGATGTGATGACTGAGTCTGTCTGAACGCGTCCTCTGCGTCGCGGATAAGAAAAAGAGAATGGAAAACCGCGCCCAGAAAAAAAGGGGCGAAGACATCCGTCCTGCAGGGCTTTTGTGCAGACGTGCACAAAAGCGTTAAACACAGTTTTCTGTGGCAAATGTGCATCGTGGGTTGCTTCCTGAGCAAATCTACGTATAATGCGCGGGCCTGCCGATATTGGTAGGCGCGATTCGAGCTGAATCGCAGACGGCAGTTTGTTGGGCCGTCTGACAATACTCCCAACTGTGGAGTTATATGCTGAACGATTACACTCTCCCATCAATCGTAATGGGTTCGAGTAGTAATTTTTTTCGTCTATAAAATGTTTGGAGCCTTGGTCTCATGTCGAACCAAAGAATCCGTATCCGTCTTAAAGCGTTTGATCATCGTCTGATCGATCAATCAACCGCGGAAATCGTCGAGACTGCCAAGCGCACTGGTGCGCAGGTACGTGGTCCGATCCCGCTGCCGACCCGCAAAGAGCGCTTTACCGTTCTGATCTCTCCGCACGTTAACAAAGATGCGCGTGACCAGTACGAAATTCGCACTCACAAGCGTCTGGTAGACATCGTTGAGCCAACTGAAAAAACCGTTGATGCTCTGATGCGTCTGGACCTGGCTGCCGGTGTTGACGTGCAGATCAGCCTGGGTTAATCAGGTCATCGAGCGATTGAGAGGTTGAAACAATGATTGGTTTAGTCGGTAAAAAAGTGGGTATGACCCGCATCTTCACTGAAGATGGCGTATCTATCCCAGTAACCGTAATCGAAGTTGAAGCGAACCGCGTTACTCAGGTCAAAGGCCTGGAGAACGATGGTTACCAGGCAATTCAGGTTACCACCGGTGCTAAAAAAGCAAACCGTGTGACCAAACCTGAAGCTGGTCATTTTGCTAAAGCTGGCGTAGAAGCTGGCCGTGGCCTGTGGGAATTCCGCACCGCTGAAGGTGATGAGTATTCTGTAGGTCAGAGCATCAGCGTTGAAATTTTCGCTGACGTTAAAAAAGTAGACGTAACTGGCACCTCTAAAGGTAAAGGTTTCGCAGGTACCGTTAAGCGCTGGAACTTCCGTACCCAGGACGCAACCCACGGTAACTCCTTGTCTCACCGCGTTCCGGGTTCTATCGGTCAGAACCAGACTCCGGGCAAAGTGTTCAAAGGCAAGAAAATGGCAGGTCAGCTGGGTAATGAGCGCGTAACTGTTCAGAGCCTGGACGTAGTACGTGTTGACGCTGAGCGCAACCTGCTGCTGGTTAAAGGTGCAGTTCCCGGTGCTACCGGTAGCGACCTGATCGTTAAACCAGCTGTGAAGGCGTAAGGGGATAGCAATGGAATTAGTATTGAAAGACGCGCAGAGCGCGCTGACTGTTTCCGAAACTACCTTCGGTCGTGATTTCAACGAAGCGCTGGTTCACCAGGTTGTTGTTGCTTACGCATCAGGCGCCCGCCAGGGTACTCGCGCGCAGAAAACTCGCGCTGAAGTAACCGGTTCAGGCAAAAAGCCTTGGCGTCAGAAAGGCACCGGCCGTGCGCGTTCAGGTTCTGTAAAGAGCCCGATCTGGCGTTCAGGTGGCGTGACCTTTGCTGCTAAGCCACAAGACCACAGTCAAAAAGTTAACAAAAAGATGTACCGCGGCGCGCTGAAAAGCATCCTGTCCGAACTGGTACGTCAAGATCGTCTGATCGTTGTCGAGCAGTTCTCTGTTGAAGCACCGAAAACCAAGTTGCTGGCACAGAAGCTGAAAGACATGGCGCTGGAAGACGTGCTGATCATCACCGGCGAACTGGATGAGAATCTGTTCCTGGCTGCGCGTAACCTGTACAAGGTTGACGTGCGTGATGCAGCGGGTATCGACCCAGTTAGCCTGATCGCCTTCGACAAAGTCGTTATGACTGCTGATGCAGTTAAGCAAGTTGAGGAGATGCTGGCATGATCCGTGAAGAACGTCTGCTGAAAGTACTGCGCGCGCCGCACGTATCTGAAAAGGCATCTAGCGCGATGGAAAAAACCAACACCATCGTACTCAAAGTAGCTAAAGACGCGACTAAAGCAGAGATCGTTGCTGCTGTTGAGAAACTGTTCGAAGTAGAAGTTAAAGACGTTAACACCCTGGTAGTTAAAGGTAAGGTTAAGCGTCACGGACAGCGTATCGGTCGTCGTAGCGACTGGAAAAAAGCTTACGTCACCCTGAAGGAAGGCCAGAATCTGGACTTCGTCGGCGGCGCTGAGTAAGTCGGAGGAGAAAGACAATGGCAGTTGTTAAATGTAAACCGACATCTCCGGGTCGTCGCCACGTCGTTAAAGTGGTGAACCCAGAGTTGCACAAGGGCAAGCCGTTTGCTCCATTGCTGGAAAAAAACAGCAAATCCGGTGGCCGCAACAACAACGGTCGCATCACTACCCGTCACATCGGTGGTGGTCATAAGCAGGCTTACCGTCTGGTTGACTTCAAACGCAACAAAGATGGTATCCCGGCAACCGTTGAACGTCTTGAGTACGATCCGAACCGCTCTGCGAACATCGCACTGGTTCTGTACAAAGACGGCGAACGCCGTTACATCCTGGCCCCTAAAGGCCTGAAAGCCGGCGACCAGATTCAGTCTGGCGTTGATGCTGCGATCAAAGCAGGTAACACACTGCCGATGCGTAACATCCCGGTGGGTTCTACCGTTCACAACGTAGAAATGAAACCAGGCAAAGGCGGTCAGATTGCTCGCTCAGCCGGTGCTTACGTGCAGATCGTTGCGCGTGAAGGTTCCTACGTTACCCTGCGTCTGCGTTCAGGTGAAATGCGTAAAGTCGAAGCTGACTGCCGCGCTACACTGGGCGAAGTCGGTAACGCTGAGCATATGCTGCGCGTTCTGGGTAAAGCTGGTGCAACCCGTTGGCGTGGTGTTCGTCCGACCGTTCGTGGTACCGCGATGAACCCAGTAGATCACCCGCACGGTGGTGGTGAAGGTCGTAACTTTGGTAAGCACCCGGTAACTCCGTGGGGCGTTCAGACCAAAGGTAAGAAGACCCGTAGCAACAAGCGTACCGATAAATTTATCGTACGTCGCCGTAGCAAATAATATTAGAGGATAAGCCATGCCACGTTCTCTCAAGAAAGGTCCTTTTATTGACCTGCACTTGCTGAAGAAGGTAGAGAAAGCGGTGGAAAGCGGTGACAAGAAGCCTTTGCGCACTTGGTCCCGTCGTTCAACGATCTTTCCTAACATGATCGGTTTGACCATCGCTGTCCATAATGGTCGTCAGCACGTTCCTGTCTTTGTTTCCGACGAAATGGTTGGTCACAAACTGGGTGAATTCGCGCCGACACGTACTTATCGCGGTCACGCGGCTGATAAAAAAGCCAAGAAGAAATAAGTAGGAGGAAGAGATGGAAACTTTAGCTCAACATCGCCACGCTCGTTCTTCTGCTCAGAAGGTTCGCCTTGTTGCTGACCTGATCCGCGGTAAGAAAGTGTCGCAGGCACTGGACATTTTGACCTACACCAACAAGAAAGCGGCTGTACTGGTCAAGAAAGTTCTGGAATCTGCCATTGCTAACGCTGAACACAACGATGGCGCTGATATCGACGATCTGAAAGTCGCGAAAATTTTCGTCGACGAAGGCCCAAGCATGAAGCGCATTATGCCGCGTGCAAAAGGTCGTGCAGATCGCATCCTGAAGCGCACCAGCCACATTACTGTGGTTGTGTCCGATCGCTGAGACTCTGGAGACTAGCAATGGGTCAGAAAGTACATCCTAATGGTATTCGCCTGGGTATTGTAAAACCATGGAACTCTACCTGGTTTGCGAACACCAAAGAATTCGCTGACAACCTGGACAGCGACTTTAAAGTACGTCAGTACCTGACTAAGGAACTGGCTAAGGCGTCTGTATCTCGTATCGTTATCGAGCGTCCAGCTAAGAGCATCCGTGTGACCATTCACACCGCTCGTCCTGGCATCGTGATCGGTAAGAAAGGTGAAGACGTAGAAAAACTGCGCACGGTCGTCGCGAAAATCGCTGGCGTTCCTGCACAGATCAATATCGCCGAAGTCCGTAAACCGGAACTGGACGCAAAACTGGTTGCTGACAGCATCACTTCACAGCTGGAGCGTCGTGTGATGTTCCGTCGTGCTATGAAGCGTGCGGTTCAGAACGCCATGCGTCTGGGCGCGAAGGGTATCAAAGTTGAAGTTAGCGGCCGTCTGGGCGGCGCCGAGATCGCACGTACCGAATGGTACCGTGAAGGTCGCGTGCCGTTGCACACTCTGCGTGCTGACATTGACTACAACACCTCTGAAGCGCACACCACTTATGGTGTAATCGGCGTTAAGGTATGGATCTTCAAAGGCGAGATCCTGGGTGGTATGGCTGCTGTTGAACAACCGGAACCGGCTGCTCAACCTAAAAAGCAGCAGCGTAAAGGCCGTAAGTAAGGAGAGTCGCTATGTTACAACCAAAGCGTACGAAATTCCGTAAAGTGCACAAAGGCCGCAACCGCGGTCTGGCGCAGGGTACGGATGTTAGCTTCGGGACTTTCGGTCTGAAAGCTGTTGGCCGTGGTCGTCTGACTGCCCGTCAGATCGAAGCAGCACGTCGTGCTATGACCCGTGCAGTTAAGCGTCAAGGTAAGATCTGGATCCGTGTATTCCCGGACAAACCGATCACCGAGAAGCCGCTGGAAGTGCGTATGGGTAAAGGTAAGGGTAACGTTGAGTATTGGGTTGCCCTGATCCAGCCTGGTAAAGTCCTGTATGAAATGGACGGCGTACCAGAAGAGCTGGCCCGTGAAGCATTCAAGCTGGCAGCAGCAAAACTGCCTATCAAAACCACCTTTGTAACTAAGACGGTGATGTAATGAAAGCAACAGAGCTGCGTGAAAAAAGCGTTGAAGAGCTGAACACTGAGCTGCTTAATCTGCTGCGTGAGCAATTTAACCTGCGCATGCAGGCAGCATCTGGCCAACTGCAGCAGTCTCATCTGCTGAAGCAGGTTCGCCGTGATGTTGCACGCGTTAAGACTTTACTGACTGAGAAGGCGGGTTCGTAATGACCGATAAAATCCGTACTCTGCAGGGTCGTGTTGTTAGTGACAAAATGCAGAAATCTGCTGTTGTTGCTATCGAGCGTTTCGTGAAGCATCCAATCTATGGAAAATTCATTAAGCGTACGACTAAGCTGCACATCCATGACGAGAACAACGAATGTGGAATCGGCGACGTGGTAGAAATCCGCGAATGCCGTCCACTGTCTAAGACTAAGTCCTGGACACTGGTTCGCGTTGTAGAGAAAGCAATTCTGTAATAGAATTTGCCCTCTTTAAAAATCTAATGAACGGCTCGAAAGAGCCGTTCATTTTTTCTACCCATCTGCGAGAACCGGTGTTATAATGCCGCGCCCTCAATTATGGGGCTTTCAATCGACCTGAGGTCTAGGTCCCGAAGTAGTAGTTGACATTAGCGGAGCACTGAAATGATCCAAGAACAGACTATGCTGAACGTCGCCGACAACTCCGGTGCACGTCGCGTAATGTGTATCAAGGTTCTGGGTGGCTCGCACCGTCGCTACGCAGGCGTCGGCGACATCATTAAAGTTACCATCAAGGAAGCAATTCCACGTGGTAAAGTTAAAAAAGGTGATGTCCTGAAGGCGGTAGTGGTGCGCACCAGGAAGGGTGTTCGTCGCCCGGACGGTTCTGTCATTCGCTTCGATGGTAATGCATGCGTTATTTTAAACAATAACAGCGAGCAGCCTATCGGTACGCGTATTTTTGGGCCGGTAACTCGTGAACTTCGTACTGAAAAGTTCATGAAAATTATCTCTCTGGCACCAGAAGTACTCTAAGGAGCGAACAATGGCAGCTAAAATCCGTCGTAACGACGAAGTTATCGTGTTAACCGGTAAAGATAAAGGTAAGCGCGGTAAAGTTAAGAACGTCCTGTCTTCTGGCAAGGTCATCGTTGAAGGTATCAACCTGGTTAAGAAACATCAGAAGCCTGTTCCGGCTCTGAACCAACCAGGCGGCATCGTTGAAAAAGAAGCTGCAATTCAGGTTTCTAACGTTGCTCTCTTCAATGCGGCAACCGGTAAGGCTGACCGTGTAGGCTTTAGATTCGAAGACGGTAAAAAAGTCCGTTTCTTCAAATCTAATAGCGAAACTATCAAGTAATTTGGAGTAGTACGATGGCGAAACTGCATGATTACTACAAAGACGAGGTAGTCCAGAAACTCATGTCTGAGTTCGGCTACAATTCTGTCATGCAAGTCCCTCGGGTCGAGAAGATCACCCTGAACATGGGTGTTGGTGAAGCGATCGCTGACAAGAAACTGCTGGATAACGCAGCAGCTGACCTGGCAGCAATCTCCGGTCAAAAACCGTTGATCACCAAAGCACGCAAATCAGTTGCAGGCTTCAAAATCCGTCAGGGCTATCCGATCGGCTGTAAAGTAACTCTGCGTGGCGAACGCATGTGGGAGTTCTTTGAGCGTCTGATCACCATTGCTGTACCGCGTATCCGTGACTTCCGTGGCCTGTCCGCTAAGTCATTCGATGGTCGTGGCAACTACAGCATGGGTGTACGTGAGCAGATCATCTTCCCAGAAATCGACTACGACAAAGTCGATCGCGTTCGTGGTTTGGATATTACCATTACCACTACTGCGAAATCTGATGATGAAGGCCGTGCTCTGCTGGCTGCCTTTGACTTCCCGTTCCGTAAGTAAGGTAGGGTTACTTAATGGCTAAGCAATCTATGAAAGCACGCGAAGTTAAGCGTGTGAAATTAGCAGACAAATTCTTCGCAAAACGCGCTGAACTGAAAGCGATCATTTCTGATGTGAACGCTTCCGACGAAGACCGTTGGGATGCCGTTCTCAAGCTGCAGAGTCTGCCGCGTGATTCCAGCCCTTCACGTCAGCGTAACCGCTGCCGTCAAACAGGTCGTCCGCACGGTTTCCTGCGGAAGTTTGGGTTGAGCCGTATCAAGGTCCGTGAAGCCGCAATGCGCGGTGAAATCCCGGGTCTGAAAAAGGCTAGCTGGTAATTGTCACCAATTGAATCACGGGAGTAACACAGATGAGCATGCAAGATCCGATCGCGGATATGCTGACCCGTATCCGTAACGGTCAGGCCGCGAACAAAGTTGCGGTCACCATGCCCTCCTCCAAGCTGAAATTGGCAATTGCCAACGTGCTGAAGGAAGAAGGCTTTATTGAAGATTTTAAAATCGAAGGCGACACCAAGCTGGAACTGGAACTGACTCTTAAGTATTTCCAGGGTAAAGCGGTTGTAGAAAGCATTCAGCGAGTAAGCCGTCCCGGCCTGCGCATCTATAAGAAAAAAGATGAGCTGCCAAAGGTAATGGCTGGTATGGGTATCGCTGTCATTTCTACATCGAAAGGTGTTATGACTGATCGTGCAGCGCGCCAGGCTGGTCTTGGTGGCGAAATTATCTGCTACGTAGCGTAATCGGAGGATACTATGTCTCGTGTTGCTAAAGCACCTGTCGTTGTTCCTGCCGGCGTAGAGGTAAAACTCAACGGTCAGGTAATTTCGATTAAAGGTAAAAACGGCGAGCTGACTCGTACTATCAATGATGCTGTTGAAGTTAAGCATGCTGACAACACTCTGACTTTCGCTCCGCGCGAAGGTTATGTTGACGGCTGGGCGCAGGCGGGTACTTCTCGCGCGCTGCTGAACGCAATGGTTATCGGTGTTACCGAAGGCTTCACTAAGAAGCTGCAGCTGGTTGGTGTTGGTTATCGTGCTGCCGTTAAAGGCAACGTAGTTAACCTGTCTCTGGGCTTTTCTCATCCAGTTGATCACCAGCTGCCCGCGGGTATCACTGCAGAGTGTCCGACTCAGACTGAAATCGTGCTGAAAGGCGCTGATAAGCAGGTGATCGGCCAGGTTGCAGCTGACTTGCGCGCCTACCGTCGTCCTGAGCCTTATAAAGGCAAGGGTGTCCGTTACGCCGACGAAGTCGTGCGTACCAAAGAGGCTAAGAAGAAGTAAGGTAACACTATGGATAAGAAATCTGCTCGTATCCGTCGTGCGACCCGTGCACGTCGCAAGCTCAAAGAGCTGGGTGCTACTCGCCTGGTGGTACATCGTACCCCGCGTCACATTTACGCACAGGTAATCGCCCCGAACGGTTCCGAAGTTCTGGTTGCTGCTTCTACTGTAGAAAAAGCTATCACTGAACAACTGAAGTATACCGGTAATAAAGAAGCCGCAGCTGCTGTAGGTAAAGCTATTGCAGAACGCGCAATCGAAAAAGGCATCACTGGTGTTTCTTTCGACCGTTCCGGTTTCCAATATCATGGTCGCGTCCAGGCACTGGCAGATGCTGCCCGTGAAGCTGGCCTTCAGTTCTAAGGTAGAGGTCTAAGATGGCACACATCGAGAAACAAGCTGGCGAACTGCAGGAAAAACTGATCGCGGTAAACCGTGTATCTAAAACTGTAAAAGGTGGTCGTATTTTCTCCTTCACCGCACTGACTGTAGTGGGTGATGGTAACGGCCGCGTTGGTTTTGGTTACGGTAAAGCGCGTGAAGTTCCAGCAGCGATCCAGAAAGCGATGGAGAAAGCCCGTCGCAACATGGTTAATGTCGCGCTGATCAACGGCACCCTGCAGCACCCTGTTAAAGGTGCGCACACTGGGTCCCGTGTGTTCATGCAGCCGGCTTCAGAAGGTACCGGTATCATCGCCGGTGGTGCAATGCGCGCCGTTCTGGAAGTCGCTGGAGTACATAACGTTCTGGCAAAAGCCTATGGTTCTACTAACCCGATTAACGTGGTTCGTGCAACTATCGACGGCCTGGGCAATATGAAGTCTCCGGAAATGGTCGCTGCTAAGCGTGGTAAATCCGTTGAAGAAATTCTGGGGTAATCACGATGGCAAAGACTATTAAAATCACTCAAACCCGTAGTTCAATCGGCCGCTTGCCCAAGCATAAAGCCACTCTGGTTGGCCTGGGTCTGCGTCGTATTGGTCATACCGTAGAGCGTGAAGACACGCCAGCTGTACGCGGCATGGTCAACGCGGTTTCCTACATGGTTAAAGTGGAGGAGTAAGAGATGCGTTTAAATACTCTGTCTCCGGCCGAAGGGTCTAAGCACGCTACCAAGCGTCTGGGTCGTGGTATCGGTTCTGGCCTCGGAAAAACCGGTGGTCGTGGTCACAAAGGTCAGAACTCACGTTCTGGCGGTGGCGTACGTCGCGGTTTCGAAGGTGGTCAGATGCCTCTGTACCGTCGTCTGCCGAAGTTCGGTTTCACCTCTCGCAAAGCAATGATCACCACAGAGATTCGTCTGTCTGATCTGGCGAAAGTTGAAGGCGGTATCGTCGACCTGAACGCGCTGAAAGCAGCCAACATTGTCGGTGTCCAGATTGAGTTCGTTAAAGTCATTCTGTCTGGTGAAGTTTCTGCACCGGTAACGGTTCGCGGCCTGCGTGTCACCAAAGGTGCTCGTGCTGCAATCGAAGCTGCTGGCGGTAAAATCGAGGAATAAGTAGCAGATGGCTAAACAACCGGGATTAGATTTTCAAAGTGCCAAAGGTGGCTTTGGTGAACTGAAACGCAGACTGCTGTTTGTTATCGGTGCACTGATTGTCTTCCGCATTGGCTCTTTCATTCCAATCCCTGGTATTGATGCCACTGTACTTGCCAAACTGCTTGAGCAACAGCGTGGCACCATCATTGAAATGTTTAACATGTTCTCTGGTGGTGCTCTCAGCCGTGCTTCTATTTTTGCTCTGGGTATCATGCCGTATATTTCGGCATCTATTATTATCCAGCTGTTAACGGTGGTTCATCCTGCCTTAGCAGAAATCAAGAAAGAAGGGGAGGCTGGCCGTCGTAAGATTAGTCAGTACACCCGTTACGGTACGTTGGTATTGGCCATATTCCAGTCGATCGGTATTGCTACCGGTTTGCCGAATATGCCTGGTATGCAAGGCCTGGTAATGAATCCAGGCTTTGCATTCTATTTTACCGCTGTTGTAAGTCTGGTTACCGGGACAATGTTCCTGATGTGGCTGGGCGAACAGATTACTGAACGTGGTATCGGTAACGGTATCTCGATCATTATCTTCGCGGGTATTGTTGCGGGACTTCCGCCGGCCATTGGCCATACCATCGAGCAAGCGCGGCAAGGTGACCTGCACTTCCTTCTGTTGCTGTTGGTTGCAGTTCTCGTATTTGCAGTGACCTTCTTTGTTATTTTCGTTGAGCGTGGTCAACGCCGCATCGTGGTGAACTATGCGAAACGTCAACAAGGTCGTCGCGTTTACGCTGCACAGAGCACACATTTACCGTTGAAAGTGAATATGGCAGGGGTTATCCCGGCAATCTTCGCTTCCAGCATTATTCTGTTCCCGGCAACGATTGCATCGTGGTTCGGGGGCGGTACCGGTTGGAACTGGCTGACAACAATTTCAATGTATTTGCAGCCAGGACAGCCGCTTTATGTGCTACTCTATGCGACTGCTATCATCTTCTTCTGTTTCTTCTACACGGCGTTGGTTTTCAACCCGCGTGAAACAGCAGATAACCTGAAGAAGTCTGGTGCATTCGTACCGGGAATTCGTCCGGGAGAGCAAACGGCGAGATATATCGATAAAGTAATGACACGGTTAACCTTAATCGGTGCCCTCTACATTACCTTTATTTGCCTTATCCCGGAGTTCATGCGTGATGCGATGAAAGTTCCTTTCTACTTTGGCGGTACATCGCTGCTTATCGTAGTGGTCGTCATCATGGACTTTATGGCTCAAGTGCAAACTCTGATGATGTCAAGTCAGTACGAGTCTGCATTGAAGAAAGCTAACCTGAAGGGCTATGGCCGTTAATTCAGGTGGTTGAGAAGTTACGGAGAGTAAAAATGAAAGTTCGTGCTTCCGTCAAGAAATTATGTCGTAACTGCAAAATCATTCGTCGCGACGGTGTCGTTCGTGTGATCTGCAGCGCCGAGCCAAAGCATAAACAGCGCCAAGGCTGATTTTCACATATTTTTCTTGCAAAGTCGGGTTGAGCTGGCTAGATTAGCCAGCCAATCTTTTGTATGTCTGTACGTTTCCATTTGAGTATCCTGAAAACGGGCTTTTCAGCATGGTGCGTACATATTAAATAGTAGGAGTGCATAGTGGCCCGTATAGCAGGCATTAACATTCCTGATCAGAAACATACCGTTATCGCATTAACTTCGATCTTCGGTATTGGTAAAACTCGTTCTAAAGCCATTTGCGCTTCAACGGGTATTGCTGAAAATGTTAAGATCAGTGAGCTGTCTGAAGAACAAATTGATCAGCTGCGTGATGCAGTTGCTAAATTCGTTGTTGAAGGTGATCTGCGCCGTGAAATCACCCTGAGCATCAAGCGTCTGATGGACCTTGGTTGCTACCGTGGTTTGCGCCATCGTCGTGGTCTTCCGGTTCGCGGTCAGCGCACCAAGACCAACGCACGTACCCGTAAGGGTCCGCGTAAACCGATCAAGAAATAATCGGGGTGAGTAAATAATGGCAAAGGCACCAGTTCGTGCACGTAAGCGTGTAAGAAAACAAGTCTCAGATGGCGTGGCTCATGTCCATGCGTCTTTTAACAACACCATCGTTACCATTACTGATCGTCAGGGTAACGCACTGGGTTGGGCAACCGCCGGTGGTTCCGGTTTCCGCGGTTCACGTAAATCTACGCCGTTTGCTGCTCAGGTCGCTGCAGAGCGCTGTGCAGAAGCTGTAAAAGATTACGGTATTAAGAACCTGGAAGTTATGGTTAAGGGTCCGGGTCCAGGCCGCGAATCAACGATTCGTGCTCTGAACGCCGCTGGTTTCCGCATCACGAACATTACTGATGTGACTCCGATCCCTCACAACGGTTGTCGTCCGCCGAAAAAACGTCGCGTATAACGTCCGTTTTTTAGGTTAGTTGGAGAAAGAAAATGGCAAGATATTTGGGTCCTAAGCTCAAGCTGAGCCGTCGTGAGGGCACTGACTTATTCCTTAAGTCTGGCGTTCGCGCGATTGATTCCAAGTGTAAGATTGAACAAGCCCCTGGTCAGCACGGTGCGCGCAAGCCACGTCTGTCTGACTACGGCGGTCAGTTACGTGAAAAGCAAAAAGTTCGTCGTATCTACGGTGTGCTTGAGCGTCAGTTCCGTAACTATTACAAAGAAGCAGCACGTCTGAAAGGCAACACCGGTGCAAACCTGTTGGCTCTGCTGGAAGGCCGTCTGGACAACGTCGTTTATCGTATGGGCTTTGGTGCCACGCGTGCGGAAGCACGTCAGCTGGTCAGCCATAAGTCTGTTCTGGTAAATGGTCGCGTTGTTAACATCGCTTCTTATCAGGTATCTCCGAATGATGTCGTTAGCATCCGTGAGAAAGCCAAAAAGCAATCTCGCGTGAAGGCCGCTCTGGAGCTGGCTGAGCAGCGTGAAAAGCCAACCTGGCTGGAAGTTGATGCAGCTAAGATGGAAGGTGTGTTCAAACGTATTCCTGAACGTACTGATCTGTCTGCGGACATTAACGAACACCTGATCGTCGAGCTTTACTCTAAGTAAAGCTTAGTACCAAAGAGAGGACACAATGCAGGGTTCTGTGACAGAGTTTCTAAAACCGCGCCTGGTAGATATCGAGCAAGTGAGTTCGACGCACGCCAAGGTGACCCTTGAGCCTTTAGAGCGTGGCTTTGGCCATACTCTTGGTAACGCGCTGCGCCGTATTCTGCTTTCATCAATGCCGGGTTGCGCGGTGACCGAGGTTGAAATTGATGGTGTACTGCATGAGTACAGCACCAAAGAGGGTGTACAGGAAGATATCCTGGAAATCCTGCTCAACCTTAAAGGTTTGGCGGTAAGAGTTCAGGGCAAAGATGAAGTTATTCTTACCTTGAATAAATCTGGCATTGGCCCTGTGACTGCAGCCGACATTACCCATGATGGTGATGTCGAAATCGTCAAGCCGCAGCATGTGATCTGCCATCTGACCGATGACAACGCATCTATTAGCATGCGTATCAAAGTTCAGCGTGGTCGTGGTTATGTGCCGGCTTCTGCCCGAATTCATTCGGAAGAAGATGAGCGCCCAATCGGCCGTCTGCTGGTCGACGCTTGCTACAGCCCTGTAGACCGTATCGCCTACAATGTTGAAGCAGCGCGTGTAGAGCAGCGCACCGACCTGGACAAGCTGGTCATCGAAATGGAAACCAACGGCACAATCGATCCTGAAGAGGCGATTCGTCGTGCGGCGACCATCCTGGCAGAACAACTGGAAGCTTTCGTTGACTTACGTGATGTACGTCAGCCGGAAGTGAAAGAAGAGAAACCAGAATTCGATCCGATCCTGCTGCGCCCTGTTGACGATCTGGAATTGACTGTCCGCTCTGCTAACTGCCTTAAGGCAGAAGCTATCCACTACATCGGTGATCTGGTACAGCGTACTGAGGTTGAGCTGCTTAAAACGCCTAACCTTGGTAAAAAATCTCTTACCGAGATTAAAGATGTGCTGGCCTCACGTGGTCTGTCTCTGGGCATGCGCCTGGAAAACTGGCCACCGGCAAGCATTGCTGATGAATAACCCGATCACAGGTTAAGGTTTCACTGAGAAGGATAAGGTCATGCGCCATCGTAAGAGTGGTCGTCAACTGAACCGCAACAGCAGCCATCGTCAGGCTATGTTCCGCAACATGGCTGGCTCTCTGGTTCGTCACGAGATCATCAAGACGACTCTGCCGAAAGCCAAAGAGTTGCGCCGCGTAGTTGAGCCGCTGATTACTCTTGCCAAGACCGACAACGTAGCTAATCGTCGTCTGGCATTCGCCCGTACTCGTGATAACGAGATCGTGGCAAAACTGTTTAATGAGTTAGGCCCGCGTTTCGCGAGCCGTGCAGGTGGTTACACTCGCATTCTGAAGTGTGGCTTCCGCGCTGGTGATAACGCTCCGATGGCATACATCGAGCTGGTTGATCGTCCAGAAGCTCAAGCAGAAGCTGCAGCAGAGTAATCTGTTGCAACGTGAAAAACCCGCTTCGGCGGGTTTTTTATTGCCTGTCATTCAACGTCTGCTACGCTTGTGGTGTCATGAAGGAGGTGAACAATGTGGTTAATTGATCAGCTTGCAGAACAGCATATTAAAGCCGCGCAGGAGAAAGGTGAGCTGAGTGATCTGCCGGGCGAAGGCGCACCGCTGAATCTCGAAGACGACAGTCAGGTTCCACCTGAACTACGTGCAGGATACCGACTGTTAAAAAATGCAGGTTTTCTTCCCCCCGAACTTGAGTTGCGCCGCGAAGCACTTCAGGTCAGCGATCTTTTACAGCATTTAGATCCTGACGATCCAGAGGCGCTGATCCAGACACAACGATTACGGCAACTTAAGATAAGGCTGAGCCAGGCCGGTATGCGCACTGATTTTCTTGAGGGGGAATATGGTCGCGCGATTAAGACCAAGCTCGTGCCCGATTAAGGTGTATTTTTTGTCGCTGTTGTGCGCGTATAATGAGTTTGCTTCATCTTTTCACCGCATTATTCCATTACTCAACCGGAGAAGTTATGTCCAGATACCGTCATACGAAAGGACAAATACAGGATAACGCCTTACAGGCATTGTTACACGACCCGCTGTTCAGGCAACGTGTTGAAGAAAAACAAAAAGGCAAAGGCAGTTACCGGCGTAAAGAAAAACATGGGAAAGGCTGGGAGGCCAGTGATAAGCAAGCCGTTTATCACTGGCCTTCTGCTTTACAGACACAAAAAAGCCGCTTCAGAGCGGCTTTTTATTTTAGATTTTCGTATTCTGTTGTTTGAGTAAATCGCGGATTTCTGTCAGAAGCAGTTCTTCATTTGTAGGCTTAGGTGCCGGTTTTTCCACTTCTTTCTTCTTATACAGTTTGTTCATCAGCTTAATCGCCATAAAGATAGCAAAAGCAACAATGATGAAATCAAATACGGTTTGCAGGAAAATACCATATTCCATAACCACAGCCGGTGTGTTGCCGACGGCAGGTTTAAGCACCCAGCTAAACGATTTGAAATCAACGCCGCCAATCAGCAAGCCCAGCGGTGGCATAATGATGTTCGCGACCAGTGATGAAACAATCTTACCGAATGCCGCACCGATAATCACACCGACGGCCAGATCAACCACGTTGCCGCGCATCGCAAAATCACGAAACTCTTTGAATAAACTCATACTTCTCTCCTTGCCTTAGCCAATGCCATAAAGTTTAACAAAGCTCACAATATTTGCCATTAACCACAGACAATAAGCCACTGACATGTCAGTGCTGGCTTTTTATGTGTTATAGGAAAAACGGACTGGGCTGGAACAGGCGCTCGACGTCCGGCACAAACTTTTTATCGGTTAAAAACATCACAACGTGATCGCCCTGTTCAATACGCAGATTGTCATTCGCTATCATCACATCGTCGCCGCGCACCACAGCACCAATCAGTGTGCCTGGTGGCAGCTTGATATCATCAACTGACCGTCCCACCACGCGCGATGTGGTTTCGTCGCCATGCGCGATGGCTTCGATGGCTTCAGCAATGCCTCGACGTAATGACGAGACACCCACAATATCGGCTTTGCGCACATGTCCCAGTAAGGCCGAGATGGTCGCCTGCTGGGGAGAAATGGCGATATCAATGACGCTGCCCTGGACCAGATCGACATAAGCACGGCGTTGAATCAGCACCATAACTTTCTTGGCGCCCATTTTTTTGGCCAGCATGGCAGACATGATATTGGCTTCGTCATCGTTGGTGACGGCGATAAACAAATCCACCTGCTCAATATGCTCTTCCGCCAGTAGTTCCTGATCGGAGGCATCACCGTAAAAGACCACCGTGTCGTGCAACTGTTCAGCCAGTTCGGCCGCGCGCTGGGGATTGCGCTCAATAAGTTTCACGCTGTAGTTTTTCTCGAGCTTTTGCGCCAGGCCAAAGCCAATGTTGCCGCCGCCTACTAACATGATGCGTTTATAAGGCTTTTCCAGGCGCTGCATTTCACTCATTACCGCACGAATATGCTGGCTGGCGGCAATGAAGAAAACTTCATCACCGGCTTCGATAATGGTGGAGCCCTGTGGCCGGATAGGGCGGTCCTGACGAAAAATCGCTGCTACGCGCGTATCGATATGGGGCATGTGATCGCGCAGGATCGACAATGGATTGCCCACCAGGGGGCCACCGTAATAGGCTTTCACGACTGCGAGGCTCACTTTGCCTTCAGCAAAATTAACTACCTGCAACGCGCCCGGATATTGAATCAGGCGGTAAATATTGTCGATAACCAGTTGCTCAGGCGAAATCAGATGGTCGATAGGCACTGCTTCGGGAATAAAAAGCTTATCCGCATCGCGCAGATAGTCAGCCGCACGTATGCGGGCGATACGATTTGGCGTGTTGAAGAGCGAATACGCGATTTGACAGGCTATCATGTTGGTTTCGTCAGAGCTGGTAACGGCGACCAGCATATCGGCGTCTTCCGCGCCCGCCTCACGGAGAACCCGTGGGTGGGAACCATGACCCTGCACAACACGTAAATCAAATTTATCCTGTAACTGACGTAAACGTGCTGAATCTGTATCAACAACTGTTATATCGTTGTTTTCGCCAACCAGATTTTCGGCCAGTGTGCCTCCAACCTGGCCAGCACCAAGAATGATGATTTTCATCGCTTTTCAAAGCCTTTTCATTATGCGTTAGCGTCTTTAATCAGCTTAGCGTAGAAAAATCCGTCTCCGCCTTCAGCGTCAGGGAACACCTGCCAGCCCGTATCGGGCGCGCCTGAAAGGGAGACAGCCTGTGCATCCGCATGTCGCTGTAAGAAACCGCTGATTTGCTCATGGTTCTCTTCCGGTAGGACAGAGCAGGTCGCGTAGATCATCGTACCGCCCGCTTTAAGAAGCGGCCAGGTGGCCTCCAGAATGTCACGCTGCAAAGCGGCCAGTTCGCTGATATCGCGATCGCGGCGTAACCATTTGATATCCGGATGGCGGCGAATCACGCCTGTGGCTGAGCAGGGCGCATCCAGCAGGATACGATCAAACTGCCGTTGGTCACACCATTGCTGCGGAGTACGGCCATCACCTTGTTTGACCTCGGCGGTCATTCCCAGCCGTGTCAGGTTTTCGGTTACGCGCTTCAGTCGTTGTGCGTCCACATCCACAGCAAGGACCTGCGCGTCAGGGGCTATTTCTAAAATATGCGTCGTTTTGCCGCCTGGCGCTGCACACAGATCGAGAATATGTTCGCCATTTTTAGGCGCAAGCAGAAGCGCACAGCGCTGTGCTGAGAGATCCTGCACCGTAACCCAGCCCTGGTCGAAACCGGGTAACTGGTGAACCGGCGCTGGCGAGGCCAGGCGTAATGCTTCCGGCACATCCTCTGCAGCCATCGCCTCTCTTTCACTGGCGGTCAGCAGAGCAAGCCAACTGTCACGGGTATGGTGCTGACGGTTAACCCGCAGCCACATCGGTGGGCGTTGGTTATTCGCGTCAACAATCTGTTGCCAGCGATCTGGCCAGGCAAGCTGCAGTCGGTTCAGTAGCCATCCGGGATGAAGATGGCGCTGTGGACCTTCCTGGATGCTGGCGAGGAGTTCCTCCTGACGGCGCTGGAACTGACGTAACACGCCGTTGATCAATCCTTTCAGATTGGCACGTTTCAGCACTTCAGCACCAGCAACGGTCTCGGCTAATGCCGCATGTGCCGGGACGCGCGTGTAGAGTAACTGGTACAGGCCCACCATGATCAGAAAATGCAGCGTACGCTGTTTGCCAGTCAGAGGGCGCTCCATCAATTTCCCGATAAGCGCTTCCAACTGCGGTAACGTTCGTAACACACCAAAGCAGATCTCTTGCACCAGAGCGGCGTCTTTATCGGCGACTTTTTTCTGTGCGGCAGGCAGCACAGTATTGAGTGACTCGCCCTTATCGACAACACGTTCAATCAGTTGTGCAGACAGGCTACGAAGGTTGGATGATTTAGTCATAAGATAGTGCCATCAAACAAAAGGCCCGGATTTACCGGGCCTGAATGTCAGTCCAGAAGAGAGCCGGGTTCAAACCATTCCCGGCGCGAGTTGAGCAGATCCTGTGCCGACATCGGTTTTTTACCGGCGGGTTGCAACTGAAGTAAATTGAGTACGCCATCGGCGGTGGCAATGTGAATGCCCTGTTTGTCAGCCTTAACGATCTCGCCCGGTCGTTTATTGACATGAGGTAAAACACCGGCTTGCCATACTTTTACTGGCTGATCATTTACCATAAAAAAGCTAACCGGCCAGGGATTAAAGGCGCGAATGCAGCGTTCAAGCTGTTCCGCGGGTAACTGCCAGTCAAGACGTGCTTCCTCTTTGCTGAGCTTCTCAGCATAATTTGCCAGGGTTTCATCCTGTTTCACCGGCTGGGCGTTGCCCTCACGTAACTGCGACAAGGTTGTCAGTAGCCCTTCTGGTCCGAGGCTGGCCAGCTTGTCGTATAACGAAGCACTGGTGTCTTCAGCAGTAATAGGGCAGGCCAGTTTTACCAGCATATCACCGGTATCCAGCCCGACATCCATTTGCATGATGGTGACACCGGTTTCCTGATCACCTGCCCAAAGCGCGCGCTGAATAGGCGCCGCGCCGCGCCAGCGTGGCAGCAACGAACCATGTACGTTGATGCAGCCCAGACGTGGCATCTCAAGCACGGCTTTCGGCAGGATAAGGCCATAAGCCACCACGACCATGACATCGGCCTGCAAATCGGCAACCAGCTGTTGGTTTTCCGCAGGGCGCAACGATTTGGGCTGAAAAACCGGAATGTCGTGGGCAAGAGCCAGCGCTTTTACCGGACTCGCGGTCAACTTATTGCCGCGCCCGGCAGGGCGGTCTGGTTGGGTGAAAACACCAACGACCTTATGCTCAGATGCGAGCAACGCGTCAAGGTGACGCGCCGCGAAGTCTGGTGTGCCAGCAAAGATTATATTAAGCGGGGCAGACACGTTTATCCCTTTTTCAGATCTCAAGAGGCCTGGGCGTTTTGCCGCGCCAGTTTTTCTAACTTTGTCTTGATTCGCTGACGTTTTAAAGGCGACAGATAATCGATAAACAGTTTGCCATCCAGATGATCAATTTCATGCTGAATACAGATAGCCAGCAGGTCACCGGTTTCCAGTTCAAACGGCTTACCTTCGCGATCTAACGCTCGCACTTTTACCCGCTCTGCACGAGGCACAAAGGCGCGTTGCTCAGGAATGGACAGGCAACCTTCTTCGATACCTGTTTCACCACTTTTTTCCAGAAGCTCGGGATTGATCAATACCAGTCGCTCGTCCCGGTTCTCAGAGACATCAATCACAATGATGCGCTGATGAATATCCACCTGCGTAGCGGCAAGGCCGATACCTTCTTCGGAATACATGGTTTCGAACATATCATCAACGATACGCTGAACTTCTGCGTTAACTTCTTTGACTGGCGCGGCGATCTTGCGCAGGCGCTCGTCAGGAAAATGTAACACCTGTAAAACTGACATAAATATCCAGATCTATATTCTAAAAGGAAAAGATTACTGCCTCATATTGTAGACTTTTTAGTACCTGATTGACAGCATTCTGCGGAGGGATGCGACGGTTATCAGGAGGCCGTGACGATGGAAAAAAGGGCGCGATTACTGCGGCTGGCCGCGATACCCGGCCTGACGGGCCGACGCTGGCTGAACGCGGCGCAGCAACTGTGCGCAGGTCAGGATATTGATGTGATATTAAGCCAAAAGGGCTTCGAGACAGCGCAACATCATTATGCCCATCAGAAAACCACGGACTGGCTGGCAACCGTTAACACTTGGCTGGCACAGCGTCCAACGCATCACCTGATTACGGCGCTGGATGCGCATTACCCCGCTCAACTCCTTGAAGCGGCCTGTTTCCCTCCGCTCTTATATGTAAACGGTGATCCAACCGTATTATCTTCACCTCAACTGGCGGTGGTAGGCAGCCGTCTGTGTTCGCCCTCAGGCCGTTACTGGTGCGACTGGTTCACCCAACAACTGGCATTGAGCGGTTTGACCATAACCAGTGGGCTGGCTATCGGGATTGATGGCGTGGCACACCGTGCCGCATTAAATGTGCAGGGTAAAACCGTGGCCGTACTGGGGAGTGGACTGGCCCATCTGTATCCCAAAAAACACACTGCGCTGGCGCAGGAGATTGTTATGCAGGGAGGCGCCGTGATCTCGGAGTTTCCGCTTACTGCCGCGCCACTGGCGCATCAGTTTCCGCGCAGAAACCGTATTATCAGTGGGTTAAGTCAGGGTGTTCTCGTCATTGAAGCGTCATTAAAAAGTGGTTCATTAGTCACAGCCCGTTATGCATTAGAGCAGAATCGCAATGTTTATGCCTTACCGGGTGCGCTGGGTAGCAGCGGCAGTGAGGGGACAAACTGGCTGATCCAACAAGGTGCCATGTTGGTGGCACATCCTAATAACATTGTCGAAGATTTACGCGCTATGCTTAACTGGTTACCTGTTAACCCGTCAGATGAAATTTATTCTGATGCCAGTGACGATGCTCCATTGCCATTTGCCGAGCTGTTGGCTAACGTAGGTGATGAGGTTACACCTGTTGACGTTGTCGCTGAACGTGCCGGCCAACCTGTGCCAGTTATTACAGCTCAATTGCTGGAACTGGAGTTAGCAGGATGGATCGCAGCTGTACCCGGCGGCTATGTCCGATTGAGGAGGGCATGCCATGTTCGACGTACTCATGTACTTGTTTGAGACCTATATCCACAACGAAACAGAAATGGGTGTTGATCAGGACAGATTGACAGATGACTTGACGGATGCCGGTTTCCACCGCGAAGATATTTATAATGCGTTGAACTGGTTAGAGAAATTGGCGGACTATCAGGAAGGACTGGTCGCACCAATTTTGCTGGCAAATGATCCGCTCTCTATGCGCATCTATACCGATGAAGAGAGCAAGCGTTTAGATGCCGAAAGCCGCGGTTTCCTGCTGTTCCTGGAGCAAATCCAGGTACTGAGTCTGGAAACACGAGAAATGGTCATTGAACGTGTCATGGCGCTTGATACGCTGGATTTCGATCTTGAGGATCTTAAATGGGTGGTGCTGATGGTGCTGTTTAACATCCCTGGATGTGAAAACGCGTATCAGCAGATGGAAGAACTGCTATTCGACGTCAACGAAGGTATGCTGCATTAAATTTTTACTAATGCATGACTGTTATGAGTAAAACCGCACTCTTTACTGTGCGTAAACAGGATCCCTGCCCCGCGTGCGGGGCAGAACTTGTTATACGTTCAGGAAAGCATGGCCCATTTTTGGGCTGTGCAAATTACCCTGCCTGTGACTATATCAAGCCTTTGGGAAACCAGGCTGATGGGCATGTCGTCAAAGTTCTGGAAGGCCACGTTTGCCCACAATGCGGGGCAGATAAAGTATTGCGCCAGGGCCGGTTTGGCATGTTTATTGGCTGTAGCGACTATCCCGCGTGTGATTACACCGAAACCATCGATAAACCGGATGAAACCACGATCGACTGTCCGCAGTGCCAGCAGGGTAAGCTGGTACAACGCCGCTCGCGTTTTGGTAAAACGTTTCATGCCTGCGAACGCTATCCAGCCTGTCAGTTTGCCGTGAACCTGACGCCAGTGGCGGGGCGCTGTCCGCATTGTGAATTTCCGCTTTTAGTCGAGAAAAAGACGGCGCAGGGCACCCGGCTTTTCTGCGCCAGTAAAAGTTGTGGCAAAGCTATTATTCAAGAGACATAAGACATAACCATGTTAAATCAACCCGTTGCCGGCTCATTGCAGGATTGTGTAAGCCATCTTAACCAGCATGCTGTGATTGCCTATCCCACCGAAGCGGTATTCGGCTTAGGCTGTGATCCCGATAATGAATCTGCGGTCATGGCACTGCTGGCATTAAAAAAACGGCCAGTAGAGAAAGGCTTGATCCTGATAGCTGCCGACTATGATCAGCTTAAACCTTACGTATCGGATGAGGCCTTAACCACGGAGCAGCGTGAACGTATGTTTGCCTGTTGGCCAGGCCCGGTTACCTTTGTCGTGCCTGCTTCTCCGGTTACCCCGCGCTGGTTAACCGGGCAATTTGATTCACTGGCCATCCGCGTTAGCGATCATCCGGATGTTCAGGCGCTGTGCCGGGCGTTTGGAAAACCTTTGGTATCGACCAGCGCTAATCTTTCCGGTCAGCCGCCGTGCCGTTCAGTCGAAGAGGTCAAATTGCAGTTTGGCACCGCGTTTCCCGTATTTAATGGAAAGACAGGAGGAAGGCTCAATCCTTCTGAGATTCGCGATGTCATCAGCGGCAATTTGATACGCCAGGGTTAATATATGGCAAATTTTGCAGTTTTCGGTCATCCCATTAGTCACAGCAAATCGCCGCACATTCATCAGGCGTTTGCGCGACAGACAGGAATCTCTCTTCAGTATGATCGTATTGATGCGCCTGTTGATGCTTTTCCTGAGACTCTCCGCACTTTTTTCCACGACGGCGGGGCGGGTGCGAACATTACGCTGCCTTTTAAACAGCAGGCGTGGGCATTTGCCGACCAGTTGACCGAGCGCGCTGCGCTGTCAGGGGCTGTGAACACGCTAAAGCTGTGTGATGATGGCCAAATTCTTGGCGACAATACGGATGGTATTGGGCTGCTCAGCGATCTTCAGCGCCTTGGGATGATTAAGCCCGACAGCCATCTTCTGCTGGTGGGGGCAGGTGGAGCCGCTCGGGGCGTCATTCTCCCTCTGCTTTCGATGGGAGCAACGATCACGGTCGTGAACCGAACGGCGTTGAATGCGCAGACTCTGGCCGCAGAGTTTGCCCATCGCGGAGCGATTAATGCGTGTTCGTTTGACGCGCTTGTGGATAGACATTTCGACCTTGTCATTAATGCCACATCAAGTGGTATTCAGGGTGAAGTACCGCCGTTGCCGCCTTCATTAGTTCATGCTGAGCTACGTTGCTACGATATGTTCTATCAGAGTGGCTTAACGCCTTTCCTGCGCTGGTGTCAGCAGCACGGTTCATCTCATCTTGCTGATGGGCTGGGGATGCTGGTGGGTCAGGCCGCACATGCCTTTCATCTATGGCACGGGGTGATGCCCGAAATCGCGCCGGTCATCGCCTCATTAAAAGCCGGGATGCAGTCATGAACCAGGCGATACAGTTTCCTGATCGGGAAAGCCTGAATACAGAACTAAGGGCCGTTTGTTTCCCTGTTCTGGTAAACGGGATGGGCTTAACCTGCGCTATCAGTGTTGAGGCGCTTAATGAACAGTTCGGTGAGGGAGAAGCGATGACGCTGTTTCGCCATCATCGCTGGGATTTGGAAGATCAGGCCGAAGACTGCATTCGAAACGATCAGGTCGATAATGAAGGATGGGTCTGGCTGTCTCCGGCCAGATAGTCGTTCTTCCAGTTAACATAGTTGCTGGCAGAGTAAAGTAGACCTTCAATTTCTTTTTCATTCAGCGGCCGGATTTGTTTGACCGGGCTCCCGACATACAGATAGCCACTTTCCAGTCGTTTGCCGGGGGGAACCAGGCTCCCGGCACCAATCATAACGTCGTCTTCAACAATGACGCCATCCAGTACGATTGAGCCCATTCCAACCAGTACGCGATTGCCTATCGTGCAGCCATGCAGCATCGCTTTATGCCCAACCGTTACGTCTTCCCCAATTATCAGAGGAAAACCGGCGGGGTTGGCCTCTGATTTATGCGTGACATGCAGGACGCTGCCATCCTGAATATTGGTTCGGGCACCAATATGCACCTGGTTCACATCGCCACGAATAGCGACTAAAGGCCAGATACCTACATCATCTTCCATAATGACGTCACCCGCTACCACGCTGGTGGGATCAACCATGACGCGCAGACCCAATTTTGGGAAAAGATGTTTGTAAGGGCGTAACGCTACAGTCATTTTGTTCTCCTTTTACTGAGTTTACTGGCAGCCTGATGCGATTCTGACCAACTGGCAAGGGGATTTTGTGCCGGATCGTTGGTGATCTAATCAATATGAATGTTTTCTCGGCAGTCAGTAAAAAGATCCAAAAAAAGGGTTGTGCAATTCATTCGGA
>NZ_JAVAXT010000005.1:0-277269 GCF_041955125.1 Pantoea sp. BR_17 | reverse complement strand
GGGGCTTTTTTACGTCCGCAAATCATGGTTCAGCAGGCAGCCGGGCAGAATCTTATGGCCGTTTAAAGCCTCTTGAGCCCGATATCCTACGCTGCTGTTTGCACTGAACCGGCTGGCAAGACTCCTTCCATCGTCGCCTGGTACCGTTTCTTTGTATAAATTCTCCAGGCCCGCCATCCTGGGTCAGAAAGTAAACCGTACCCTCAGACCGGCAGGGGATGGCTTTTCTTCACTTCCCTGAGCGAAATCGAAGAATTAATGCTCAGGATCCCCGGCAGCTTGCGCAGTTCCTTTTCAATAAACAGGCTGTAATGATCTAAATCCCGCGCAACCACCTGCAAAAGGAAGTCGGCCTCGCCAGTGATATTGTGGCATGACAGGACATAAGGATTCGCATTGATCCGCTCTTCAAAGTCTCGTGTTGCCGCCTCACTGTGTTGGCTGCAGACCAGACGCACGAATGCCATCACGCCAAACCCCATCTTTCGACGATTCACTACCGCCTGATAACCTTCAATGAAGGCTTCGTCCTCAAGCCGCTTCAGGCGCCGCCATGTTGACGCCGGGCTCATATCCAAATCCTGAGACAGCTTAAGACTCGATACTCTGCCGTCCTTTTGCAGATAGCGCAGTAACGCCACATCTTTCTTATCAAGAATGCTCACTGAAATATCCACTCAGCCTTACTATCATTAATGAAAGATAATTTCATAAACCATGATCCGCCTGCAATACACGAAAAGTAATTTCACGGCCTGTCAGTATACTTTTAGTAAACCATACATGAGGGTTTACTGATGAAAGCGGTCATATACGAATCATTTCTGTCCCCGCCTGTCCTGAAAACGCTGCCGGATCCCACACCGGAACCCCATGGCGTTGTGATTCGGGTTAAAGCAACTGGGGTTTGCCGAAGCGACTGGCATGGCTGGGTCGGCCACGATCCTGATATCCTGTTACCCCACGTGCCGGGGCATGAATTCGCCGGCACGATTGAAGCGGTCGGCAGTGCGGTGACGAAATGGCGGCCGGGCGATAATGTCACCGTGCCCTTTGTCTCGGGATGCGGTTTATGCCATGAGTGTCATTCAGGTAATCAACAGGTCTGCGATCATCAGTTTCAGCCAGGCTTTACCCATTGGGGCTCCTTCGCAGAATATGTCGCCATACAGCAGGCGGATCTGAACCTCATTGCTCTTCCGGATACGCTGAATTTCACCACTGCGGCCAGTCTGGGATGTCGCTTCATCACCTCTTTCAGGGCCGTTGTTGATCAGGGGAAAACGTCCGCGGGACAGTGGCTTGCTGTGCACGGCTGTGGTGGCGTAGGCCTTTCCGCCATCATGATTGCCAATGCACTTGGCGCCAATGTCATAGCGGTGGATATCTTGGATGAAAAGCTGCAACTGGCGCGTGAGCTGGGCGCTGTTGCCATCGTAAATGCCACACAGGTCGCCGACGTAGCGGAAGCGGTCAGAGAGCTCACCCACGGCGGGGCGCACGTTTCAATCGATGCGCTGGGTCATACGGCAACCTGTGTCAACGCTATCAACTCATTACGAAAAAGAGGCAGGCACGTTCAGGTTGGCCTGATGGCAGGTGAACACAGCGCACCGCCCATTCCTATGGCGCGGGTCATTGCTAATGAACTGGAAATTATTGGCAGCCACGGCATGCAGGCCCATCGCTATGATGTGATGATGAACATGATTCATGCAGGCAAACTTTGTCCGGAAAAACTGATCGGCAGAACCATTAACCTGGAGCAATCCATAGAGGCGTTAATGAATATGGATAAGTTTGAATCGCCCGGTGTTACGGTGATCACTGCATTTTAACGGTCTTCCTGTGCGCATGTCAGTGCTTCCAGGATGTCATCGTGAGGCGCTGACGCGGCGTTATCGGTAAAAGCCGCCTGATATATCACGCAATGATTTCAGTAAATTAGCAACACAGGTCACATTTTATAGGCTCGGGGCAACACCTCTTTCCGTTTTATTGCCGTCCATGCTTTACTCAACGCTTTAACGCTGCTTATCAGCAAGGAGCCGAGGCATAGCATGTCAGACATGAACAGCACTCCCCACACGCAGGCGATCGACAGAAAAAAACGTATCTGGGCCATCGTAGGCGCATCCTCAGGTAATCTAGTTGAATGGTTCGACTTTTATGTGTACTCGTTTTTCTCACTCTACTTTGCCCATATTTTCTTCCCCCAGGGCGACACCACAACCCAACTGCTGCAAACCGCAGGCGTCTTTGCGGCGGGCTTCTTAATGCGGCCGATTGGCGGCTGGTTATTTGGCTACATTGGCGACCGCCACGGCCGCAAAAAATCCATGCTGATCTCGGTCTGCATGATGTGTTTCGGATCGCTGGTGATCGCCTGCCTGCCGGGCTACGAAAGTATTGGCATCGCCGCGCCCGCACTGCTTTTGCTGGCGCGTATGTTTCAGGGACTGTCAGTAGGCGGTGAATACGGCACAAGCGCCACCTATATGAGTGAAGTCGCGCTGGAAGGACGAAAAGGGTTTTATGCCTCATTCCAGTATGTCACCTTAATCGGCGGCCAACTGGCTGCGGTACTGACGGTCGTGGTGCTGCAGTTTCTGTTAACCGATCATGAGCTACGAACCTGGGGCTGGCGTATCCCGTTCTTTTTAGGCGCCGCGCTGGCTGTCATCGCGTTATGGCTGCGCCGCTCGCTGGATGAGACCTCAGATAAACAAACCCGTGAACACCGCGATGCGGGCAGCGTCATCGGCTTATTGCGAAATCATACTAAGCCGTTTCTGATGGTACTGGGCTTTACCGCGGGCGGATCGCTGAGTTTTTATACCTTTACCACCTATATGCAAAAGTACCTGGTCAATACGTCAGGCATGGATGCGAAAACGGCCAGCGGATTAATGACCGGCGCGTTACTGGTTTATATGCTGCTGCAGCCGATTATCGGTGGTTTGTCGGATAAAATCGGCCGCCGCACGTCCATGATGGTCTTTGGGGCTGGGGCCGCAATCTGTACTGTCCCCATTCTGACACTTTTGCAAAACGTTCAGAGTCCGGGCATGGCATTTATTCTGATTATGCTGGCGCTGCTGATCACCAGTTTTTACACCTCGATCAGTGGGATTTTAAAAGCAGAGATGTTTCCACCGCAGGTTAGGACGCTCGGTGTCGGGCTTTCCTATGCGGTGGCGAATGCCATTTTTGGTGGATCGGCAGAGTATGTTGCGTTGCTGATGAAACACCACGACATGGAAACCACGTTCTTCTGGTATGTTTCTGGGATGGGTGCACTGGCCTTCGTGGTATCGCTGTTGCTGCACCGGCAGGGTAAGGGCATGGCGCTTTAATCGGTAAACATGCCGCAGTCAGTCTGCGGCATGCTGAAACACTAGAGGATACGACTGATCAGGCGGTCAATACGGATACGACGCAGGCGTCGAATCAGTTTACGGACTTTAGCCGGGTAGTCAGCAATACTTTCCAGCTCACGGAAATGCTTAACCACAGTGGTATGTTGGCGGATCAGCATCAGTTCGTGCTGGCGCTGATCGGCCAGTTGCTGATGCGGATCGTGGATCAGTACCGCATTTTCCAGATCCAGCCGCCAGGCGCGCGGATTCAGGTTGTTGCCTGTAATAAGCTGCCATTCATCATCGACCCACATCCCTTTCAGGTGATAGCTGTTCTCACCCTCTTTCCATAAGCGCACGATCAGCTGTCCGTTACTGACGTAATACTGCAGGCGACTCAAAAAGCGACGCAGATTAATTTCGTAGAGATAGGGCAGTGCACCGATGATCTTGAACGGCTCATCGGGTGCAATATAGAAGTCATTCGCCGTCTTATCACCCACAATGATCTCGACATCTTTGCCCTGACGTAACAGGGCAATGATATTGCGCACCAGCAAGGCGGGCAGGTTGAAATAGGGGGTGCAGATAGTGAGTTTTTTCTCTGCGCAGGGCATCAGATGGAAAATGGTCTTGTTCAGCAGGCTGTGTTTGCCTAAGCCTACTAAAGGCGTTACGGCCAGTTCATCGTTGCCAGCGTTGCCTTCAAACTGATAGTTAAAACCGCGCAGGTCCTGACGAAACTGCCGGGTTTCGTTTTTAATTTCCGGGCTGGAAGGCCGCTCTGCATAGTCCAGACGATTCACCGCCTCCGCCTCTTTCAAATGGTGATTAATCCATTCGAACATGGTGTCAGCCAGGGCGGGGTTACGGATGAGCTGATAGCGGTCGTAACGGTATTTATCATGCTGGTGCAGGTAGACGTCATTAATGCTGGCACCGCTGTAAAGCAGCATGTCATCAATGATGAAACCTTTCAGGTGCAGTACGCCCAGCGCTTCACGCGTATTCACCGGGATGCCGTACACCGGAATCACGCTGTCGGGATGTTGCTGGGCCATCTCACAATACCAGTCGGCGTTAGTGGCGCCGCGCGCGGCACCAATGCGCCCGCGCTGGGCGCGGTGCCAGTCAACTAAAATACTGATATCCAGCTGTGGACGCGCGATTTTTGCCGCATAAAGTGCGTTCATGACGGCGCGGCCCGCATCGTCATTTTCCAGATAAAGGGCGACGATACAAATGCGCGATTGCGCTGACGCAATCTTTTCCAAAAGCGTCTCACGGAATTCGCCAGGCGAATAAAGCGTCGACACATCCGCAACAGATTGTGACAGTTTAGGCAGCTGTGCGAGGTGTTGTTGGTGTTTATTGCGCTTAAATTTAGACAACATCACAGTGCACTTCTTCTCGGTTCATTGTATGGCCTTTTGCCACCAAATCAGGGTCATAACGCTAAATAATAACATCAACCCGAGCTGACCGGGCGATTTTTACTTTTCTGTACACGGTAAATTGACATTATCCTGTAACAAAAGCTTAAGGCTGACGATACCATCGTCCATCTGCACATCCACGTTAAAATTGAGTTTTTTCGCCAGCGTGACCATGCCACGGTTGCCCGGCATGGTGATGCCGTTCAGTTGTTGCAAGCCATGGGCGCGGGTGTAACGAATCATTTTTTCGAGTAACCGCCGCCCCATTCCCAGACCTTTCAGATCGGAACGTACCAGCACGGAGAACTCTGCATCAATGTTGTCGGCATCCGAAATGGCGCGGGTGACGCCGATGATCTCCGGCTGTCCCTGGTGCTGACGCACCGCGACGATCGCCATTTCCCGGTCATAGTCGATCTGCGTCATATTGGCCAGATCGTCATGTGTGAATTCGTTAATTTCGCTGAAATAGCGGTAGTAAAGATCTTCTTTGGTTACCTGACTGATGAAGTCACGCAGCAGCGGTTCATCTTCGGGTAAGATCGGGCGGAACAGGCAATGCTGACCATCTTTCAGTTCGACCTCCTCTTCCAGATGCTGAGGATAAGGACGAATCGCCAGGCGGGTTTCGCTGTCGCCGTCAAAGGGGGCCAACGCCAGGGTGACGTCCAGCAGCGTGAAATCACTGCCCGCCGCCAACAGCGGATGAATATCCAGGCGCGCTATTTCCGGGCAATCCACCACCAGGTTAGACACCTGTACCAGTAACTGGCTCAGCGCGGCAACATCAAGAGGGATGAGCGCACTGCGGCTGCGGATCTTACCGCCTTTTATCGCCTGTATGACCAGATAGCGCGCCAGCGTCATATTGAGCGGCGGCAACGCTACGGCAGCCTGTTTCTCAGCCTGCCATTCCACGCCACCTTCACCCAGCATGATGATCGGGCCAAACAGCGGATCCTGTTCCACGACGATGCGCAGCTCCTGTGCTCCGGCACGATTTGCCATGCTCTGCACGACCAGCCCTTCGATTCGGGCGCTGGGTAACGTCTGTTTTACGCGGTCGATAATGGCGTCTGCCGCGCGCCGCACTTCAGCAGCATTGCGCAGATACAGCATCACGCCCTGGACGTCGGATTTATGCGCCACGTCCGGGGAGCGCAGTTTTAGCGCAACCGGGTAACCGATTTGTTCGGCAATGGTGACCGCATCATCGCTGTCTTTCGCAATCCAGGTGGGCAGAGTGGCCAGCCCGTAGGCTTTGAGCACCGGCTGCACCTCATGCGTATCCAGCGATAACACACCCTGATTTAATGCCTGAGATAAGATCTGGTGCGCCTGCGCACTGTCCTGGGTCAGACTGGCCGGCAGCGCGGGGGTTTCCCGCAGTAACTTCTGATTACGCCGGTATTCCACCTGGTGCATAAAGGCGGTAACGGTACCTTCCGGCGTGCGCCAGGTAGGAATGCCCGCCTGCGTAAAAGCCCGGCGCGCCGCCTGAGAAGAGTATTCCCCGCACCAGTTCGTCAACAGCGTAAGCTGTTTACCGCGCGGATGTTGTTGCACCAGCTGAATAATTTTCTCTGCGGTTTCGGTGGCGGGGGCAACGGCACTGGGGGCATGAATCAGCATCAACGCATCTAAATCATGGCTGTCGAGCAGCACGCTAATACAGTCAAGATAACGCGCCGGTGTGGCATCGTCTTTTAAATCAAGCGGATTGCCATGTCCGACGCCCTCCGGCAGGACAGCATTGAGCTGCTGCACGGTCTCGTCGCTCAGCACGGCCAGCTTACCGTTGCGGGCATAGAGTTCATCCAGCGCCAGTGCGGCGGGCGCGGCACCATTGCTGACGATCATCAGGCGATGACCACGCGGCGGGCGCATATGGCTTAAGGATTCCACTGCGGTAAACAGCTCGTGGGTATCCTGTACCCGCAGTAACCCGGCGCGCTGAATGGCGGCATCCCAGGCGGCATCCAGACCACTGTGCGTTCCCAGCAACGCCTGTGCCTGACGGCTGCGCCCACTTTTGATGATCAGGATGGGCTTATTACGTGAGGCGCTTCGCGAAGCCGAGACAAAACGGCGTGCATCACTAAGATGTTCAAGATAAAGCAGAATCGCGCTGGTTTTGCCATCGCGGGCAAGAAAATCCAGCAGGTCATCCACGTCGGTATCCAAACTGTCTCCCAGCGCGATAAACCAGGAGAAGCCCAGGTTACGCTGCTGTGCCCAGTCGAGAATGGTATTAGAGACGGCGGATGACTGCGAAATAAACGCAATGCGGCCCTTAGCAATGGGTACGGGCGAAAAGCTGGCATTCAGTCCCTGCCACGGTGCCAGCAGGCCCAGACTGTTAGGGCCGAGCAGGCGGATCTGCCAGCGGCTGGCGCACTGTTTTAATTCGGGAAGCTGGCTGGTGGGCGCAGAAAGAATGATGCAGGCTTTACAGCCTTTCTCGCCAAGCTGCTGCAGCAGTTCCAGATTCCTTTTGTGATGGGTGCAAATCACCGCCAAATCCGGGGCGAAAGGCAGACTGTGAATATCAGGCCAGGCCAGCACGCCGCTGACGGCTTTGTATTTTGGCGTAACCGGCAACACCGGTCCGCTAAAACCACCGGCCAGCAGGTTGCGCATCATGAAATAGCCTGCGCGTCCCGGTTTGATCGAGGCACCGATAACCGCAATGGATTTCGGCCTTAACAGCGCTTCCAGTCCGCGTTGACTCATCACGTACTCCATTCATCAGGATTTAGGTGATTGTAAACGTATTTGCCCCGTTTTACCGCCGGGCAGATCGCAGGCTGAAGAAGGGCGTACATCAGCGCGCCCGGGACACTATTCGTCACGCATGTACGTGACCGCTAACGTTATCGGTTCTGACCGGGATGGTGCGGTTTACCGGCCAGGTAAGCCTGGCGAAACTGCTCGAAATGCCGGGATAAAGCCTGCGCTGCGTCGCTGTCGCCCGCCTGCTGCAGTAATGCCGCTGCAATTTCTGCCGTACAGTGCTGGCCTTCGCCATGTGCTTCACGCAGCGTGTAGCGGGAAGGGGACGTTACATTGAGCGACAGCACCGGGAAACGATCAAGCCAGGGGCTTTTGCGAAACATCTTCCGCGCCTCATTCCAGGTACCGTCCAGCATAATAAACAGCGGCGGTTTGCCCGACAGCGGCGGCGCGTGGAGAACCTCGCGACCGTCATCCGCATAGGAGGCAGGAAAAACCACCATCGGCTGATAAGCCCCATCGGCCACCGCCGCCAGTAACAGCGGATCGGGCTCCGTGCGTGACCAGCCAAAGGCCTGCGTATTTGGCAACACATCCGCAATCAACCGGCCGGTATTGCTTGGCTTCATCGGCTCGGTATCAAACATCACCAGGCAAAAGCGGCTCCGGGCGGACTGTGTAACGATGCTGTCGCACAGGCACTGTTTTTCCGGCAACAGACAGCCCTGACAGCGAAGCACACGATTTCCGCGGGCTAAAAAAGGACGCGTAGCACGCGCCAGACGTTGGCTGCGTAAACGTAAAACGGCGTTATCAGACATGATTCTTCAGGACAGGAAAAAGCGTAGTGTAATCGAAGCGTCGGACAAAAGGAAAAGGCCAGCAGATGCTGGCCTCAGGGACTTACAGGGATTCGTCGAGCCACTCATTAAAGGGGGCTTTCGGCATCGCGCCGTTCAGCACATCCACCATCTCGCCTTTTTTAAACACCATGATGGTCGGGATACTGCGAATGCGGAAACGGCTGCTCAGGGCGGGCTCGGCTTCGGTATTCACCTTCAGAAAGCGAACCTTACCGCTACGCTCCTGCGCGACGTCTTTATAAACGGGTGCAAAGTTGACACAAGGGCCGCACCAGGGTGCCCAAAAATCCACGACGACAGGCAGGTCATCCTGCAGATAGCTGTCCAGCGTGGCGGCAGTGGCGTTGATCACGTCACCCGAAAACAGGCTTTCGCCACAACGACCACATTTGGCACCATCGGCAAGCCGTTCTTCGGGAACGCGATTGGTTGCCTGACAAGACGTGCATACCGTATTCATAAAAAACCTCTGATAATGATGTAGAGCGCTTTGCTCAATATTGTCCATTATGAAAGGGTGATAAGATCCGCTCAATGTGGATTGCTCTATAGGTTCAATAGTTGATAGCTAAGCGCAGTCACATCAGGTAATCTTCGCGCTCTCAATGCAGGAGGAAGAAATGAACGACGAATTTAAAGGCAAAAGTGGTAAGGTCAAAGTCATGTATGTGCGTGGCGAAGATGAGCAAAGCGCGCGTGCGCCCAATCCTCGTACAGGCAAAGGTGGCCGTCCTGCTGCTCGCCGTGAAGACACTCGTCGTTCATCCGGCCCACGCACTGAGCGCAGTGAAGAAGGCGGACGCAGTACAGGTCGTCGCAGCGACAGCGCGCCACGCCGCAATGACAGTGCACCTCGCCGCAACGATCGCAGCAGCGATAACCGCGACGCTTACGGCAGCAGTGATTCGCCCTGGCGCACCGTTTCCCGTGCACCGGTCGATGAGCCCAAATCGGATAACCCGGGCATCAGCGGTAAAGGTGTCGTGGACGTAGAGCAGATCCGCCGCCAGCGCCTGGAAGAAACCCGGGTTTATGGCGAAAACGCCTGTCAGGCGCTGTTCCAGAGCCGTCCCGAAAGCATCGTGCGTGCCTGGTTTGTGCAGAGCGTTACGCCGCGTTTTCGCGACGCGCTGCGCTGGCTGGCAGCGAACCGTAAAGCCTACCACGTGGTAGATGACGCTGAGATCACCAAAGCCTCCGGCACCGAACACCATGGCGGTGTGTGCTTCCTGATTAAAAAGCGCATGGGCATGGATGTGGCCGCGTGGCTGGAGAAGGCCGAAAGCAAAGACTGCGTGCTGGCCCTTGAAGATGTCAGTAACCCACATAACCTTGGCGCTATCATGCGTAGCTGTGCACATTTCGGTGTGAAAGGGCTGCTGGTGAATGATGCCTCGTTGCTGGAATCCGGAGCGGCAGTTCGTACCGCGGAAGGCGGGGCGGAACACGTTCAGGCCATCAGCGGCACAACCTTTACGCAAGGCCTCGACGCGTTCCGTAAAGCGGGTTACACCATCGTAACCACATCCAGCCATCAGGGTACGCCGCTGTCTGAAGCCGAGCTGCCTGCCAAAATGGTCCTGGTGTTAGGGCAGGAACGTGAAGGCTTGTCCGACAGCACGTTCCAGCAGGGCGATATGAGCCTGTCAATTGGCGGCACCGGTAATGTGGAAAGTCTGAATGTGTCGGTCGCGACCGGTGTGCTGTTAGCCGAATGGTGGCGTCAGAACGCATAATCTGTGCGAGCAAAACGATGGCGCGGCCAAGGCGCCATCATGCTCTATGCCGTTCGTTACCGCGCTTTACTCTCCCTCAGGCTTTGATCGCTGATAATGCGCATCCATCTCATCAAGTACCTGTTGATTCTCCAGTCCCCATTGATAAAGCTGTTCCACCGGTTCCGCAAAGGTTCTGCCCAGCGCCGTTAACTGATATTCCACTTTAGGCGGCACCACGTCATAAACATGGCGGGAAATTAGTCCGCGTTGCTCCAGCTCTTTTAGCGTCTGAAACAACATCTTTTTCGATATTCCCTGCAGGCTTCGCTGCAGTTCCCCCGTGCGTGCACGGCCGCCAGGCCAGTGAAACAGCGCGTGCAGCAACATTGTGCTCCACTTCACCGAAAACAGATCCATCAGGCGGCGCGGTGGCGAATCCACATAAAAAACCAGTTTTCCGTCAACCCAGGCTGGCATAGTGTCCTTCCTTTCTATGGTCACCAAAGGGTGACTACTATCAATAATGAACCCATTTCAGTAGAGTTTGCCGCCTTCCGTTAAATAACGCCAGATACGATGAGAGGCACAATGAAAATCAATGCACTGATCGCCCACGATGCGACACAACCCCTGACGCCCGGCCAGATAGCGCTGCGTCCGCTTCAGCCCAGTGATGTAAAAATCGAAATTCTTTACTGTGGCGTTTGCCACTCCGATTTGCACATGGCCCGCAATGAGTGGGCGGTGAGCCACTATCCATTAGTACCCGGTCATGAAATTGTGGGCCGGGTTATTGAAACCGGCGGAAAGGCCAGCCGTTTTGCCCCCGGCGATCTTGTCGGTGTGGGCGTTATGGTGGATGCCTGCCGCACCTGTCGTTTTTGTCAGCAGCAGGAAGAGCAGTATTGCGAAGCTGGCTTCACCGCGACCTATAACGGCACAGATAAATATACCGGGGAGCGCACCCGGGGCGGTTATGCGGAACACGTTGTCGTCGATCAGGATTTTGTCGTATCGGTTCCTTCGCACTTGCCGCTGGCAGGCGTGGCCCCGCTATTGTGTGCGGGCGTCACTGTGTGGTCACCGCTCCGTCACTTTGATGTCAAAGCGGGCGACAAGGTTGGCGTCATTGGCCTGGGTGGGCTGGGGCACATGGCGGTAAAACTGGCGAGCGCACTGGGTGCGGACGTCACGCTGTTCACCACCTCTCCCGACAAAGCGGAAGATGCGCGCCGACTTGGTGCCCGTCATGTTGTGGTATCACGTCATGCAGCAGAGATGCAGGCCTGTCAGCAGTCGCTGGATCTGATCGTGGACTGCGTTGCCGCGCCTCACGATCTGGATCCCTATCTGGCCACGCTTAAAACCAATGGCCGTCTGGTGCTGGTGGGCATTCCCGACAGCCCGCACGCCTCACCGGATATCACGCCTATGGTATTCCGCCGTTTAAGCATCAGCGGCTCTTCTATTGGCAGCATCAAAGAAACGCAGGACATGCTGGACTTCTGCGGTGAGAACAATATTACGGCTGACATTGAATTGATTTGCGGAGAGCAGACAGAAGAGGCATTTGCGCGGATGCTGAAAGGGGAGGTGAAATACCGGTTCGTGATTGATATAAAAGCGACGCGTTGGTAAGGACGTTCTGGCGTACCGGGCAGGTACGCCAGAACCGGCGAAGACAGTGCGGCAGCCGCTAGTGCGCGCCGCCGCCTCCGCCGCCCGCGCCGAACGGTGGACGGGCAAACCAGATCAGGACCAGCAAGACGAGGAACACGCCCGCCGAGGCCCAGAAAATCTCATTGGCAGAGATAATCAGCCCCTGATTGGTGATCTGCTGGGCGATGTAGGCCGATGCCTGCTGATGCGACATGCCCATCCCTTCAAGCTGGCTGTACATCTGCTGCGCATTGATGTTGTACGGCGTCACCGATTCGGTGAGGTTGCTGTGGTGCATTGCCTCACGATCCGTCCACATTGTCGTGGTAATGGAAGTGCCAATCGAGCCCGCCAGCGTACGCACAAAGTTAGACAGGCTGGATGCCGCGGCCATGCGCTCCGGTGGCAGACCGGAAAGCGTAATTGTCGTCAATGGCATAAAGAAGCAGGCCACCGCGAAGCCCTGAATAAACTGAGGCCAGGCGGAGGCCGCAAAGTCCATCTCGGGCTCAAAGGTGTAAGCTCGCCAGTAAAAACATATGGCATACATAATGAAGCTAAACGTTACCAGTTGCCGCATGTCTATCTTATGCGAGAAACGCCCAATAATCGGCGACAGGATAACCGGGATAATCCCCACCGGTGCCGACGCCAGCCCGGCCCAGGTTGCGGTATAGCCGTAGACCTCCTGCAGCAACTGCGGCAACAGGACAATCGAGCCAAAATAGAGCATGTAGGCCAGGCTAATCGACAAACAGCCTATGGTGAAATTACGCGATTTGAACAGCGACAGATCGACTATCGGATGCTCATCCGTCAACTCCCATATCAGCAACATTACGAGCGCCACCACGGCGACAATGGTCAGAACGATGATTTCCGTCGAACTAAACCAGTCCAGCTCTTTACCCCGATCCAGCATGACCTGCAGCGAACCGACTCCGACAATCAGCAGGACCAGGCCGACGGTATCGATCGGTCGAATCTGTGTCTGGGTTTCACGACCACGCAGGGTTTGCAGCGTCAGCATAATGACGACAACCCCGATAGGAACGTTGATAAAGAAGATCCAGCCCCAGTGGTAGTTATCGCTGATCCAGCCGCCGAGGATCGGTCCACATATCGGGGCCACGATCACCGTCATCGCCCAGAGCGACAGGGCGATACTGCGCTTGGCCGGGGGATAGTTGTTCAGCAACAGGCTTTGCGACAGCGGAATCAACGGACCGGCCACGATCCCCTGAATGACGCGGAAGAAAATCAGCATCTCCAGGCTTTCTGACATACCGCAGGCCCAGGAGGCCAGCGCAAACAGGATAGTGGACCAGGTAAAAAGTTTGACTTCACCGATGCGCCTGGCGAGCCAGCCGGTAATCGGAATCGAGATAGCATTGGCCACCCCGAATGAGGTGATGACCCAGGTTCCCTGGGAGTTGGACGCTCCCAGGTTACCGGCAATCGTCGGAATCGCAACGTTCGCAATGGTAGAGTCCAGAACCTGCATGAACGTCGCCAGCGATAACGCAATGGTCATTAAGACCAGCGGCATCCCTTTAAGCGGTGTTTGTGCCATTACAGCCTCCGGCTCATCATCCGGCGTTCGCGTGGACGATATCGGTGATCAGCGTATTAACCGGTGCCAGGTCAATGGCCAGCGCGTTAGTGCTGTAAGCTGCCTGCTGACGTACGCTGGTTGCCAGTACGCTACCGTCTTTATTGTCGGTATCAATTTTGACCAACGTTGACAGGCCAATACGCAGTGGGTGCTTCGCGACTTCGTCCTGGTTCAGCTCAATGCGCACTGGCAGGCGCTGAACGACTTTAATCCAGTTGCCCGTGGCGTTCTGTGCAGGTAACAGGGAAAACGCGCTGCCTGTGCCCATATCCAGCCCCACCACTTTGCCGTGATAGACCACATCGTCGCCGTAGATATCTGCCACAACGGTGGCCGGTTGACCAATACGCACGCCTGCCAGTTGGGTTTCTTTGAAGTTTGCATCCACCCACAAATCCGTCGCCGGGACGACAGCCATCAGCGGGGTACTGGTGCTGATTTGCGATCCAACCTGGACGCTACGACGCGAGACATAACCGTCCATCGGGCTGCGAATGTCGGTACGTTGCAGCGCCAGCCAGGCGTCGCGCAGCTGCGCGGCGCTCTGTTTTACGGCAGGCTGGTTTTCCAGTGAGGTGTTCAGGATCATCGCCTGGTTGGCGTTGTATTGCTGAATCGCCACATCCAGCTCTGCTTTCGCGGAGGCCACGGCATCGCGCGCATGTTGCAGTTCTTCACGGCCAATCAGGTTGGACGCACCCAACGGTTCGCGGCGTTTCAGATCGGCCTGCGCCTGATCCAACGCCGTCTGACGGAGTGCAATGGTGGCCTGATACTGTTTCGCATTAATCATCTGTTGGTGCACCTGACGAACGCTGGTAGCCAGCTCCGTCTGCGCTTTTTCAAAGGCCTGCTGTGCGTCAGTTTTATCCAGCGACACCAGCACATCCCCTTTTTTGACATAGTCCGTATCGTCAAACCAGACTTTGTTCACGCTGCCTGATACCTGGGCCATGATCTGCACCTGATTACCCGCAACATAGGCATCATCCGTTTCCTGAAAATGACGCAACACTAAAAACCAGTATACGCCCCACGCAATGCCGAGCAGTACGACCACCAGCGCCAGTAAAATCAGTGCGCCTTTGCGCTTTTTCTTTTTGTTGTTCACAGGCTGATGCGGGCTTTGCGCCTCTGATGCACTCATGTATTTCTCCACGTTTTCCACTATGTCGGCGAGGTCAAGTCCGTTTTCGCCTTCGCCCGAGCCAAAAAAGCCAGCGACTAAGCGCTGGCCGGATAAAAGAGGGTTAAAATAACGATTTCGTCAGGTGATTGTGTCGCAGATCTTGCTATTACCGTGATAACGAGGCAGACAGTTTGTCTTCTTCCATTTTATCCAGTCGGGTAAGCAACTTACGGGTGATGCTTTCGAGCTGCGACTTTTCGTCAGCGGTCAGAGCGGACCACAGATATTGCAGGCTCTGATGCTGCGGCGGCAGAACCTGCTGCAGGAAGGCATTACCTTTGTCGGTCAGATGCAGATGCAGACAGCGGCGATCCTGCGCACTTTCACGGCGCTCAATCCAGCCGCGTTTTTCCAGCTCATCAGCGATGCGCGTGGCGTTGGTACGTGATGAACCCAGCGCGGTGCTCAGTTCAGAAGGCTGAATGCTCTGATCTTCCTGCGCATCCAGGGTCAGCAATGCCATAAACAGGGTTTCATTGATGCCCTGTTCTTTCAGCATTTTATTACGATTATCCAGCAGCTTACCTTGCATATGCATGCAGAGTCGCGTCAGAAGAATCTCCTGAAAGGGGAAATCCGCATGACGATTGGCGCGGATGTTTAACATTTGCTCAATGGGAGTAAACGAACTTTCCATTAGAAAAACCTCACTAATTTCAACTTTTATAGTAACCACGGCGACAGCATGACTGTTGAGTCACCGGACACAGAAGCGGTGTTCTCGGGCTGTTCCACTGTGGTGATTCAAGATCTGTCCTTGACCCCAGGGTGAAGGTGGTGCGCATCGATATCACAGGCGTTGGTCGTAGAGCGAAACGGTACGACATCAAATGATTTCGAAAGAAAAAATAACCGACGTGAATAACTTTGGGGCCAACCATAGCAAACTCACACTCGGCTGAACAGGCTAAATCACACTATTCTGGCTATTCGGTTGCTCTAAGCGGTGATTCCTCCACCAGACAAGTAAATTCAGTAACGTCAGTGTTGCACCGGCTGCGCAAACCCCATGCCAGCCGCCCAGATGATAGGCATTGGCAGACAGCAGCGAACCCAGCGCACCGCCGATAAAGTAGCTGGTCATATAGCCGGCATTCAGGCGGTTACGGGCATCAGGCTGACGCGCGTAAATCACGCTCTGATTGGTGATATGCACGCCCTGTACCGCCAGATCCAGCAGCAAAATGCCGATAATCAGAGCTGCAAGATGCTGCGTGCCCCAGGCGGTCGCGCTCCATGACAGCAGCATAATCAGCAAGCCCATGCTGGTGGTCAGTTTCGCTTTACCTTTGTCCGTCAGCGCCCCGGCTTTTCTGGCCGCCAGTGCGCCAGCGGCACCCACCAGCCCCAGTAAGCCGATCTCCCCTTCCGAATAACCGTAGGGCGCGGAAGAGAGCAGAAAGGCCATTGAGGTCCACAGGATGCTGAAATTGGCAAACGTCAGGCAACCGGTAAAGGCCCGGGTGCGCAGAACAGCGTCGGCCACATACAGCCTGAAAATGGAAACCAGCAGCTGCGGATAATTTAACGAGACCGAGGGGGTAATACGCGGCAGCGCGCGCCACAGCGCCAGCGCCATCAACAGCATTAAGACGCTGGCGACCCAGTAGACGGTTTGCCAGCCGCCCAACTGAGCCAGGCCGCCCGCCACGGTGCGCGCCAGCAGAATACCCAACAGCAAGCCACTCATGACGGTGCCGGTCACTTTGCCCCGTGTTTCCGGGCGGGCCAGGGTGGCCGCCAGCGGTACCAGAATTTGCGCCGCGACAGAAAAGAGCCCGGTAAGTACCGTTCCCAGTAACAACACAGGAAAGGAGGAGGAAAGGGCAATGATCACCATACCAAGCGCCGCCAGCACCATCATGGCAACAATCAGTCCACGCCGTTCCAGCATATCGCCAAGTGGAACCAGCAACAGCAGACCGCAGGCATAGCCGAGTTGCGCGCTGGTCACGATAAACCCGGCGAATGCGACGGATAAGTGAAAGTGAAGGGCAATAGTATGCAGCAGAGGCTGAATATAATAATTACTGGCGACGCACAGTCCCGTGGCAACGGACATCAGTCCCACCAGCGCGGAAGATAAACCAGGGTGAGACGTTGTCATAGGTCGTCAGTAGCAAAGATGAATAATAATGTGGCGTTAATAATAACCTAAAAAATAATTTGATAGCTATGTTTATGTGATAGTCGGGTAACAGTAAAGATCGACAGCCGTTTACGTCGGGTTTGTTTGTCGCGATCTCTCGGGTTGTGGCAGGGACAGACTTATCCCTCTGTCAGATTGGATCCGGGTACGGCGCCCCGTTTTGGCGTCGGAATAAACGGACTTCTCAACGCCATGCCAAAGGCAGCGCGATGCTGAGAGCGGTCAGTGCGTGAGCAGTGATCTCAGTCAGGTTAACCCTGGCAACGGGCGGCCAAATCGTTACCGTCATTTATTGTGGCGCGATCGGCACCCATTCCGCGGACGGAAAGGGAAGGTTCAGCGCGCTGTGAAAATGCCGCGCGCCTGTCCCTTCGCTAAGGGGAAACGTGCCGTTGACAGCACGGCACACAACGTCTTAAAAATTCCAGTCTTCGTCTTCGGTTTCGACCGCTTTCCCCATCACGTAAGACGATCCTGAGCCCGAGAAGAAATCATGGTTCTCATCCGCATTGGGTGACAGTGCCGCCAGAATGGCCGGATTGACCTGCGTCAGCTCCGCCGGGAACAGAGCCTCGTAGCCCAGATTCATCAACGCTTTATTGGCGTTGTAATGCAGGAAGGTTTTCACCTCGTCTGCCCAGCCTGTTTCGCCGTATAGCGCTTCTGTATAGGCCACTTCATTTTCATACAGCGCCAGCAGCAGATCGATGGCGAACTGCTGTAAGGCTTCGCGGCGGCCCTCATCGACCTGCTCAAGCGCTTTCTGGTATTTATAGCCGATATAGTAGCCGTGTACCGCCTCATCGCGGATGATTAAACGAATCAGATCCGCCGTATTGGTCAGCTTGCCGCGGCTGGACCAGTACATCGGCAGCCAGAAGCCCGAATAAAACAGAAACGACTCCAGAAAGACGCTGGCGATTTTTTTCTTTAACGGATCGTCAGCGCGGTAATGGGTCAGGATAATCCCGGCTTTATTTTGCAGGGCCTGGTTCTCTTCACTCCACTGGTACGCCGCATCCACATCGCTGGTATTGCATAAGGTCGAAAAAATCGAGCTGTAGGAGCGGGCATGCACCGCCTCCATAAAGCTGATATTCGACAGCACCGCCTCCTCATGCGGCGTCAGCGCGTCGGGCATTAATCCCGGTGCGCCCAGCACATTCTGAATGGTGTCCAGCAGCGTCAGGCCGGTAAAGACGCGAATGGTGAGCTGCTGTTGTGACTTGTCCAGCGTCTGCCAGGCCGGCAAATCATTGGACAGCGGGATTTTTTCCGGCAACCAGAAGTTGCTGGTCAGACGGTTCCAGACCTCAAGATCTTTCTCATCCTGAATCCGGTTCCAGTTAATCGCGTGAATATGTCGAAGTTGCATAACAGGTTTCTCACAGTGCACAGGAGACGCAGCCCTGCACTTCGGTGCCTTGCAGGGCCATCTGGCGCAGTCGAATGTAATAGAGCGTTTTGATGCCTTTCTTCCAGGCGTAAATCTGCGCTTTATTGATGTCGCGCGTAGTCACGTCGTCCCGGAAGAACAGGGTCAGTGACAGGCCCTGATCCACATGTCGGGTTGCCTCAGCGTAGGTATCAATAATGGCCTCCGGCCCAATCTGGTAGGCATCTTCATAGAACGCCAGATTGTCATTGGTCATGAAGGGGGCGGGATAGTATACGCGACCGGTTTTACCCTCTTTGCGGATCTCAATACGCGACACAATCGGATGAATACTGGAGGTGGCGTGATTGATGTAGGAGATCGACCCCGTGGGCGGGATAGCCTGCAGATTCTGATTGTATAAACCCGAGGTCATCACCGCTTCACGCAGCGCCAGCCAGTCTTCACGGCCGGGCAGCGTAATGCCCGCTTTGGCAAACAGGGCGTCAATACGGGCGGTGCGCGGCTGCCAGTCAGCGTTCAGATACTTGTCAAAGTAAGCGCCGGTGGCATAGGTCGAGGACTTAAAACCCTCGAAGGTTTGCTGGCGTGCTTTTGCCAGCTGATTCGAGGCGCGCAGCGCATAATAGGTCACACAGTAAAAATAGAGATTAGTGAAATCCAGTGCTTCCGGGGAACCATAGACGATGCCTTCCCGCGCCAGATAGCCATGCAGGTTCATCTGGCCCAGGCCGATCGCATGGGAACGCCGGTTACCTTCTGCAACGGAAGGCACGGACGCAATATCACTCATCTCTGATACCGCCGTCAGGGCGCGGATTGCCGTATCCACCGTCTGTGCAAGATTGCCCGAGTCCATCGCATGCGCGATATTCAGGGAACCCAGATTACAGGAAATGTCTTTTCCCACGCGGCGGTAGCTCAGGTCTTCATTAAACTCGCTGGCGCTGTTCACCTGCAAAATCTCTGAACAGAGGTTGCTCATATTAATGCGACCGGCAACAGGGTTATCGCGGTTGACGCTGTCCTCATACATGATGTAGGGATAACCCGATTCAAACTGAATTTCCGCCAGCGTCTGGAAGAAATCGCGCGGCTGAATATAGGTTTTACGAATGCGGTCATCCGCCAGCATCTCGTGATATTTCTCACTGACGCTGATATCACCAAACGCCTGACCGTAGATCCGCTCCACATCGTAGGGCGAGAACAGCGCCATCGGCTGATTCTCTTTGGCAAGCTGGAAGGTGATGTCCGGGATCACCACGCCCAGCGACAGGGTTTTAATGCGGATTTTCTCGTCGGCGTTTTCGCGCTTGGTATCCAGAAAACGTAAAATGTCAGGATGGTGAGCACTGAGCCAGACTGCGCCCGCTCCCTGACGTGCGCCCAACTGGTTAGCATAGGAGAACGCATCTTCCAGCATTTTCATGACCGGAATGACGCCGGAAGACTGGTTTTCAATGCGCTTAATCGGCGCACCGGCCTCCCGCAGGTTCGACAACAGGAACGCCACGCCGCCGCCGCGTTTGGACAGCTGCAGGGCGGAATTCACCGCCCGGCCAATCGATTCCATATTGTCTTCAATACGCAACAGGAAGCAGGAAACCAGCTCGCCGCGCTGTTGCTTGCCGCAGTTAAGGAACGTCGGCGTGGCAGGCTGAAAACGGCCACTGAGGATTTCCGCCAGTACTGCGCGTGCCAGGCTTTCGTCGCCCCGTGCCAGCGTCAGTGCCACCATGCAGGCACGCTGCGCAAAGGTTTCCAGGTAACGCTTGCCGTCAAATGTCTTCAGCGTGTAGCTGGTGTAGTACTTCCACGCGCCTAAAAAGGTTTTGAACTCAAAACCCCATGTGTCGGCTTCATCGTGCAGGGCACACAGGAAGTCAAAATCGTACTGATTCAGCACGTCCGCTTCATAGTAGCCTTCTGCAACCAGATAGCGCAGGCGCTCGGCTACGCTGGCAAAGTGCAGCGTATTGGGTTGCACGTGCTGAATAAGGAACTGTCGCGCCGCCTGCTGATCCTTTTCAAACTGAATACGGCCATCGGCGTCGTAAAGATTCAGCATGGCGTTCAGCGCATGGTAGTCCTGCGCAACGTTGTTCAGAGTGTCTGTTGTTGCCAAAATTGGGTTACTCCCGCTTTTACATTGGCGATATCGTCCGGCGTTCCCATCAGTTCAAACCGATACAGGTAGGGAACCTGGCATTTCTTAGCAATGATGTCGCCCGCCAGGCAGTAGCCTTCACCGAAGTTACGGTTACCGGCCGCGATCACGCCGCGCAGACCGCGACGATTGGCTTCATCATTAAGAAACTGAATCACCTGTCTGGGCACGGCGCCGCGATGACTGCCACCGCCATAGCTCGGCACCACCAGAATATAAGGCTGGTGAATATGCAGCGGTTGCTTGCTCTCAATCGGTATGCGGTGCGCGGGCAGGCCCAGACGGGTAATAAACCGATGGGTGTTTTCCGACTGGCTGGAAAAATAGACCAGTGGGAACATGTGACTACCCGCCGATGGTCGTGGTTTGGGTTAAACGGGCTATCTTGTCAGGACGAAAGCCACTCCAGTGATCGTCATGGGTCATCACCACGGGCACCTGGCGATAGCCCAGCGCTTTCAGGCTGTCGATTGCGTCCGGCTGGGTATCCAGATTGATCAGTTGGTAATCGATGCCGTGGCGATCCAGTGCATTCTTCGTGGCATTACACTGGACACAGTGGTTTTTAGTGTAAATAATAATGCGCATGATTCGTATTCCTCTTTCATTGCGGTCCTGCTGCGAATAACGACGTGTATATCCCTGAATCAGGCTTCGTTCGTGCAAACATCTTGTGGGCTGACAATGAAATGAATACTAGATGTAGTATTTATGGCGGTCAATAGCACCATATGTAGGGTTAATCGCGATTATCGCGGCAAGTCAGGCCTGGCGCGCTCTGCCACCCGAAAAATAAATTTGTAAAGCTGATTGATTAAAAAATAGGCATAAAAAAGCCCCGCTCAGTGAGCGAGGCGGATGATAACGGGGTGGAACAGCGTTAGCGGCGTGAAACCAGTAGTGCGCCTAACACAATGCCGACGGCCGCGCCGATACCGACACCGTACCAGGGTTTGTCATGGACATACGCGTCAACCTGATAGCCGGCATCGCGGGCCACCTGCGTGACACGGTTACCGCCGCCGTTCAGTTTTGCCCGGGTTTGCTTAAGCAGGGCTTCAGCCTGACTGCGCGCAGAATTGACTTCGTCTTTGGCCTCGCTGCCGTAAGACTTCAGCAGGGCTTCAAGTGAATCTGCCAACTCATTAACATCCTGATTGATATCAATGTCATCGTTTTTTTGCGTTCGATTAAACATTTTTGGCTCCCTTGTCATTAACACGTAATACTCAGTGTAGACCACGTTTTGCTTAACGAGGCGCGGGACGACCCTTTAGGGAAAATTCCGAATGCCCGTACAGCCACGCTGATGTAAGGTTGCGTGGCTTTTGAAGAGGAGAGGATCAAGCATGTATTTACGACCAGATGAGGTAGCGCGCGTCCTGGAAAAAGTGGGCTTTGAAGTCGATGAAATTACCCCCCGTGCGTACGGCTATCGTCGTGGCGACAACTATGTTTACGTCAATCGCGAAGCGCGCATGGGGCGCACGGCGCTGGTCATCCACCCGACGTTAAAAGAAAAAAGTCAGCCTTTCGCCGAACCGGCCTCAGAAATGAAAACCTGTGATCACTACACACAGTTCCCTCTCTACCTGGCCGGTGATACGCAGGAACACTACGGTATTCCGCACGGTTTCAGTTCGCGAATGGCGCTGGAACGCTACCTGCAAAGCGTGTTTGGCTAACGCATTCCGCCCCGTTATCACGGGGCACCGATCCCGGCCTTTCTGGCACCTTACCGCTTCGCCCGTTGCATTTCGGCGCGACGACGCGTATAAATCTGCTGCATATAGATGTTTAGACGTCCATACGGATGAGGTTTATGAGCGAGCAGAATACGTCTTCGCAGGGTCAGTTCAAGCGAACCATGAAAGTACGCCACCTGGTGATGTTATCGCTGGGCGGCGTGATCGGTACGGGCCTGTTTTTTAACACCGGCTACATCATTTCCACGACAGGGGCCGCCGGTACGCTGCTGGCTTATCTGATTGGCGCGCTGGTGGTCTGGCTGGTCATGGCCTGCCTGGGTGAGTTGTCCGTGGCGATGCCCGAAACCGGCGCATTCCACGTCTATGCGGCCCGCTATCTGAGTCCGGCAACCGGCTATACCGTGGCCTGGCTCTACTGGCTGACCTGGACCGTCGCGCTGGGGTCCAGCCTGACGGCGGCAGGGTTCTGTATGCAGTACTGGTTTCCGCATGTGCCGGTCTGGATCTGGTGCCTGGTCTTCTGTATTGCCATCTATCTGCTGAACGTGATTTCTACCCGCTTCTTTGCGGAAGGGGAATTCTGGTTTTCCATCATCAAGGTCATCACCATTGTCGCCTTTATCGTCCTGGGCGGTGCAGCCATGTTCGGGTTTATTCCCATGAAGGACGGTACGCCAGCACCCGGACTGAGCAATCTTACCGCGCACGGCTGGTTGCCCAACGGTGTGTTGCCGATCATCATGACCATGGTGGCGGTGAACTTTGCCTTTTCCGGCACTGAGTTAATCGGTATTGCCGCCGGTGAAACCGAAAACCCGCAAAAAGTCGTGCCGCTGGCTATTCGTACCACCGTTGCTCGTCTTATCCTGTTCTTTGTCGGCACCGTCTTCGTGCTGGCGGCGCTGATCCCGATGGATCAGGCCGGTATCGTCAAAAGCCCGTTTGTGCTGGTGTTTGAGAAAATCGGTATTCCATGGGCGGCGGATATCATCAACTTTGTTATCCTCACGGCTATCCTGTCAGCGGCGAACTCGGGCCTGTATGCCTCGGGCCGGATGCTGTGGTCGCTGGCCAATGAAAACACCTTGCCGCGCGCCTTCGCCCGGGTAAATAAACGTGGCGTACCGCTGCTGGCTATCACCGTCAGCATGATTGGCGGGCTGCTGGCGCTGTTTTCCAGTGTGGTCGCGCCGGACACCGTATTTGTGGCGCTGTCTGCTATCTCTGGCTTTGCCGTCGTGGCGGTGTGGCTCAGCATCTGTGCATCGCACTATGTTTTCCGTCGCCGCCATGTGCAGCAGGGCAAAGCGCCAGCGGACCTGATTTACTGCGCGCCACTCTATCCGTTTACGCCGATTCTGGGCTTTTTACTCTGCCTGCTGGCCTGTGCCGGACTGGCGTTTGATCCCTCACAGCGCATTGCCCTGTGGTGCGGAATTCCGTTTGTGCTGTTTTGCTATGGCGCTTACCATGTGACCCACAAAAAATCACAGGCTAAGGAGGCCAGAGATGTCGCGTAATCCTGTATCACACGCACTGCAGCAGACTGCTCCGTTGATTCTGGATGGGGCGCTGGCGACTGAGCTGGAAGCCCGGGGCTGCGATCTGACGGATGCGTTGTGGTCCGCGAAAGTGCTGATGGAAAATCCTGAGCTGATTTACCAGGTGCACTATGACTATTTTGCTGCTGGCGCGCGCTGCGCGATTACCGCCAGCTATCAGGCGACGCCACAAGGCTTTGCGGCACGCGGTTTGAACGAACAGCAGTCGCTGGCGCTGATCGCACAAAGCGTCGAACTGGCTCAACGTGCCCGCGCAGAGTACCTGGCGACGCAGACAGGCGACAGGATATTGCTGGTAGCAGGCTCGGTGGGCCCTTATGGCGCGTTTCTGGCGGACGGGTCGGAATATCGCGGCGACTATACGTTGCCCGAAGCCGAGATGATGGCGTTTCATCGCCCCCGGATAGCTGCCTTGCTGGCAGCGGGCGTGGATGTGCTGGCCTGTGAAACCCTGCCTTCGTTTGCCGAAGCGCAGACGCTGGTCAACCTGCTGCGCGAATTCCCTGACAGCTGTGCCTGGTTCTCCTTTACGCTGCGTGATGCGGAACACCTCAGCGATGGCACGCCGCTGCGTGACGTTGCGGCCTACCTGAATGCGCAGCCGCAGGTTATTGCCGTGGGGATCAACTGCATCGCGCTGGACAGTGTCACACCCGCTCTGCAGCAGCTTCAGCGCCTGACAGAGAAGCCCCTGGTGGTGTATCCCAATTCGGGTGAGCAGTACGATGCCAACAGCAAAAGCTGGCACTCCGCGCCCTCAGGTTGCACGCTGCATGACAAATTTGCCGAATGGCAGCAGGCCGGCGCCCGACTGATTGGCGGCTGCTGCCGCACCTCACCCCGTGACATCGCGGCGATTGCCCGCCATTGTCAACCGCAATAAAGCAGCAGAATCGGGCGATGATAGCCCGATTGAGAAGGATGAAAAGGTGGGAAGGGCGGTTTACACTGTGCTTCCTGACTTTTATCGGATCCTGCCATGAAACAGCACATTCTGGCTCTCGCTGCCGCGATGCTACTGAGCGGTTGCGCCACCATTGTTGGCAACGAAACCCAATCGGTTCTGATCGATTCGCAGCCGCCCGGCGCGCGTTTTACCGTACAGGATGAAACTGGTCGTCCGGTTGCGGAAGGCTATACGCCAAAAACCGTCATCCTGGAAAAATCCACCCATCGCTATTATGGTAAAAAGCACTATTTGCTGATGCTGGAAAGTCCGGGCTATGTGCCCGTCACGGTGCCGATCGAAGCCCGTGCCAACCTGTGGTACCTGCTGGGGAATATTCCACTGCTGGGCTTCCCCGGCTGGCTGCTGGTCGATCCGTTCTACGGGGGCATGTATAACCTGGAGCCCGAGCATCCAAAGCCTTACATGAACCCGGTCGGCGCACGCGGCTGATTACTGGGCGGTAGGTTTTACCATACCGCCCGGTGCTTTATGGCGTTCCAGATACTGATGCTGGAAAATGCACATACGGATGGTGTTGCGGTATTCGCCATTGATAAAGAATTCGTGTTTAAGCACGCCTTCAATCTCAAAGCCCAGTTTGCTGTAGATGTGGATGGCTTTCTCATTTTCCTGATCGACGATCAGGTAGAGCTTATACAGATTCAGCACGGAAAAACCGTAATCCATCGCCAGCTTCGCCGCCTGGGTGGCCAGACCTTTGCCCTGATGCGCCGGATCAATGATGATCTGAAATTCAGCGCGGCGGTGAACATGGTTAATCTCCACTAACTCCACCAGCCCCGCTTTTTGCCCCTCATGCTCAACCACGAAGCGCCGTTCGGTCTGATCGTGAATGTGCTTATCGTACAGATCGGACAATTCCACGAAGGCTTCATACGGCTCTTCGAACCAGTAGCGCATGACGCTGGCGTTATTATCCAGTTGATGCACAAAGTGAAGATCTTCTCGTTCCAGGGGGCGAAGTCGGATGCTCATGGTTTTTCCTTGCATCAGGCTGAGGCGGCAATCTGCTCAACGATCCGTCCCTGCGCCATCCGGACGGCACGGTCACACATGTGATCAATCACATCGGGATCGTGGCTGACCAGCACCATCGTCAGACCATCCTGACGCTTAAGATCGTTAAGCAGATTGAGAATCTCAGCCTGGATTGACATATCCAGTGCCGATGTTGGCTCATCCAGCAGCAGTATTTTGGGCTGCAGCAACAGGGCGCGCACGATAGCCACACGCTGGCGCTGACCGCCGGACAGCTGATGAGGATAGCGATCGGCCAGCGACGGATCCAGCCCCACATGGCGAAATCCCTCATGAATACGATCGTCGATGTTGTCCCGTTTCAGCAGGTTGAGCGGCTCGGACAGCGTACGGCGCAGGCGATGGCGGGGATGCAGGGAGGCATAGGGATCCTGAAACACCATCTGCACCTCCTGACGCAGCGCGCCGGTAAAGCTTTTGCCCGGCAGGACTTTGTGCCCTGCCAGTTCCATATTCCCCTGCCAGTGCGGGTTCAGTCCGGCCATCACCCACAGCAGCGATGACTTGCCGCAGCCAGACGGGCCGACCAGACCAAAACACTCGCCCGCGTTAACCTGCAGGTTAACGTCGTGTACGACGGTACGCAGATCGTAACCCTGTTTGTGTGACACGCTCAGGTGTTGCAGATTAATCATGGTGAGCCTCCAGCGCTGCGCGGTCCAGCACCGGTAGTGGTTGTCCGTGCGTGGCTTTACTGGGGCGGCAGGACCACAGCGTGCGAGTGTAGGGATGGGTTGCGCGCGGCAAATCCGCCGCAGGCAGCGTATCCAGCACGCGACCTTTGTACATCACCATCACGCGTTCGCAGTGCTCTGAGACCTGTTGCAGATCATGGCTAATCAGCAGCAGGCCCATGTTGCGGGACTCCACCAGCTCACGAATCAGCGACAGCACCTGATCGCGCATGGCGTGATCCAGTGCGGATGTCGGCTCGTCGGCAATCAAAAAGGCCGGATCGGTAATCAGGGCGATGGCCAGCATCACGCGTTGTCCCATCCCGCCGGACAGCTGATGCGGATAAACCTGCATCAACTGGCGCGGATTAGGCAGGCCGACGGCATCCAGCATGTCGCACACCTTTTCTTTGCGCGCTGCGCGGCTCAGGCGACGGTGCAGAATCAGCGGCTCTTCCACCTGCCAGCCGATCGTCCGTGACGGATTCAGCGCATATTTGGGGTCCTGCATGACCATGGCCACGCGCTCGCCCCGCAGCTTACTCCAGCCGCGCTCGTTCAGGGCCAGGGCATTTTCACCCGCGACCTGAAGCTGGCTGGCCTGCAGATGCAGGGCAGGGGACAGTAAGCCCATTAACGTCCGGGCGGTCAGCGATTTACCCGAACCGGATTCACCAACCAGCGCCACGCGCTCCCGCCCGATGGAGAAACTGATATTGTCGACCAGCGTCGCCGCCTCGCTGCGGATGCTGAGTGACTCCACAAGAATGTTATTTTGCATGTCGGGTATCCAGTCGGTCACGCAGGCCATCGCCTGTCAGGTTAAACGCCAGGCTGGCAAACAGAATGGCCGCGCCGGGAGCCGCCGCCACCCACCACTGGTCAAAGATCACCTTACTGCCTTCCGCAACCATTGAGCCCCACTCGGCGGTAGGCGGTTGCACGCCCATGCCCAGAAAGCCCAGTCCGGCAGCGGCCAGGATAATCCCGCCCAGGCTCAGCGCCGCGCGCACCACGGCGGTGGGCAGGCACAGCGGCAGAATATGGCCGAACATCAGGCGAAAGCCGGTAATGCCTTGCATACGGGCGGCGGCCAGATAGTCACTGCGCCGCAGCGCCAGGGTTTCGGCGCGCGCCTGACGGGCAAACGGCGGCCAACTGGTCAGCGCCAGCGCCAGCGCACCGTTCATCAGGCCCGGTCCCATAATGGAAACCAGCGCCAGGGCAATCACCAGGTTTGGCAGTGAAAGAAAAATATCGGTGATGCGCATTAAGACGCGCTCGGTCCAGCCGCCCGTATAGCCGGCGGTAATGCCCACCAGCAGGCCCACCGGGATAGTGAGGATCAGAATCAGTGATACCAGCAGCAGCGTCGGACGTGCACCATAGATTACCCGTGAGAGCAGGTCGCGGCCAAAGCCATCGGTGCCAAACCAGTGTGCAGCCGAAGGCGGCAGCAGGCGGCTGGAGATGGTTTGCAGATTGGGATCGTAAGGCGCGATGAGCGGTGCCAGCACTGCCATCAGAATGACAATCGCCACCAGCGTTAACCCGATGGTTAACGAGGTGATGCGTCGGCGGCTGCGTCGTGGTCGCACCGTTTCAAGTTCAGTAAGTTGTTGCGTCATCGTGTTCTCGGATCGGTTAACCAGGTGAGGGCGTCCGCCAGCGCATTGATCAGAATAAAACAGCTTCCAATCAACAGAGTGGCCCCCAGAATGGCTGGCACATCGCCAGAGAAGAGCGCATTGGTCATATAGCGCCCTACACCAGGCCAGGCAAACACGGTTTCTGTCAGCACCGAGCCTTCCAGCAGCGTGGCGTAGGACAGCGCAATCACGGTAATTAGCGTACCCAGCACGTTCGGGAAGATATGGCGCAGCAGAATCCGCACCCGGCCCGCGCCTTTTGCCCGCGCCAGCACCACGTACTCTTTACTGCTCTCTTCCAGCAGCGCCGCGCGCAGCAAACGGGTAATGCCCGCCATCGCCAGCAGGCCCAAAATCACCACCGGCAACCAGAGATGGGCCACCGCGTTCCAGAAAATTTCCCGGTCGCCCGACAGCCAGCTGTCAATCAGCACAAAGCCGGTTTTCGGCTCCAGCGTATAGGCCCAGATGTCATCCAGCCGTCCCGGTCCGGCAGACCAGTGCAGCACCGCATAAAACAGCAATAAGCCCAGCAGGCCCAGCCAGAAGACCGGCACGGAGTAACCCAACAGGGAGATAAAGCGTGCCACGTTATCGATCACGCTGCCGGGTTTCCAGGCGGCCAGCAACGCCAGTGAAACGCCAAAGATCACGGCAAAAATCATTGCGCAGGTGGCCAGCTCAATGGTGGCCGGAAACGTCTGCAACAGGTCACTGCTGACGGGCTGATTCGTCAGACGCGAAACGCCGAGATCGCCGCGCATCAGATGCGCAATGTAGTGCCAGAACTGCATCAGTACCGGCTGATCCAGCCCGAGATCGTGACGAACCTGCGCATAGGTCGCTTCACTGGCATGATCGCCCGCGATTTGCTGTACCGGATCGATCGGCGAGAGATGCGACAGCATAAAGGTAAACGCCAGCAATCCTGACAGAGTGATTACCAGTGACAGTAAGCCTGATGAAAGGCGGCCAGCGCGCCGCCAAAAATGCCGGGCGGACCCGGCAGAAGAGGCAGAGTGTGCCATTACTTAGTAACCTGCGAATAGTAAACCATGTCCGGGTTAATGCCCTGAACGTAGCCTTTAAGGTTATCGCGCAGGGCGATAAGGTTTTTCGCCTGCAGTCCAATAACATAAGGCGAGCTTTTCAGCACTTCACGTTGCATCGCCTGGTAAAGTTCAACGCGTTTTTTCGGATCGCTTTCCGCGGTTGCAGCCAGCACCTGCTTATTCAGCTCTGGAATATGCCAGTCAGAACGGTAAGCAATCGTCTTGCTGCCATCTTCCGGGTTGTAGGCGAACGACGAGGCGTTGGTATTCGGATCAAAGTAGTCTGCGCCCCAGGCGTTGATCGTGCCTTCGTAGTTATGCGCTTTGACGCGGGTAGAAACTTCAGAGCTCAGTCCCGGCAACACTTCCACTTTTACGCCGCCTTTAGCAAAGCTGCCCTGCAGGGCCTGGGCAATATCCAGATACGGGGGCTGATTGCTGGTGGACAGGGTAAAGCTGACATTCGTCAGGCCGGCTTTTTTCAGGATCGCTTTCGCTTTTTCCGGATCGTAACTGTACGGGTTGTCGTTTAAGGCACCCAGAAAACCTTTCGGCAGAAACGTCTGGTGCACATCGAACTGCCCTTTCAGCAGCTGTCCGGCAATGCCTTTATAGTCGAACAGGTAGCGTGCCGCTTCCCAGAAGGCCGGGTTTTTTAACGCCGGATTGTTTTTGTTGCCAATGTTGAACTGGATGTAATACAGCGAGGCCATCGGAATCGCGTCGGTTTTCACACCGCTTTTGCCCTGCAGCGAGGCAATCTGGTCTGCCCCCAGGTTACGGGCGATGTCAGCGTCGCCTTGCTCAAGCAGCAACCGGCGGGCCGCCGGTTCCGGCACATTTTTGATCAGAATATTTTTAATCTTCGGCGCGCCGGCCGGTGACGTCGGGTTGGCGGTCAGGATGACGGCCTGATGCATCACCACTTTACGAATCTGGTAAGGGCCGCTACCGGCAGAGTTGGTGGCCAGCCAGCCGTTACCGAAATCGCCTTTTTCGGCGTGCGCGCTGACAGTTTTTTCATCGACGATGGAGGAAACCGGTGCGGACAGCAGGCTAAGAACGTAAGCCGGGCTGACGTTCGCCGTCCAGCTAATCTGCACATGGTTGTCATCAACCTTTTTCAGGAAGCCATCCACATTATCTTTGTTCCAGCCGAGCTGGGTCAGAATAAAGGAAGGATCCAGATTCAGTTTCACCACGCGCCCCAGCGAGAAGATCACATCTTCCGGGCGCAGGGGATTGCCGCTGGCGAATTTGGCGTCTTTACGCAATGCAAACGTCAGGCTGCGGTTATCGCTACCTGGCTGCCAGGATGTCGCCAGGGTCGGTTTTAAATCTGTGGGGTTTTGTGGATCCGACTGCACCAGGCGCTGATAAATGTTGGTAAACGCTTGCACGCTGGTCAGTTCAAACCCTTTCGCCGGATCAAAGCTGTCTGCATCGTCTGTTGACTGTACGACGACCAGGGTATCTTTTGGTGTGGCGGCGTTAACGCTGAATGCGGTGGCCAGTGACAAGGCCAGTAATGATGGAATTATTTTTTTCATGGAAAATCCTTGCCTGAGAAAGTAACGCGAGTGTACGAAAGGGCTCATGCAAAGAATAGTCGATTATGGGCTAATGATATGCAAAAAAGTTATAACAAATGCAGCACAGTTATAAGGCTGATCAGGCGGTCATGCTGAAGTCACAACGGTTAATAAACGAAACCGGGATTGAACCGTTATTTTTCTTTACCCGAACGGGGCTGAGATTATACTAAGTGAAAATAGTCGCAGGAGTCATACTTTGGACAGTCACCCTAAATACGTTATTACTCCGGCAAGCTAACTGCATTTCGCTGCTTGCCACCTGGCGGGCAGCAATCTTCTCTGTACGATCCGATTGCTCTCCCTGAAATACACGCTGTAGTCACTGCGAGAGCGCATTATGTTTATGTATATTCAGGCCCTTTTTCCTCCGCCTCGACAGGCGTAGCCGCGGGCTGCGCACCCTTTCTCATACAGTCATTTTTTGTGCGTTTATTTCGCCAGGTCCGGTATTGCGCGGTATTTTTATACAGTCATTTTTTGTGCGTTTATTTCGCCAGGTCCGGTATTGCGCGGTATTTTTATTTTTCTGCGCGGCGGACGTGCGCGCTTATTTATTAAAAACTGACTGAACCTCTTTACCGGAAATAACCGGAAATACAGGCATGCTTTATTTCGCATGCAGGATATCTGTTGCTTTAAATCAGGGAGATGTCGACATGAGCGACATGAAACTCGAACACGCCGCGATGATTCACAACCGCCAGCGTGCACTTAAAAAAACCAAAACGCCCTTTGCCATTGAACGCGAAGCACGCAATCGCACCGATGTCACGCTGAGCAACCTCCACAGCAGCTATGAGGGCCTGACGCACACGGAAGCCCGGGCGCGATTAGGTGATTATGGTCGCAATGAGGTGGTGCATGAAAAAGCGCCTTCCGCGTTTGTCCAGCTGATCCTGGCCTTTAACAATCCGTTCATCTATGTGCTGATGGTGCTGGCACTGGTCAGCTGGGTAACCGATTACTGGCTACCGCTGCGGGCCGGTCAGGACACCGATCTGTCTGGCGTGATCATCATACTTACCATGGTAACGCTCAGTGGACTGCTGCGTTTCTGGCAGGAGTTCCGTACCAACCGCGCCGCGCAGGCTTTAAAGTCGCTGGTTCGCACGCAGGTTACCGTACTGCGTCGTGAAGAAGGCAGCACGACTGGCCGCCGTCACGATATCGATATGCGTGAACTGGTGCCCGGCGATGTGATTTTATTGAGTGCGGGCGATCTGGTGCCGGCCGACGTGCGCTTGCTGGCCTCGCGCGACCTGTTTATCAGCCAGGCGATCCTGACCGGTGAATCGCTGCCCGTTGAGAAAAACGATCTCAGCGCAGGTGAAGAGATCGCAGAGCAGCCCGGTCGCAGCGTACTGGAGCTCAGAAACAGCTGTCTGATGGGGACCAATGTCGCCAGCGGCACGGCTCGCGCACTGGTCGTCGCCACCGGCAGTGAAACCTGGTTTGGTTCGCTGGCGGCCTCGCTCTCAGGTCGTCGTCCGCAGACCGCGTTTGACCGTGGCGTAAACAGCGTGTCCAGACTGCTGATCCGCTTCATGCTGGTGATGGTGCCGGTTGTCTTACTGATCAACGGCTTTACTAAAGGCGCCTGGATGGACGCCACCTTGTTCGCGTTGGCGGTTGCCGTCGGTCTGACCCCCGAAATGCTGCCGATGATCGTCAGTGCCAATCTGGCCAAAGGCGCGATTGCGATGTCACGGCGCAAAGTCATCGTTAAACGGCTGAACGCGATTCAAAACCTCGGTGCAATGGATGTGCTGTGTACCGATAAAACCGGCACGCTGACGCAGGACAACATTTTTTTGTCGGCGCATCTGAACGGGGAAGGCGTAGAGGATGCGCGCGTATTGCTGCTGGCCTGGCTCAACAGCAGCAGCCAGAGCGGGGCAAAAAATTTGATGGACCGCGCGGTACTGAAATTTGGAGAGCAAACCCTGTCTGCGGCCCAGTGCAGCCAGTTTCAGAAGGTGGATGAGCTGCCTTTTGACTTCGTCCGCCGTCGTGTCTCTGTGGTGGTGGAAGATCTGCAAACGCACCGTCCACTGTTAATCTGCAAAGGGGCGGTCGAGGAAATGCTGGCTGCTGCGACCACACTACGTCAGGGCGAGTCGGTCATTCCGCTGTGCGAACAGAAACGCGTCGAACTGTTGAACCTGACGCAGCATTATAACCAGCAAGGCTTTCGCGTCCTCCTGGTGGCAACCCGTGAGCACGGCATAGCGCTGCCACTCAGCAGCAATGATGAGTGCGAGCTGACCATTGAAGGGATGCTGACCTTTCTGGATCCGCCTAAGGAGAGCGCGGGCAAAGCGATTCAGGCGCTGAAAGACAGTGGCGTGAAGGTCAAAGTGCTGACAGGCGACAATCCGCTGGTGACGTTGCGCGTCTGTCAGGAAGTGGGGCTGGCTTCTGAAGCCATGCTGACCGGCAATGAGATTGATGACATGAGCGACGCGGTGCTGCGCACGGAAGTGGAGCGCTGCATGATTTTCACCCGGCTGACGCCGCAGCAAAAGTCACGCGTGCTTAAACTGCTGCAGCAGAATGGTCATACCGTCGGTTTCCTCGGCGATGGCATCAACGATGCGCCTGCACTGCGCGAGGCCGATGTGGGGATCTCTGTCGATACGGCGACGGACATTGCCAAAGAGTCATCGGACATTATCTTGCTGGAAAAAGATTTGGCCGTGCTGGGCGAAGGTGTCCTCAAAGGGCGCGAAACCTTCGGCAATATCATCAAGTATCTGAACATGACGGCCAGCTCGAATTTCGGCAACGTGTTCTCCGTACTGATTGCCAGCGCATTTATTCCTTTTCTGCCCATGCTGTCTATCCAGTTGCTGATTCAGAACCTGATGTATGACATCTCTCAACTGGCTCTGCCCTGGGACAAGATGGATCGCGAGTTTTTACGTAAACCGCGTAAGTGGGATGCCGGTAACATCAAGCGCTTTATGCTGTGGATGGGGCCAACATCGTCTATTTTCGATGTCACGACCTTTGCGCTGATGTGGTACGTCTTCGGGGCAAATCATGAAAGCGCCCAGTCGCTTTTCCAGTCTGGTTGGTTTGTGGAAGGGTTATTGTCTCAAACGCTGGTGGTGCATATGTTGCGGACGCAGAAAATTCCCTTTATTCAAAGCTGCGCCCGGCTGCCGGTGCTGCTGACCACGATGGGTATCTGTGCGGCGGGTATCCTGCTGCCGTTCTCTTCGCTGGGTACGCTGGTGGGATTAGTTCCGCTGCCCTGGCACTATTTCCCCTGGCTGGTGCTCACCCTGTTTAGCTACTGTCTGGTGGCGCAGGGAATGAAGATGGCGTACATCAAACGCTTTGGCCGCTGGTATTAAATGCTTCAGCCGTAAAAACATCGCCGGTCAATGCCACAAGGTGAGGGTGGCATTGACCGGTTTTCCCTCTGTGCGCATCTGCACGGCCCGTCTTCGTGAACTTGTGCTATATCATTGCAAAAAACGTGATGTCGATAACGTAGACGAACCTTTCTGCCATTCCCGCTCTTGCCGTGGCGTTCTCTGATACAATTACAGCGAAATTATTTAACCTGACCTGACAATATCCGGGTTGGAGGGATCTGCCGTCATCATGCGTGTTAGCTCAGCGAACGGACACGTATCTGAACGCCGCCCGTTTCCCCGGCCGGTAATGCACACTGCCCGCCACGTCAGAAGATTTTGCTCAGTGGCCATGCATACCACACCCGACCGGCGCTGATGATGCGCGGACTTTTTTGCCCGATGATTGAGGATCGTTATCCCGCATGCGTTGTTGTTTACTGCCTTGCCTGTGTGTTGCCGGAGCCTGAAATGCAGCAGACAGAATATGTAATTGAAGGTCTGGTTCGGTTTTCACCCGCTCAGGGACGACTGTGCCTGGTCGAGTCCAGTGAAACCAGCGTGCCCTTATCGCCTGCCTGCAATCATTTACTGGAAATGTTTCTGAAAAGCCCCGGCGTGGTGCTGGCCCGGGAACATATTCTTGATAATTTCTGGCAGGAAACGGGCGCAACGCCTTCGTTCAACAGCCTGAATGCCTATGTATCGTCTATTCGACGCGGTTTTGCCTCGCTGGGCATCAGCCAGGACGTTATCACCACCGTTTATAAAGTGGGCTTTGTTTTCAATCCCACGCTGGCGATTCAAACGACGCACCTTGAGCCGGAACTGGCGGCTCCCACTGCGGATCCGGTCTCTCCGACGGCGGCTCTGCCGCGACGCGACCGTCGTTATTACGCTGCAGGTATTGCGGTGCTCCTGCTGGCAGGCATGACTGTGCTGGTGCTGTCTTCTCTCCGGCCTGAAAAATCGATCGCGCCTGTCAGCGTGGCAGACGTCAACGGCTGCGAGGTACTCTATCTGCCGGTGCATCCGGGGGAATCGGCTTTCCCGCCGGAACCCGTGTGGCGCAAAATCATCGCCAGCAGCGGCATGCCCTGTCAGAAGGGCGGCAAATATCTGTTTTATGCGGACAGAAACGTGACGGCTGGCCACTGGGGCAATGTCTACGTCGCTTACTGCCGCCACGTAACGGGCGGCCAGGCCTACTGCTCAAACTATTCTGAACTCGGATGGCGGGCAGAGAATGAATAAGAAGAACGTCGTGTCGCTCAGTCTGGTTTTGCTCTGTGCCATCCTGGTTATTGCGGGAGGCCTGTACTATGTAAAATCGCAACGCGCCATGTTCGAATTTACCTGCGCAGCGAATTTTCAACAGCGCGATCTCACCCGGAATTATCATCTGGATGCCAGCTTTGTGCTGACGCTGCGTCATTCCGGAGAAGGTATGGTGTCCGTTGATGGAACGGTCTATCAAGCGGGAAATACGTATATCTTAAGACGTAATGTCGAATTTCAGTATTCACCCTATATCCAGTCACTTTATAAGCTCGACCACTATAGTGTGAGTCGCGGTCTGCGCGACAACGTACCGGAAAATATATTAAACAGCCACTTTGCCTATCTCTATATTTCGAAAATAAAAGGAATGGAGGATGCGATATTGGTAGGCAGTCGGGTATTACCTCTTATCGTTTGTCATACCCGCTAATGGCGTTGTCCGCAGGCGCGGGTAGCGCCGTTTCGCACGTCCTTGCCCTGTGGAATGTACGCGGGTTTACGCCTCCTTCTGGTGGCTACCCTGCACAGCGAGCGTCTCTTGTGTGGAATTTAATTTTATATAAATTTATAAAAACAGTTTTTCCTTTCTAAGATTAACCACTCTAAGGTGTTTGTAGCTATTTGAGCCCCGTAATTGTTAAATCCTCATATCGGCAGCATGCCCGGGTTCGTTACAGCCTGGCGCTGTAACGAAATAACAGACATAGCCGGAAAATTTAATTTTTGAGGTGTTAACACTTTACGGGGAAACGGCCATGAAAGAGCTTGCTTATAAAATTCAATGTGACGCGAAATGGAATCAGCTTCAGGACACTGAGAAAAAACCACAGATGAAAGACGTCATTATGTGTCTTATTAAAAAACAGTCGGAAGGCATATTAACCCGGGACGTCGCCGATGAGTGCGATATGTCTATTTACGCTGCAAGAAACTGGCTGTTAAAACTGGAAAACAGTGGACTGCTAAAAAGAGAGGCCGGAACCAAATCCTGTAAATGGTTTATTCTTTAGTGTTTCCCGTGCGTGCTCCCGATGACCTGACGCTCACCGGCAACCGTGCGTGACTGCACAGGCGGGATGTGCCGCAGGGAAAGAAGCCCGTCATAACGCGGCAACGGACGCGCCCGCGCGCGTCAGACTGATGGCCGGTAACCGGCCGTCCTGACGGCGCGCCGCGGGGATTCACACATAGAAATGAATATGTTTTTTACCATGTACCGGGGACGTCTCGATCTGTGTTTTGACCCTGAACACGTCCCACAGCAGTGACTCCGTGAGAATCTCATCCGGCGTGCCCTGCGCCACCACGCCCCCGTGCAGCATAATGATAAGACGATCGCAAAACAGCGCGGCATGGTTCAGATCGTGAATTGCCACAATGCTGGTGACCGGTAGCTCGCTGATCAGCTTCATCAGCTGAATCTGGTGGTGAATATCCAGATGGTTGGTGGGCTCATCAAGCAGTATTTCATTCGGTGACTGGGCAAGGGCCCGGGCGATATGCACACGTTGCCGTTCTCCGCCAGACAGGCTCTGCCAGCCCTGATCGCAACGTGAGGCCATATCCACACGTTTCAGTGCGGCATCGACGATGTCGTCGTCCTGATGGGTCCAGCTGGAAAACGGCGAGTGATGCGGAATGCGGCCCAGTTTGACGATATCGCGCACACGCATATTGGCACTGGTTAACGCATGTTGTTCAACGAAGGCGACACGGCGGGCAAGCTGTTTGCGGGCAATGGACGACAGGTCCTTGCCATCCAGCAGCACTTTACCCTTTTGTTGCTTACGCAGGCCAGCCAGAAGACGAAGCAGGGAGGATTTGCCTGAGCCATTTGGCCCCAGTAATCCCACCGTTTCGCCCGGCGATACCGCCAGGGAAACGTCATTAACGATGATTTTTTTCCCCACCTGCCAGGTAAGGTGTTCGGCGCTAATGCTCATTATTGATTCCTGGAGCGATAAATAATAACGGCAAAGAATGGCACACCCACCAGCGCGGTAACCACGCCCACCGGCAGGCTTTGGGGGGCAATCAGCATACGAGAGGCAATGTCCGCCAGCACCATCAAAATCGCACCCGCGATAGCACAGGCCACCAGCAGGCGGCTGTGCAGAGGACCGAAAAAGAAGCGCATCACATGTGGCACCACCAGCCCGACAAAGCCAATCGAGCCGGCCATGCTGACAATCGTGGCGGTCATCAGGGCGGTTGCCGTGAACAGCACCAGACGAACCACGCCAACCGGAATACCTAATGAAGCCGCGGCATCGTCGCCAAAGGTGAAGGCATCCAGCGCGCGCGCATAATAAAGACAGACCGCTAAACCGACCAGCACGACCACGACCACCAACTGAAACTCCGGCCAGCGTACGCCGCTAAAGCTGCCCAGCAGCCAGAACATGACGTCGCGCGCCTGCTGCGCATTCGCCGAGGTACTGATGGTGTAAGCGGTTATCGCATTAAAGAGTTGCGATGCCGCAACGCCCGCCAGAATCGTGCGCTCCGTCCCGCCACGTGCGCCATTGGTCAGCAGGGCAACAAACGCAAAGGCCGCAAAGGCACCGGTAAAGGCACCCAGCGAAAGGGAGATGGCCCCCGCGCCGACGCCCGAGACCACAATCAATACCGCCCCGGTTGATGCGCCAGCCGAAACCCCTAACACGTAGGGTTCGGCCAGTGCATTCTTCAGCAGGCTCTGTAACACCGCCCCGCAGATCGCCAGACCTGCCCCACTGAATGCGGCAACCAGCGCCCGGCTTAAACGGAAATCCCAGATCACGCTTTCATGGATACGGTTAACGGGCACCGCCGTCATTCCCAGTTTATTGGTGACGGTATAAAAGACGGATTTTAGCGGTATTGATAACTCGCCTACGCTGACGCCCAGTGCAATCACCACAACCAGCACGACAAGGGCGAGGATCGCAATGGCGATAAACCCCACTCGTCGTGCCTGAACAACCCCTTCACTCATTAATTCAGGCCCATCTTACGTAACTGCTCTGCAACCTGTTCTGCACCATAAATCGTACGAATCGTCGGGTTCATTGCCTGACCGTCCATCACGACAATATGGCCTTTCTTCACGGCATCGAGCTGGCTCACGGCCGGATCGCTTTTCAGGAACTTAATCTTTTCTTCGGCGCTATCCAGCTTCCAGCGATTACGATCAAGGCTGGTGACCACGATGACATCCGGATTGGCGGCAATGATACTTTCCCAACTGACAGTGGGCCACTCGGTTTCGGTGGTAATGGCATTATGGCCGCCCAGCAGATCGGCGATAAAGCCGGAGGCACCATTTTTACCGCCCACGTAGGCATCCGCGGTGGGGGAGGAGCTGGAGAACCAAAACACGAAAGACAGGTCTTTCTTGCCTTTAGGAAAGGCTTTTCTCAGGGCGCTTTCACGCTTTTTAAAGTCGTTGATCACCTGCTGTCCGCGATCTTCAACGTTAAAGATTTTGGCAAAATCGGCGATTTCTTCGTAAACATAGGCCATATTCCACAGCGTCGAACGGCTGCCATAAATATCGCCGGTATTCTGCTTCGTGGCACACATGCCTGGTGACAGGTAGGTGTTTATGCCAACGGACTCAAAGTCTTCGCGTTTGGCAACTTTACTGCTCGGCCCCATCAGTAGCTGAATCTGGGCAGCCACAAAATCGGGGTTTTTCGCCAGGATGGATTCCAGCGTAGGGATTTCCACCGTCAGTACCGGCACTTTCGCATTCTTTTCAGCAAGCTCAGGTAACACTTTGGTCGGCCAGAATGCGCTCGCCACCACTTTATCCTGCAGCCCCAGCAGCAGCATGATTTCCGCCGTATTTTGCCCAAGCGCTACGACGCGCGCTGGCGCTTTAGTAAAGGTTTCCTTCTGACCACAGTTTTCGATGGTCAGCGGATAGGTGGTGGCCCAGGCGGAACTCGTCGTGAGGAAAATAAAACTTAACAGGCTAAGCATTTTTTTCATTGGTGTTTTCCATCATTAAATGAGACGGCATGCCGTAACGATTCTGGCGCGGCGAATTTTATCAGACAAAAAATGTAAATAGAAATCATTATTATATGAGTTGATATTTAACAAAAACGCATAAAATTTACTTCAGTAATTAGCCGGGAAAGAAATATCAGCGCAGCAATAAAGATAAATCACGCCGAGTCAAAACAGCGTGATAAGCCCTTGCTGAGGCGGCACTGACGCCGCTCTTGCATAAGAACGGGTTAATCGTTTTCCACGTGATAAAAAGATCACGAACCATTGAGCGGCATCGATATCAGAGAATAAACCCAAAAACCGCTTTGCACTTTGACCGAACGCACGATTAAAACGGGCCTGGGTGAGAGAGCAGAGTGAAACAGATAGCCTCCATTTGCGCTCCACAGTTCAGACAAACTCAGGCAACCTGGGGTGCTTATCATCCTGCCACCGTTGTGGAGGATGTCATGAATACCCTTACGTTTATTGCTAAATACTGTGAATACGGCCTCAAGGTTGCAAGGTGTTTTATTATTAATGATGCACGTTTTCATACGCAGCGATTGCGTATTTTACTGGGCAGAGAGCCTGACCTGATTCATCCGGTCACCCTGAATGAAAAAATGTGTCATCGGTTGATATATGACAGGAATCCGCATTATACGCAGTTGGCGGATAAATTAGCGGTGCGCGATTACGTGGCCAGCCGGACCGATGATGTGATGATTGTGCCACTCATTAACACGTATAAAAGCACCAAAGAGATTGCGTTAAATCGTTTACCCGCGACTTTCGTTTTGAAATGCAATCACGACAGCGGCAGTACGATAATCTGTAAAGACAAAGCGACGTTCAATATCAAAGCCGCTTTACTGAAGCTGGATTTAGCGATGAAAAAGAATATGTATTACACCACTCGGGAATGGCAATATAAAAACATCTCGCCGATGATTCTCTGTGAAGAATATATTGAATTGTTTGCAGGCCGTGAAAGAAGTACAACGCCTGAGATGTTGCGTATCCATTGTTTCAACGGTAATGCCAGCATTATTGAGGCGGATTTTACGGATGAGCAGGGCAGGGAATATGTCAATGTCTACAACAGAAAGTGGGAACTGCAGCCTTTCCAGATTGCCTATCCTCATCATCCCGCGCCGATAGCCGAGCCCGCGTTGTTTTATCGCGCCCTCTGTGCCGCGCAGGCGCTGGCAAAAGATATCGACTACTGTCGGGTCGATTTAATGCTGAAAGATGACAGCCTGTATTTTAGTGAAATCACCTTAACGCCTCAGCGCGGCAAGCTCAAAATAATGCCTCTGGAATGGGACGCTAAACTCGGCGCGATGTGGCAACAGAAGCCGTATCAACCCACCTTATCCTGCCGATCTGCCCTGGCGCGCAACGGGCCAGCGCAATAAAAACAGCGACCCGCCCTGAGAAGACGTTTTATAGCCGATATCGCCACCGTGAGCCTGCATAATTGCTTTGGCGACCGACAGGCCCAGCCCGCAGCCTGTCGGATTGGCCGCACGGCCTGCGATACCACGTTGAAACGGCTCGAACATATGACGCTGGAACTCTTCGGCTACGCCCGGCCCCGCATCTTCCACCTCAATAAAGTAGGCGCTGTCCCGGACACCGCTTCGTACAGCAATCGGGCCTGGCGTGGCGTAATTGCGTGCATTATCAAATAAAATCGTCAGGCACTGAATAATTCTGAGGGGATCACATTGCGTTATCGCCTGCGTTTTCTCCATGACCAGAGTGAATCCACGTTCACGGAACGGATGGCAAAACGCAGTACTGACGTTCTCCAGGATATCGCTAAACGGGACAGACTGGATATCCAGCGTAAACGAACCCCCTTCCGCCGCGCCGACAACGCGAAGGTCGTCGATCAGACGAGATAATCCCTCAGTCTGCCGCAAGAGGCTGATAAATAAGTGGGGTTCAGGCTCAAAAACGCCGTCGACCAGCCCCTGCAACCTGCCGCGCAGAATAGTCACCGGTGTGCGAAGTTCGTGGGCAATGGCCGCGTTCCAGGACTTCCTTTCGTTGTCCAGGGTCTGCAGTTTTTCCGCCATGTCGTTAAAGTCCCGGACTAACAGATTGACCTCGCCCAGGCGGCTCTGGCTGCTGGCGGCGCGCGCGCTTAAATCACCCTGAGAAATACGTCGCAGGCTGGCGGCCACGGAGCTTAAAGGGTGCAGGATTTTCGCGGTGAGTTTAAACGCAAACAGCAAGGCAATCAGGATGCAGAGAGAGGAACTGATGGCGATCCAGACCCAGTCGAAGACCGTCATATTTTCGCTGTTGCTGGCGGATAAGCCACCAGGGATATGATCAATGACAAAGCTGTAGAACAGATAGGAGCCCACCACCGCAACAAAAATAATGGCTAAGGCCAGAGTCAGCATAAACAAAAGAATTTGCCGACTGAGCGCTTTGTCTTTATTCACTTCTGTTCACCCAGCCGATAGCCCATGCCGCGAATACTTTCCGGTACGCCTGATATGCCACAGTTTTCGAATTTTTTGCGTAATTTACTCATGTGGCTGTCGACCGTTCTGTCCAGCGTATCGCTTTCAGGTAAGCAGGCGTTCAGCAACTCTTCCCGACTAAAAACTCTACGTGGGTATTTTGCCATGTGCGTCAGCAGTTTAAATTCTGTCGTGGTCAGGACAGGCGTCAGTGTCTGACCGTTGCTGTGGATCTCCACATAAAACTCATCGGGATAAAGCGTCATGAAACGGGTTTTAATCAGGTTATGCGGTGCCGCCTGAGGGTTGGCGCGGCGCAACACCGCCTCGATACGGGCCACGACCTCAGAAGGATTAAACGGTTTAACGATATAATCGTCCGCACCCAGCCGAAGCCCCATGAGTTTATCGATATCCTGGTCCAGGGCTGTGACCATGATGACCGGCGTATTGCTCTCTTTGCGCAATGTTGAAAGGACATTCCAGCCATCAACGCGGGGCAACTGGATATCAAGCAGCACTAAATCAGGCTGCAGGCGGGTGATCAATGTGAGGGCTTGCTCACCGTCGGCCGCATGGACGGTTCTCATCCCGGCTCGCTTGATGTAACTCATCAGGATATCGGAGATTTCAACATCATCCTCCGCCACCAGGATTAATTTGTCGTTATTCATGACGCCCTCAACATCAAAGTCAGAAACGGTTGCCGGTCAATGTCACATCCACACCAGAATGCGTCGCCTCGCAATCGGCACAGTATGTCAGTCGCGGCAGACCAGCAAAGCACAGTGCGACATAACAGACATCAGGCCCTGAACGCATACAGCATGATGAGACCGCAGGAGGCTCGCAACAGTTCACTCACCACTCTTTTTGCAGCAGGGCAAAAACCAACGTGTCCTCATACACAGGCACACCGTCTTCCTGCGTAAAACAGACGTACTCTTTGAAGCAGCCTTCCAGGCGCATCCCCAGACGGCGGCATAGCGCTTGTGAGCCTGCATTATCGCTTGCAACATACGCATAGAGGCGGCGGACGTCCCTGACGTTAAAGAGATAAGTAAACAGACAGGTCGTGGCTTCCAGTGCAAAACCCTGTCCCTGATAGTGTGGATTGACATACCAGCCAACGCTTAACGTATTGTCATCGGGCTCGGCCTCACCAGAAGCAAACAGATGGCCGATCACGGCACCCGTTTCTTTTAAACAGATGGCATATTGCGTGTCATCATCGCGCCTTTTTGTGGCTTCCTCTCTGGCGGCGGCCATGTCTTCCAGTTTTTCATCGTAAAAGCATGCGGGCTGGGGATCAGACAAATAAGCAAACAGCGCTTCGGCGTCGTCCGGCATAAAACGCCGCAGGATTAATCGTTCTGACTCTGCTATTTGCATAACGCACCTTTACGTGAGGAAATAGAAGCGATAATAAGGACAGATGAAGCATTTTTAAAAGGCTGCACTGTGTGAAAACTGGCGCTATATTACTGTTGATGGTTTGATGTTGTCCATCGTATATAAGCCATTCCCCCCGTTTTTATTTAATGATTTTCTTCTCCATATTCCCTCCATAAAAATGACATCATGGCTCATTGTTCGCGCGTTAAGCTGTAACTATGCGCATTATTATGAGACCGTTCGTGATGAGGCCAGGTATTTTAATCAGGTTAAGTTATTGCTGTTTATTTTGGTCATTACTCGCGACAGGAATAAGTCCCGCATCAGGCCTGTCTCAAAAAATTTATCGTGTTCCCCACGCAAAGCCGACGGTTATTGCGCTTTATTATCCAAAAAAAACGCTCACCGTTCACGCGTGGAACCGGCATTTTTGGCAGGCCGTCGCGACAAACGCCACAGCCTGGCGCGGCGGTCGGGTTACCCGGCTGTTATATAAGTCCGTTGTCCATCGGCTGACTGAAAACTGACGGTGGAGCGCGTCGGGTGAAATGCATCCCACAGATGCGCACAAAAGGGCGTCATGCGCTGAATAACACCTGATCAGATGCAGCAGGAACACACCTTACTTATTTTCTCAGGGTAGAACATGCCTCAGTTTTTTATTAACCGCCCCGTTTTTGCCTGGGTAATTGCCATCTTTATTATCGTGTCTGGCCTGCTCGCGATTCCAAAATTACCGGTGGCCCTGTATCCGTCTGTCGCGCCGCCTACCATTACCATTAATGCCTCTTATCCGGGCTCAACGCCGGAAACGATGAACAACAGCGTAATTGCCCTGATTGAGCGTGAGCTTTCTTCGGCGAAGCACGTGCTGTATTACGAATCATCCAGCGATACCAGCGGCATGGCTTCCATTATCGTGACCTTCGCGCCGGGAACCGATCCCGAGCTGGCGCAGGTTGACGTGCAAAACCGTATAAAAGTGGTGGAGCCTCGCCTGCCGCAGGTTGTGAGACAGAATGGCCTGAGCGTTGAAGCCTCAGGCGCAAATTTTTTGATGATTGTCGGGCTGACATCGAAAGACGGTAAGCTGACTGACGCCGATCTGAGCGATTACTTTTCCCGTAACCTCTCCGAAGAACTGCGCCGGGTGGAAGGCGTGGGCCGCGTTCAGCTGTTTGGTGCCGAGAAAGCGATGCGGATTTGGATCGATCCCGTCAGGCTGAGTCAGTATCGTCTGTCCGTCAGCGATATTAACCGGGCGGTCAGCATCGAAAACGCACAGATTGCGCCCGGCCGGACCGGTGATTCACCCGCTATCCCCGGTCAGCAGGTCAGCTATCCGCTGCTGGTCACCGGGCAGCTCGGCTCACCTGAGACGTTTGGTCATATTACCTTACGTGCCAATCCCGATGGTTCGCGCGTCATTCTGTCGGATGTGGCCCGCGTCGAACTGGGTTCCCAATCCTATGGTTTTGCTACGCGTGAAAACGGTCACGTGTCGACGGCGGCGGCCATTCAGCTGACGCCGGGAGCAAACGCCGTTAAAACCGCAGACAGGATCAGACATCGCCTGAATGAACTGAGTAACGCCATGCCCGAAGGCATGACCTACAGCATTCCGTTTGATACCACGCCGTTTGTAAAAATCTCCATCGAGAAAGTGGTTCATACCTTTATTGAAGCCATGGTGCTGGTCTTTCTCGTCATGTACCTGTTTTTGCAAAACATTCGTTATACCTTTATCCCGGCTATTGTGGCTCCGATTGCTCTGCTGGGCACATTTACCGTTATGCTGCTGTCTGGCTTCTCGGTCAACGTACTTACGATGTTCGGTATGGTACTGGCCATAGGGATCATTGTTGATGATGCCATCGTCGTGGTGGAAAACGTCGAACGTATCATGGCGGAAGAGGGGCTGGGCCCGAAAGAAGCGACCCGGAAAGCGATGAAAGAGATTACCGGCGCGGTCATCGGCATTACGTTAGTGCTGAGTGCCGTGTTTATCCCGATGGCGATGGCAAGCGGGTCGGTCGGCGCGATTTATCGCCAGTTTACGCTGACAATGGCTGTCTCTGTCTTGATCTCGGCATTTCTGGCGCTGAGCCTGACCCCCGCCCTTTGTGCGACATTGCTCAGGCCTGTCAACCAACACGCGCAGCAGAAAACAGGATTTTTTGGCGGATTTAACCGCCAGTTTGCCGCCATTACGGCGCTGTATGGTCGCGGCGTCAGTCGCTTACTGAAACGCGTCGGCAGTGCGCTGGGGGTTTACGCGGCGCTGTGTCTGCTGCTTTTCCTGGCGATGAAAAATCTGCCTTCGTCCTTTTTGCCTGAAGAGGATCAGGGCTACTTTATGACGTCCATTCAGCTACCCTCGGAAGCCACGGCAGCGCGCACGTTAAACGTGGTTAAGGCTTTTGAACAGGCGGTGCTTTCACGCCCCGCGACGCAATCGACCATCGCCATTCTCGGTTTCAGCTTTGCCGGATCCGGGCCCAACTCGGCGATGGCGTTTACGACTTTAAAAGGCTGGGACGAACGAAACGGCGCGACCGCCTTTTCTGAAGCGGCGCATGCGCAGGAACAGATGGCGATGAATCCTGAAGCGGAAACCTTCAGTTTGATCCCGCCCGCCATTGATGAGCTGGGAAACTCCTCGGGCTTTACCCTGCGTCTGCAGGATCGCGGTGGTAAAGGCCTTGCTGAACTGAAGAAGGCTGAAGCGCAGTTGCTCGCGCTGGCGGCAAAAAGCCCGGTGGTCCGCAACGTTTATGTCGATGGCCTGCCTGACGGACAGATGATCCGACTGAATATTGATCGCCAGAAAGCCTTCGCGTTGGGCGTCTCTTTTGAGGAGATCAGCCAGACGCTCTCGGGAGCGATCGGTTCGCTGTACGTCAATGACTTCCCGAACCGCGATCGTATGCAGCAGGTCATTATTCAGGCGGATGCGAGATATCGCATGCAACCGGACGACGTCCTGGCGTTATATGTGCGCAACGCGACAGGCGGCATGGTGCAGCTCGCTGAGTTTGTGCAGGCTCAGTGGGAAACTGCCCCCTTGCAACTGGTGCGTTATCAGGGCTACCCGTCAATAAAAATCACCGGTAACCCTGCACCAGGCTATTCAAGTGGCGATGCGCTTAACGAGATGGAACGTCTGGTAAAGCAGTTGCCTGAAGGGTTTGCCCTTGAGTGGAGCGGCGGATCGTTACAGGAGCAGCAATCTGCATCAGAAGCGCCCGCGCTCATGGTGCTGTCGATGCTGGTGGTCTTTCTGGTGCTCGCGGCGCTGTATGAAAGCTGGTCAGTTCCGATATCGGTCATGCTGGTCGTCCCGCTGGGACTGCTGGGAGCGGTACTGATGGTCAGCATGCTGGATATGCAAAACGACGTCTTTTTTAAAGTCGGGATGATCACTCTCATCGGGCTGTCGGCAAAAAATGCCATTTTGATCGTCGAGTTTGCGAAACAGATTCACGAAGGTGGTAAGGGGCTGGTCGACGCCACCTTAGCGGCTTCACGTATGCGTTTGCGGCCTGTTCTGATGACATCGCTGGCGTTTACCTTGGGTGTTGTACCGCTGATGCTGGCCACAGGGGCCAGCGCGACAACGCAAAAGGCGATTGGAACGGGCGTGTTTGGTGGCATGATCAGCGGCACGTTACTGGCCATCTTCTTTGTTCCGCTGTTCTATTTCTCGGTCATGAAGGTCGTGGAGAAACTGACGCGCAAGCGGTCTTAACAGTGTGCAGGGCCGCGTGGGCAAAAGGCCGCCTCTTAGCGTGAAAAGCACAGTGGAGAAGACCAACGCCTTCTGCATTGTCGTCGGGAGGCGGACAGAGCGTAAATAACGGACGTGCCTGTTTCGTTCGTGGATCTGGATTGTGAACGGGCCGCCCCACCAAAGATGCTGTCCGGTCAGTGCCGTGAGCGCCACTTGTGAAACCGCAGAGCGATAAAAGCCGCACCATAAAAAAAGCCAGCGCAGAAAGCGCTGGCTTGATACGCGTACACCGGAATCAGAACTGGTAAGTCAGACCCACGGCCAGGATATTGTCGGTTGAAATACCGGCTGCCTGAGTAAAGTCGGTTTCATCAAGCAGGTTGATCTTGTAATCGATGATGGCTGACATGTTTTTATTGAAGTAATAAGCCGCGCCCACGTCGATGTATTTCACTAAATCCCGATCGCCATAGCTTTCAAGATCTTTCCCTTTTGACTGCAGATACGCGATGCTGGGGCGCAGACCGAAGTCAAACTGGTATTGTGCAACGAGTTCAACGTTCTGGGCTTTATTGGCGTAGCCTGGATTGCCATTACCAATGCGGGTAGCATTGTATGTCTGTGTATATTGGGCTGCCAGGTAAATAGCATTGGCATCGTATTTCAGGGCGCCTGAATACGTTTCAGCATTATCGCCTTCGCCCAATGCCAGGCCGTTCTGGTCCAGCGTACGCTTAGAATGCGAATAGGCGACACCGAAATTCACACCTTCTGGCAGAGCATACGTTACAGCCGCGCCATAGCCATCGCCATTCTGTTTCACTGCATTTCGGTTGTTATTGGTGAGACTGCCGCCTTCAGCGTTGGAGCCCCCATTTCTGCCCTGGTACTGCAAGGCAAAATTAAGGCCGGAGACCAGGCCGAAGAAATCGGTGTTACGATAGGTTGCCAGGCCATTGGCACGTTGCTGCATAAAGTTATCCGAGCCGTAGCTGTCACCGCCGAACTCTGGCAGGACGTCGGTCCAGGAGGTGACATCGTAAACGACGCCGTAGTTGCGGCCATAGTTGACCGAACCATACTCACCGAATTTGAGCCCGGCGAAGCCTAAACGTGTCCAGGACTGGTTTTCAGACCTTTCATCACGGTTCGCCTGCATATTGTATTCCCACTGACCAAATCCAGTCAGTTGGTTAGTAATCTGTGTTTCACCTTTTACTCCGAGACGGGCATAGGAGTTATCCCCACGTCCGTCGTTATCACTGGTGAAATAGTGCAGCCCCTGCATTTTACCGTAAAGATCAATTTTATTACCGTCTTTGTTATAAACTTCCGCAGCATTTGTTACGCCTGCGGCGAATAAGGTGGTAACGGCCACTGCAACTAAGTTAAGTTTCATTAAGAAATCCTTTTAATTATGTTTTATCTCGACCAGAGCAATTGAAAAGTATGGTGCGCTTAAATAGCGCGTTATTTTTAAAATAGAATGCAGTGTGAATTCAATAATAAGTTTCCGTAAGATCTTGTTTGTTTTTGTTTATATGATCCCGATCCAGTAATCAGTGATTATTTGTTATCACTTTATTATGCTGTTTGATTTTATTGTGATATTTATTTTGAATGTTTTTGTATATATTTTTACCTTGGCGGTGTTTGTTGTTACTGCTTCTTATTTTTACTTTTTGTTTGAATTTTTATGGGTGTCGCTGTGATGGTTTATGTCATTTTTTGTATCGATCAGAATTCGTAACTAGCATGTTAATTACAGAGGCATATCTTAAGTAATAGTTAAAGCTGTATCGAATTATATTATTAAAATTTGAGTGAAAGGCAGCGTGAATAGTGTCAAGAGAGAGGTATTTTGCAGATGACACTAACGCTGTAATAAAGATTCCTTAAAAATGCCCATCAAGCCTCCTGACGCTGTTGCAGCATCGGTTAAAACATCGGGCCTGATCGTTTTCTGTATTAGCCTGCCAGCACAAAAATGGAGCAGGTTGCTAAGCGTATTCATTTTTTTAGGTGACGCCTTAGAAAGGCACGCGTAATTAAAGCGCGTTTTTATCATACCTGTACGGATTGCAGTAATAATAAGTCTGCGTCGATGCATCAGATGTTCATAGATGATGCGGTGTTGATGTTTAATTCGCTGTTAACGCATTCACATCTCGCATTTCAAAATGAACTCACTATCCGAAATGGGTTTTCTTTTTGAAATTCTCATTTTTTATTTCGTGACGCATTTCACTTTTACCCCTTCACCTTCTTTTACGGCAAAATAAATTAAATCCTTTCTTCTCAGGCGATTGCATTATTTCTTCTGTTTTTTTATCGGGTCTGGCACGGCGTCTGCAAACAATAACGTTGTCGCGTATAACACTGGAGATAATGGCATGGCTTATAAAATTTTACTCCCACAGGAAATTATGGCGGAAGGGAGAGCGTATCTGGAGAGTCGGGGCTATGAATTAATTACGGGCTCTGGCATGGAAGAGGACGACATTATTCGTGATATTCCCGACTGTGATGGCATCATCGTCCGGCTTTCAAAAATGTCTGAACGTGTATTCAACGCCGCGAAAAAACTCAAAGTCGTCGCACGACACGGCGCGGGCTACGATACTGTCGATCTTGAGGCCGCGAAACGTCACGGTGTTGTGGTACTGAATGCGCCGGTAGCGAACAGCATGTCCGTGGCCGAACTGGCTATTTTCTACATGCTGCACTGTTCCCGCAATTTCAGGTTGGTTGAAGAGAAAATGCTTGAGGATTACTACTGGGCAAAATTGCGCACGCCCAAAGTGGAACTGGATGGCAAAACGCTGGGATTAATTGGTGTAGGCAATATTGGCTCGCGCGTCGCTGTTAAAGCCTTACGGGGTTTTAATATGAAAGTGATTGCATACGATCCCTATAAGACGCAGGAACAAATGCCAGACGGCGTTGAACGTACAGATGATATTGACCGCATTTTCAGCGAAAGCGACGTTGTCTCTTTGCATTGCCCGACAACGGCAGAGACCCAGAATTTCGTCGGAGAAAAGCAATTTGCCATGATGAAACCGACGTCTTACTTCATTAATACTGCGCGCGGCAAACTCGTCGATGAAAAAGCGCTGTATCACGCCCTCAGTCACCACCTTATTGCCGGCGCAGGTCTGGACGTTTTAAAGAAAGAGCCCTTCGACGCCAGCGATCCGATTTTTTCACTCAGCAATGTTGTTATTGGCCCTCATATCGGCGCCGCAACGAAAGAAGCCACCGACAGAGCCTCACTTCATACCGCCATAGGGATTGATGAGGTGCTGTCGGGTAAAAAACCAACCTGGCCCGTTCCTGGCTTTGGAGAATAATAAAATGACTATTGGAAATCGTATTTATTTAAAACGTCCTGCAGGTAAGCCTGATTTACTCAAGGAATACGCGCAACTTCCCGCTGCGAATATCGCCGATACCATGAATCGTATTGCGGTGTTGGGCAACGGTATCAGGCGGATTTCTTCCCCTCAAAAACCGGTTATGGCGGGATATGCCATTACGGTGAAAGCGCGCGCGGGCGACAACCTGATGTTGCATGCCGCACTGGATATGGCGACGGAGAATGACGTTATTGTCGTATCTAATGAAGGTGACCGTTCGCGAGCCCTGATGGGCGAAATCATGGTGGCTTACGCGCATCACTGCAAGAAGATCGCTGGCATCGTGCTGGATGGTCCCATCCGCGATATTGATGCTTTGTCACAGTTGGATTTTCCCCTTTTTGCCACAGGGGCAAATCCGGCCGGTCCGTTTAAAGAAGGTCCTGGCGAAGTGAATACACCTGTTGCGGTGGGTGGCGTAGCCGTGTGCCCTGGCGATCTCATTATTGGTGATGCGGATGGCGTAATTGTTGTTCCTTTGCATGATGCAGAACCCTTACTCGAAAAAGCTAAAGCGTATGCAGCATTCGATGCGAGCAAAGTTGAAGCCGCAAAAAACGGCACGGCAAATCGTGAATGGGTCACCAAATCACTGGAAGAAAAGGGCGTTGAATTTATTAACGACGTATTTCGTTAGTCGACCAATATAATATCCATTCGCTCAAACCACGGGAGTCATGCTCTCGTGGTGATAAGCAAAGGTAAAAATATATGTTCTCTTTAAAAATCTTATTGATCGTGTTTTTCCCGGTTTTATTCTGGATCTTGCCTAACCCTGACGAGATTTCCGCCACGACCTGGCATATGGTCGGTATTTATCTGGCGATGTTATGCGGGCTGGTATTTCGGCCTTTTACGGATGCGATTATTATGCTCATTATCCTCGGCATCGCATCTGTTTTTATCGATCCCCATATTCTGTTTGCAGGTTATGGCACGGCCATGGTCTGGTTTATTATCAGCGCCTTTATTATTTGTAAGGCATTCGTTATTACCGGACTGGGTAAACGTATCGCCTACATCTTACTGAAACGCTACGGCAGAAATACTCTGACACTGGGTTATCTGATGATGGTTACGGACACCGTGCTGGCTCCGGCCACCGGCTCGAATATGTCGCGCTCTGGCGGTATCGTCTATCCCATTTTCCGCAACATTGCTGAAGCGTTGGGCTCTAAACCTGACGAAGGTAGCCGCCGGATTGGTTCCTACCTGACGATTCTGATGTATGTCGTATCAATGGGAACATCCAGCTTGTTTTTAACCGGTATGGCCACCAACGCTATCACCGTGTCACTGGCTAACGAAATTATGAAGGTCGATCTGGACTGGATGACCTGGTTTAAGGCGGCCATTATTCCGGCCGGATTAGTTCTGCTGCTGTGTCCCTGGATACTTTATAAAGTTTATGCGCCTGAACTGAAAAAAATTGATAACGTCAATGAGATCGCTGAACAGGGACTGCGTGAACTCGGGCCGGTGAAGCGCGAAGAGAAACTGCTGATCGTGTTTTTTATTCTGGGCGTTTTGGGATGGATGACCGGCTCAGTAACGGGTATTCCTTTTATTCCGGTTGGCTTTGCATTCCTTGCCTGCTTGTTGTTATTTAAAGTGCTGAGCTGGGAACATGTAGTCAGTGAAAAAGCGGCCTGGCAAACGTTTGTCTGGTACGGCGCGTTCTATGGATGTGCTGTCGCGCTGTCAAAAGGCGGGTTCTACGTTTTCCTGGTGGGGGTGATTAAAAACTACCTGGATCTTTCTCATCTCAATGAATTTAGCGCAATTGGTGTGCTGATTTTTATCAGTCTTGCCGTACGTTATTTCTTTGTCTCAAACAGTGCGTTTGTCGTCTCTTTTTATCCCGTGTTGTTTACCCTCGGCATGACGACGCAGGCCAATCCAATGTACGTTGCATTGTCGTTGGCGTTTTCAGCAGGCTACGGTGCTCTCCTCACGCATTACGGTAACGGAGCGGGGGTTTTTACCTTCTCCAGTGGCTATGTGCCGCAAAAAACCTTCTGGCTGTTGGGCACAATGATGGTGCTGTTTAACGTCATTGTTTATTTCCTGCTCGGCATTCCTTACTGGAAATTCATCGGTATCTGATCGGAGGATAAACATGAAACTGGATCTTCGTATCAAAAATGGCCTGACGATAGACGGCCAGGGCCAGAATTATATTCAGCGGGATGTGGGCATTATGGGGGATGTTATCGTTGATCTTACCCAGGTTGACGGCATTGAAGCTGAAACTGAAATTGATGCCGCAGGCTGTATTGTCCTTCCTGGTTTAATTGACTTTCATACTCATGTTTTTCATGGCGGAACGGCTATCAGCGTGAATCCAGACATCATTTGTTTGCCCAATGGCGTAACCAGCGTGGTTGACGCTGGCAGTAGCGGTTGGGTCAATTATGGATTGTTCCGTAACAGTGTGATCAACACGGCTACGGTAAGGATAAAAAGTTACTTAAATGTAGTAAATGTAGGCCTGTCTACGCTGGGTGGTGGGCCGACGGGATATCTGGAAAACACGAATCCGGCCAATTTTAATCGGGAAAAAATAAAGCAGGTTGTCAGCAAAAATGCAGACAATATTCTGGGCCTGAAGCTGCGCTACAGTCAGGATATTGCGAAAGGCAAACCCTACAGCAGCGATCCTTTTCTGACCACCGTTGCGCTGGCACGTGAGCTGAATACCTCGTTATGCGTGCACGTCACGGATTCCCAACGCCAGGCGGACGAACTCATCCCGCATTTCAACCCGGGTGATATATACGCGCACTGCTTTCACGGAACGGGTCACACCATCCTTAATGAGCAGGGCGAAGTGTACCCGTCGATTCAGGCAGCCCAGCGGAAAGGCGTCATCTTTGACTGTTCAAATGGCGTGGCGCATTTTGATTTTAATATTGCCCGTCATGCGATGGCGCAGGGATTTTATCCCGATATTATCAGCACGGACTTAACGCAGCGTAACAGCCTGCGTACGAATAAGGTCTACAGTCTGCTTCATGTCATGTCAAAATACCTGAATATGGGTATGTCACTGTTTGATATCGTAAAAGCGGTCACCAGCACCCCTGCCAGGCTAATGAAAATGCAGGGCCAGATCGGAACGCTCACACCGGGGGCATTTGCCGACATCGCCGTGGTTAAAATACGTCAGGAAAAAACCATTTTCGAAGACACGAGGGGCAATCAGTTACAAGGCGATCGCTATATTGATAACTGCTTAACCATCAGTCGTGGGCAGATCTGCTATCGCCGTCTGCATGTTTAATCACGCCTTATCCGTTCGCTCAGTTTTGGAATATTAACGCCAGGTGGCTTTTACGTGCCTGCACATGACGTCTGTCAATATAGGGGCAGACGTTATCTTTATACTTGTTCAGCGCGTTATCGATATAATCGGACTGTTAATGAAGTTCAATGAAATTGTCATTTTCTCTGTTTCAAAAACCATTACTCAGCGTATCTCTAATGTGCTGTTTGAAAAACAGCTAGAATTACCCGTCTACGAAATAGGTTATTCAGATGTGCTGGATAAAGCGAATGAAATGATTCGCGCCGGCACCAGAATCATCATCAGTCGTGGCGGTACCGCTGCCTTACTGCGCAGCAGCCTGGCCATCCCGGTGGTCGAAATTGCACATGATTTTCAAGGCGTGAACCGTATTCTGCAGGAAGCAAAAATCAAGTCACAGAAGATTGCTGCGGTGGGCTTTCCCCAGTTTTGCCACGCGCTTAAGCATTATCAACATATGACTCATGATAATTTCAAGATCTGTCAGGTCTATAATCATTACGATATCGATAATGTCGTCAAAAGCCTTGCGGAAAATAATTATCAGGTCGTGATTGGCGGTCTGACCGTTGCTGAAATGGCCAAAAAATATGGTCTGAAGGTTGTAATGGGGGATACCGATAATATCTCTATTGAACAGGCCATCAACGAGGCCTTCAGCCTGTTAAAATATATTAACCAGGAAAATCTGAAGCTGGAGATAAGTCAGTCCGCGATAAATCAGTCACGGGAAGGCATTATGTGTCTCGACCCGATGGGGACTGTCGTCACAATAAACAGCAAAGGAAAAGCGCTTTTTCAGTGCCGCGTCGGGGAGAAAATATACAAAAAAGAAGGATTCAAAGACGTATACAACGCCATTATTGACGAGTCTGACGTCAGCGATATGACCCTTGAACTTGACGGTGAACGCATTTCTGTCGCGATAAAGCATTACTGTAAGCGGCAGGAGAGCTATTCAATCGTGACCGGCTGTCTGCAATCGCAAGCTCCGTGGCGAAACATGGTCAGTAAAAAGCGAAAACAGCGTGCTTTTTATACCCGTTACACCTTTGATGACATTGTTGGTGAGTCAGCCAGTATTAAGTCAGCGATCGAAAAAGCAAAGCGTTGTGCCAGCCATGATGCACCTGTCCATATTTTAGGTGATACCGGTACGGGTAAAGAATTGTTCGCTCAAAGCATTCACCAGCACAGCACCCGAAGCCACAGCCCGTTCATTGCGATTAACTGCGCGGCGATTCCTGAAAGTCTGCTTGAAAGTGAACTGTTTGGTTATGCTGACGGGGCATTTACCCAGGCCCGGAAAGGGGGCAAGCCCGGTATCTTTGAGATGGCGATGAAGGGCACCGTATTTATTGATGAAATCAGCGAGGCCCCACTCAACGTACAGGTCAAATTACTGCGTGTGCTACAGGAAAAACAGTTTGTTCGCGTGGGCGGTGATGGGCTGATTGCGGCGGATTTTCGACTCATAACAGCAAGTAATAAAGATTTGAAGGCGCAGATAACCATGGGCGCTTTTCGTCAGGATCTTTATTACCGTATCAATATCCTCACACTCCGGCTTCCCGCGCTGACTGAGCGTAAAGGTGACGTTGAACCTCTTATCCGGCATTTACTTCATCAGCAGGGAAAAGACAGGGTCTTTTCGCCGGATGCGCTGGCGTATTTAAACCGTTATCACTGGCCGGGTAATATACGAGAACTGCAATCGGTCGTTTGCAGACTGGCGGTATTTCATCAGGGCGGTACGGTCGATAAATCGACCGTGATCTCGTTGCTTGAGGATGAGCAGGTACTCAATAACGTGGTGTATGAATCATCCTCTTTGGCGTGCATAGACGCTGAAACCGATCTTCTGAAAAAACAGGAGCGCCGGCTAATTATTGACGTGATGGCAAAATGCCAGGGTGATAAAACCCAGGCGGCGGCAATGCTGGGGATCAGTGCGACCACCCTGTGGCGTAAGCTAAAAGCGTATGAGATCAGCGGCTGAATGTCGACAACGGTGCCGCTTTGATATAGTCAATAAACGTCCGCAATGCCGAAGACATATACTGGCGATTAGGGTAATAAAACTGCAGGCTGGGCCGTTCCGGTAACCAGTCCTCCAGTACCGAGATCAGACTGCCGTTTGCCAGATGATCTTTCACCTGCTCGTAATAGAGATAGCCGAGCCCCGCACCCTGCAGTACGGCATCCAACTGTGAATCCATGTCGTCAAGGATAATATTTCCGCCGGGAAGAAGCGCAAACTGGCCGTCCGGTCCGTTGAATTCCCACTGATAAATCCGGCCACTGCGATGACGAAACATGACGCACGGGTGCACGTCGATTTCGCGTGGATGCGTGGGACGAGGATGACGGGCAAAATAATCGGGACTGGCCGCGACCACCAGTTTGACTTTTGGCCCTACCGGCAGGGCAATCATGTCTTTTTCCAGCGTACTGCTCAGGCGAATGCCCGCATCAAAACCCTCTTTCACAATATCGACCAGCCTGTCTTCTGTCGTGATTTCCACACGAATATCCGGATAGCGCTGGCTAAACCCGGTGACCAGCGGAATCAGCACCAGACGTGAGGCAAGGCGCGAGGCATTGATTTTCAGCACGCCCATCGGCGTCTGGCGATAGCAGTTGGCTTCATCCAGCACCATGTTGATTTCATCGAAAGCGGGGCGTAAACGTTCAAACATACGAGCGCCGGCTTCGGTGAGTGACACGCTGCGCGTGGTACGGTTAAACAGGCGAATTTTCAGCCGCTGCTCCAGTTGCTTAATCGCGTGGCTGACTGCCGATGGCGACAGTCCGAGTTCATCTCCCGCGGCGCGAAAACTGTTGTGCCGGGCAACGGCAATAAAAGTCGCGAAGTCATAGACGTTCAGTTTCATTGATGAAAATCCCTCATTAACCCGTCTCAAATCATACGATTCCCACAGCAATGTCGCGAGCGTAAGGTGCTTTCGTCAGCACAAAAATGAGGTGAACGATGAAACAACATGTCTATATCGTCTGGTCGCATCCGCGCAGGAATTCGTTAACCGCGCAGATGGTCCACAGCCTGCGCCAGCGCGCAGAGGCGCGCGGCGCCCATGTTACTGAACTGGATTTGTATCGCAGCGATTTTGATCCGGTGTTACGTGTCGAGGATGAACCGGAGTGGGGCAACCCGGATAAGCGCTATTCGCCAGAGGTCCACCGCCTGTTTGCTGAACTGGACAATCAGGACATTATCTTCTTTGTCTTCCCGGTGTGGTGGTACAGCTTTCCGGCCATGTTGAAAGGCTATCTTGAGCGCGTATGGAATTATGGCCTGGCCTATGGTGAGCAAAACCGGTTAACGGCAAAAACGGTGCGCTGGCTGGCGCTGGCGGGCGGCTCCCATCGGTCATTTATTAAATATGGCTGGGAGAAAAACATCACCGATCATCTTTTGGGCGTTTCGGCTTATCTGGCGATCCGCGATGTGGACGTCCATTTCCTCTACAACACGTTAGGGGTTGAGGAGGCCATTGAGGATGACGTCAGCCACTATGCACAACTCTTTGAGCAGATGTATGCGGTGGTAGACAGCACGGTTTAACGCGAGGCAGGGCGCCAACAGGCGCCCTTTAACATGCTCACCCGTACAATGAACGACGCGCGGGGTGCTCTGCTTCGCAGTACCCGTTTTGCAAGGCGCGAGCATGCCCTTTACGGCCGTTTAGCGGGAAACGGAGGCGCGCGTTGACAGAGCTGCGACGTTAACCACGGTGATGATGGTCACGCCTTTAGCCCGGTCACCGTACCATCGCGCAGGCCTGAGCGTATTCTGTTTGCCGCGATCCGCTTCCTGATGACGACATTTTACAAAATCTCCCTGTGGACTATGTTAAGCAACATGTCTTAAGAAAACACATCAGGCAACGGAGAACGTAATGAAAGCAATGACCCTGAAAGCCCCTGGCGGACTGCAGAACATCCACCTGTCAGACCGAGCCGATCCGGGACAGCCGGGAAAAGGCGAAATCCGGGTCGCCATCAAGGCCAGCTCACTGAATTTCCATGACCTGGTCGTCGCGACCGGGCAATTTCCCACCGAAGATGGCCGCATACTGCTGTCCGACGGCGCGGGCGTGGTGGAAGCCGTGGGCGAGGGCGTGACCGATTTTCGCGCAGGTGATCACGTCGTGTCGACATTCTTCCCCGTCTGGCTGTCCGGCAGACCCACCGCGGACGTCGGCGGCTTTGCCCACACGCCGGGCGACGGCATTGATGGCATGGCCAGTGAATACGTTGTGCGGGCGCAGAGCGCCTTTACCCATGCGCCAAAAGGCTGGACGCACGCTGAGTCAGCCACCATTACGACAGCTGGCCTGACCGCCTGGCGAGCACTGGTGACCGAAGGCAATCTTCAGGCTAATGATACTGTGCTGGTGCAGGGCACCGGCGGTGTATCTATCGCTGCCTTACAAATCGCTAAGGCCATGGGCGCGAAAGTGATTGCCACCTCCTCTTCGGATGAGAAACTGGCGCGCGCCCGACAGCTGGGCGCAGACGAAACCATTAACTATCGCACGACGCCAGAGTGGGGGAAGAAGGTGCTGGAACTGACCGGCGGCGTGGGCGTGGATCAGGTGGTGGAAGTGGGCGGACCTGCCACGCTGGGTGAGTCGCTGAAAGCGATCAAAGTGGGCGGCCACATTACCCAAATCGGCATCATTTCCGGCGATGAAGCCCGGCTGTCCATTTTGTCTGTCCTGGCGAAGCAGGTCACCATCAAAGGGGTGATCGTTGCCAGCCGACAGGATCAGATCGATTACGTGAACGCGCTGGAAGGGATGAATCAGAAGCCCGTCGTTGATCGCCTCTTCCGTTATCAGGACCTCGCCGAGGCCTTTGCCTGGCAGCAGAGCGGTTCGCATTTCGGCAAGATCTGTGTGGAATGGTGAGTCACGCGCAGTAAGGCTGGTGTGTCCGTAGAAACGGTGCCTGATGAGGGCTGAAACCAGAACCTTCATCAGGCATCGCGGCCTGCGCAGGATTAATTATTGTCGTGAATATAATAGGCCGCGTCAGCGGGCATAAAATGGCTGAGCCCGCCTGTCGCAATGCCGACAGCCAGTGCGTGTTGATTATCCAGCAGCATATGGTTGTCTTCGCTGTAGGTAATTTTGTCGATTTGATCATCCGTCAGGTTGGTACAGGTGTGATAAATATTTTTAATAATATTGCGGAATCGGCTGCTAAATTCATTTTTTTCAACCAGCATATTTTCTGAAAAATTTCTGTCCTGAGCATCATGAATCGTGGGCGCATGTAATAAAAAAATCGAATCGTCCATGGTTAGCCGTTTCTTTGCGCCACAATAAATTAAGGTTGCTGAGGATTCGACGGAGGACATATTCACGGTGGTCACCGGAATGGGTGAGTCCTTCACTATCTGATAGCCCATTTTCCCGGCATCAACATCACCGCCGGGGCTGGTGAGATAAAGCTGTATCTCCGTAGCGGCTTTGTAGTTTTGCGCAATCTCGTCAATGGCGGCGGACAGGGCCATAATTTTGTTCTGCGTTATCGCGCCAGTGAAAGCAATTTTTACCGTTTTAACGGTGTTGGGTGGGCGCTTCTCGTCAACGACTTTGTTCATCGCCGCCTGTGAGGTAAAACTGGTCAGGACAAAAACGGCAGCCGCACAGAAAATATATTTCATATTAACTCCATCCTTTTTGCCCTTTAATTATCAGTGCGACATTATATCTGCAATATCTATTATCATTTTGCACGCGTTTGTTACCGCTAAAAATATATTTCAGTATTATGGCTTTTAAATGACTTTTTCAAAATAACCTGCGGCGACGCTAATTTTGTCGAAGAGGGGAACAACGAAGCCGCATCACATATGCAGTCCGGTAAACGGCATACTGCTTTTCAGTATTGTCAGCACCGCAGGGCACCGTGCTGCTTTTATCGCACGGCTCCGCTTTTCCTGGCGTTTGTACCTACAGGATTTCTGCGATTCTGCTCAATGCGCCATGTCCCGGGGACGCGGGGGAAGCGGGAAAAGCTCCGGCTGCGTCACATATCCCACGGCAAACTGATCCCTTTTTGTGACAAGTCACACAACCTCATAACATTTGCCAGCACAGGAAAAAGTTTCGCCAGATAATGAGTGTACTTTGTACACCATAGTTTTACAGAGTAAAACATGAAGTTTACCCAGATGTAAAACCATGAACCTTCTGTGAGGAACACCATGTCTGAAAAGAGACCCAATGTGGCCATAACCTCCGATATAGAGCAGCAGACGGTAAAGCGTGTTATATGGCGCATTCTGCCGTTTCTGATTGTCTGTTATCTGATCGCTATCATTGACCGGGGCAATATCGGAATGGCGGCCCTGCAGATGAATGAAGATCTCGGGCTGACCAAAGCGGTGTTCGGCCTGGCGAGCAGCCTGTTTTTTGTGGGGTATTTTCTGTTTGAAGTGCCCAGCAATCTGGCGATGCAAAAGATCGGGGCGAAGATCTGGATATCGCGCATTATGGTGACGTGGGGCATCGTGTCGGTCTGCACGGCCTTTGTCTCCAGTGCCGGGATGCTTTATTTCCTGCGCTTTTTACTGGGCGCGGCGGAGGCGGGCTTTTTCCCTGGCGTGATCCTCTACCTGACCTACTGGATCCCCGGTAAATACCGCGCCCGCGTCATTGCGACCTTTATGGTGGCTATCCCGGCAGCAAACTTTATCGGCTCACCGATCTCCGGGGCCATCCTGTCACTGGATGGCTGGTTTGGCTTACGTGGCTGGCACTGGCTGTTTATTTTAGAAGGCTTCCCGGCCATCCTTTTAGGAATAGCCGCCTTTTTCCTGTTAAGCAACCGCCCGGAAAACGCGACCTGGCTGACGGAAGCACAGCGCAACTGGCTTAGCACAACGTTGGCGGACGAGAATGCGAAACGTAAGGTGATCGGTCATATCTCGCTGTGGCAGTTACTGCGACACAAGCACATCTGGGTGATGGCCTTAATTTATGCCGGTGCCTCGGCGGCAGGTTCCACGCTCAGCGTCTGGTCGCCACAATTACTCAAGTCGTTCGGACTCGACAACTTCACGACCGGTCTGGTGAACGCCATTCCTTACGGCCTGGCGTCCGTGTTGATGATCGTCTGGGGCCGCAGTTCCGACCGTACGGGCGAACGTCGCTGGCACACGGCGCTGACGCTGTTCCTTATTGCGGGTGGGCTACTGTCGGCTTTCCTGACGCAGTCGCTGGCGGGCAGCGTGGTCATTTTGTCGCTGGTGCTGATTGGCGCGTACTCCATGAAAGGGCCGTTCTGGGCACTGGCTTCCGGCTGGCTGTCGTCCAGCACGGCAGCGGCGGGCCTGGCGGCTATCGGTGCCATGGCGAACCTGATTGGCGGCGGGCTGATGGTTAACGTGTACGGGATCATCAACGAGCAGACGGGCAGTCATGCGCTGGCCATGGTTCCGCTGGCCGTGCTCTGCGGGGCGGGCGGTATCGCAGTGCTGATCATGGGCCGCAAAAGCGCGACCAGAATCGAAGCGGATCACAGCCTGTCGACCGTCAGCAAATAAGTCGCATCGCTGACATCACTGAAGCGCCTCCGGGCGCTTTTTTTATACCGGAGAAAAGTGAAGGTGAGGCGAACCGCAGGAATGCCGGGAAGGACCGGTGCCGTGTTCGGTTCCGCCATCCTTATCGGGCAGGCCGAGCGCTCTGATGTTGCAAGAACGCCTGTATACCGTTTCAGCCCGCTCTGCTCCATGTGCTCGCCTGCCATCGTGATGGGATACTTCCCGGAAACCGGTATCGGTTATCGGAAATACCGGGCCGCGATCAGCAGACGAACGCGAACGTTGTTGCGGTGGGAAAGACAACGGCGTGGAAAAACAGTCTGCATGCGCAGGAACGGCGGCAGGAAGGAGGATAATGGAGAAATGAAGCCGTGGGGGATAAAACCACGCCGCCTCTGATATTGGCGTGGCTTTGTGTCCATTCAGATCGTGCGTCGGGGTTAGTTAACTGAGGCCATAATCCGAGGGGACATCACGCCACCCTGAATGTCGGCGGCGTGGTCGTTTTGTCCGGTCAGGTGTGACGGTAAGGATCCTTGACGGACGCTACGCAGAAGGCTCCCAGCAGCAGCACCGCCGACACCGCCAGCAGTGCCCACATAAAGCCACCGCTGGTCTGGCGCACATAGCCAATAAGCGAAGGGCCCACGAAGCCGCCCAGATTACCAATCGAGACAATCATCGCCAGTCCGCCCGCCGCCGCGCTCCCTGTCAAAAAACCGGAAGGCAGCGCCCAGAATGATGCCTGAAATGCCAGGATGCCGCTCACAGTGAAACACAGCGCAAGCATTTTGAGGACGGGTTCATCAATGAGGGCGCTGCAGCCTAACGCCACGGCGGCGATCACCAGCGCCGCGCTGATCCAGCGAATACGGTGGCGGGAAGCATTCGCGCGCTGTGCCCAAAACAGCATGCTGAAGGCGCCACAGATATAGGGCAACGCGGTCAGAAAACCCGTCGCGGTGTGGCTGACGCCAAGCTGTTTGATAATCTGCGGCATCCACAAACCTACGCCAATTGAGCCGACAATGCCGCAAAAGTTAATAAAAGCCAGAAGGTAGAGCAGGGGATTACGCATTGCATCCCGCAGGCTGGAACCGTGTGCCTGTTCGATCTTTTTCTGTTCATTCGCCAGCCGCCTGCTCAGCAATGCTTTTTCCGCCTCGCTTAGCCAGCCCGCTTTGGCCGGACGGTCATGTAAAAAGAACAGGCACATGACACCAAGTATTACCGCCGGAAAGCCTTCCAGCAGCAACAGCCACTGCCAGTTGCGGATAGTGTCGTGTCCGGTAATTTGCATCAACATGCCGGATAACGGCGCACCGATAATATTCGCCACGGGAATGCCGACCAGAAAGGCGGCCGTGATTTTGGCGCGCCAGCTGCCGGGGAACCAGTAGGTAAAAAACAGGTAAATGCCCGGGGTGAAGCCCGCTTCCGCCACGCCCAGGCAGAAACGGGCAAAGGCAAAGCTGACGGGACCGGTGACGAAGGCGGTGGCCATGGAGATCAACCCCCACGAAATCATAATGCGGGCGATCCAGATGCGGGCACCTACTTTTTGCATGATCAGATTACTGGGCACTTCGAAAAGGAAATACCCGATAAAGAACATGCCCGCGCCAAAGCCAAACTGCTCTGCTGTAATCCCTAAATCCGCGTTCATGCCCAGCGCGGCAAAGCTGACATTCGTGCGATCCAGATAACTGACCACGTAGCAGATAAAAATAAAAGGCAGGATACGGCGAAAGGCTTTGCCTGCCGCGACTTCACTTTGTTCAAAATCCGTTTGAGTCATGCCGTCATGGGACACGGGCACGTCATCCTGCTCCGTCATTGAGCGGGAAGGCGTTGAGTGCAGATTCATGGTTGTCTCCGCTGCGTTGCGTCAACGCAGAGTTATTCTCAGAGAAAAGCAGTGGAAAGAAAGGGCAGCGGGTGGCCTGGCGTTTGCATTGAGCAGGTAAGAATGCTGCCGCTGACAGATTCGGTGATAAATAACTGCCGGCGCTGATCGCCGCCAAAACAGAGGTTGGTGGTGGATCGTCCGACCGGGCTGGTCAGAATCTCAATCGGCTCTGCCAGATCGTTTAACAGCCAGACGCGGCCCAGCCCCGGGTTAGCAATCAGCAGTTCGCCCTGCGCGTTGACGGCGATACCATCAGGACCGCTTGGCCCGTGCGAGGTAAAGAACTGGCCGACTTTGCTGACCGATCCGTCACGCTGAAGCGGTACGCGCCAGATCGCATTGCCGCGCGTCATGGCGACATACAGCACCTTCTCGTCGGGTGACAGCACCAGGCCGTTTGGGCTCGGGCAGTTATCCAGCAGAACGGACAGTTGCCCGTCCTGGCTGAGCCGGTAAACGCGTCCGGACGGATCGTGCAGCCCCGTTTGCCCCTGATCGGTGAAATAAAGATTGCCCCGGCTGTCAGGGGTAAGATCGTTCACGCCGCGAAAACTTTCGCTGTTACGGCGCGAGAGCCACGGCGCGATCGTGTTCTCCTTGAGGCACAGCTTCATCAGGCCGTGACGGTAATCCGTGATCAGAAGCGTATCGGGATCGGTCAGTTTCATGCCGTTGGGTTCGCCGTCGTACTGCACGACGAGCTCCCAGTTGCCCGCCATATCGACACGGAATATGCGGCCATACGGAATATCGGTCAGGTACAGGCAACCCGAGGGATGCCAGACCGGCCCTTCCAGAAACGAATCGGTCAGTTGGCCGCCGCGATTAGCGGCCGCCCAGGCATTGTGGCTGTCAGGTTGGCGGAAACGATCGGGCAGCCGGGTAAATACCGTGGTCTGCCTGATCTCCGGTGTAGTCAGGCACATCATACCGTCGCTTCCTTCTGCGCTAAGATCTTCAGCAGATTGGTCACGGAAGCCGTCCCCATTTTCACGTAAGAGTTATCGCTCACGCCGCCGATGTGCGGGGTAATAATGACGTTTTCTACCGTCTGCCAGAGGTTGGGCGCGGTCAGCGGCTCCACAGTAAAGCTGTCCAGCGCCGCCCAACTGAGCCTGCCGCTCCTGAGCGCGCGTTCCAGAGCATCGTCATCAATCAGTCCACCGCGTGCGGTATTCACCAGCACGGCGCCGGGTTTGAACTGTGCCAGCGCCTGGTCATTAATCATCTGGCTGTTTTGCGCGGTCAGCGGACAGTGCAGCGACACTATATCCGCGCGCGCATACAGCGTGGCTAAGTCGTCCACCTGCTCACAGCCCGCGGGCAGCGTTTTCGCCCAGGGATCGTAAGCAATAACCTGCATACCAAACACGCGGCCAATATCGGCCACCCGGCCGCCAATCGCGCCGAGGCCCACGAGCCCGAGCGTCCGGCCTTCCAGTTCAAGGGACTTGTGGCTGGATTTGTCCCAGTGCCCTTCACGCATCCGGCGATTCAGCGGAATCAGGGATTTGGTGCAGGCCAGAATCATTGCCCAGGTATGTTCAGCCACCGCCGCCGCGTTGGCACCCGGCGCAGACTGAACGCTGATGTTTCGTTCGGCCGCCGCGGCTTGATCAATAACGTCAATGCCGCTGCCATGTTTGGAGATCACGCGCAGCGCAGGCGCGGCGTCCATGATGCGGGCGTTAATTTTTCCATAGCGCACCACGATTCCGACGGGATTATACTGCTGGCACAGCGCGACCAGATCGTCTTCGGTTGGCCTGGTGCCCGCAAACACCACTTCATAATCGTTCAGCATCGCAAGCGCGGCGGGGGCGATGTCAGCGCCGGTAATAATGACAGTATCCTGTTTGCGCATCAGAGTTCCTCCCCTTCCGCTAACATGCCTGCTGCACGCAGGGCACCGTTCAGCCAGGTCGGTCTTTTGTCCCCGGCTTTGATTGCCGCAATACGGCGGGTTTCCATATCCAGCTTTTTCGCCGCGAGTTCCAGCACCAATTCGACCTCGTCACGTGGGACGACCACCACACCATCGATATCACCGACCACCAGATCGCCCGCGTTGATCGTCGCACCGGCCACAGAAACCGGGTAATTCACACGACCGGGAATCAGCTTGGTCGGGCCACATGGATTCAGGCCAGCGGCGAAAATCGGATAGGTGTGGTTGCTCAGCGCATCCGCATCCCTGACCGCGCCATCGATGATAATGCCGGCAATGCCGGACGCTTCTGCCTGGGTCGCCATGATTTCGCCTAGCAGCGCACAACTGATATCGCCTTTACCGTCTACCACGATGACATCGCCGGGTTTGGCCACCGCCAGCGCAGCATGGATCGCCAGGTTATCACCTGAACGCACTTCCACCGTTACCGCCGGTCCGGCCACTTTCATATGCGCACCCAGTGGCTTAACGCGGCCATGGAGCGTGCCTCGTCTGCCCGCGACATCCGCAATAATCGCGGCCTGAAATTCAGCGGCACGTCTGACATAATCATGACTGACTCGCGTAACGTCGCGGTTGATCATCGGTTTTTCGTTCGCGGACATGGGTCACCTCACAGGTTTGATGTTTTACAGAGTAAAACTGTGTTGTACATAATGAAATTACTATATCGGTGACACTGACGCTCGCGCCAGTGTTGCGAGCTTGTTTGTGATGTAAATAAGATGTGACTCACAGTTTCAGGTACACTCAGTGCCAGCAAAAATCAGGAGAAGCGAAATGGGAAACGAAGGAGTTAATGCGGTAGAGAAGGCGCTGGCATTGCTGGATTGTTTTAAGCCAGGCGAAGAAAGCCTGTCCCTGACGGCGCTGTCGCAGCTCTCGGGCTACCACAAAACCACCGTTTATCGCCTGATGAATTCGCTGGAACGCATGAGTTATGTAGTCAGACGGGATAACGGGATTTATATCCTGGGACCAAGACTGCTGTATCTGGGCAAGCTCTACGAACAGTCGTTTCATCTGGCCAGCGTGGTCCAGCCCGAGCTACAGGCGCTGGCTTCGGCCACCCATGAAAGCGCCAGCTGGTATGTGATTGATAACGGTCAGCGTCTTTGCGTCTTCCGTGCGGAATCGTCGGATGGCCTGCGCCATACGCGACTGCCGGGCTCGCTTTATCCTCTGGATAACTCGGCGATTAGCCAGGTGCTGCGTTACTGGGGAATGGGCGAACCCCTGTTTGCTGAGACACCGGACTTACCGCTCTATACGTCGGGGGCGCGCGATCCGCACACTGCCGCCTTTGCCATCCCGGTGTTTGGCGAAGGGGATAAATTAACGGCCGCCCTGGCGCTGACCGGTCCGTCATCACGCTTAACCCTGGACCGCAAAGCGGCAGGGCTGGGTGACCTGATGCGGGAAAGTGCCGCCAGATTGTCGGCTCAGTTAGGGGCCAGAAAGCCGTTTTGCGATGGGGTTTACTGGGGTAAATAGCGGGCAGTGCCGCGCGGTTGGGTCAAGAACCGTTCGGCGGCTGAGCAGGGCAGGCATGTGCTGCCGTCCTCCGCCCCGTGGGCAGGCAGAACTCCGACATATATTCTACTGCTGAGCCGGGCGCATCCGCGTTTCTCCGCTTGCCTGCAATCGGCCAGTGATAAAGCGGACCGCGCGGCGACTTCCACGGCTCCGCTTCCGCGCCACGAAAGCGTGAGTCAGGTTAGCGGTAATAGATCGCTATCCGCTGTTCCGCCACCGTTTCAATCGCCACCGGAATCTCAAACAGCCGCGTCAGCACGTCCGGCTGCATGATGTCGGCTGGCGTACCGCGCATAAAAACGGCGCCGTTTTTCATGGCAATGATGTAGTCGGAATAGGCGGAGGCGAAATTGATATCATGAATGACCAGAATGATGGATTTGCGCAGTTCATCCGCCGCTCGTCGCAATTGCTGCATCATGGTCACGCTGTGTTTCATATCCAGATTATTTAGCGGTTCATCTAACAGAACGTACTGCGTATCCTGGCACAGCACCATCGCCACAAAGGCCCGCTGCCGCTGCCCGCCGGACAACTCATCCAGATAACGCTGTGCCAGCGGCAACAAATCCAGAAAATACAGCGCCTGCTCAATATGGTGCCTGTCCGCTTCCGTTATCCGTCCTTTTGACCAGGGATAGCGGCCAAAACTGACCAGATCGTACACCGTCAGCCGATGGGTAAAATGATTCTCCTGCCGCAGCACCGACAGCACTTTCGCCAGCTGTTCAGTGTGCGCCTCGTTCACCATCAGCGAATCGATTCTGATTTCACCGCTGTCCGGCGTCAGCAGTCGGCTCATCACCGACAGCAGAGAGGATTTTCCGGCACCGTTAGGACCAATGATGGCAGTGATGCCCGACGCGGGCAGGGTTTCATTGATATTGTTGAGAACAGAAAGCGTGCCGTAGCGCTTATTCACATTCACCACTTCAATCACGTTGCCACCTTTTCAAGCACCAGATAAAGAAAGAGTCCACCGCCAACACATTCAATGATGACGGACAGCGTGCCTGCCCTGTCCAGCAGTCGCTCCAGAATGAGCTGTCCGCCGGTCAGCGTAATCATGCCGATGAGTACCACGGCAGGCAGCATCTCGCGATGACGCCATGAGCCCATGGCGGGCCAGGCCAGATTCACGATCAACAAGCCCAGAAACGTCATTGGCCCCACCAGCGCGGTTGAGATCGCTACCAGCAGGGAGATGAGCAGCAACAGACCGGTAACGTAGCGCTGAACGGGCACGCCGAGTGCGGTAGCGGTATCGCTGCCCAGCGCCAGCACGTCAAGGCGATGGCGCATGCGCCAGATGATTACCGTCACAACAGCAATGACGCTGCCTGACAACAGCAGGACGTCGCTGTCGGCGCGGGTAAAGGTGGCAAACATCCGGCTCTGTAAAACGGCAAATTCTCCCGGTGATAGCAGGCGCTGCATCAGTCCGGACAGACTGCGGAACAGCGTGCCGAACACCAGGCCTGCCAGTAAGACGCGCTGGAGTTCCAGCCCGCTGCGGATAAATAACCAGCGGTAAAGCAGCGTGGCAAACAGCATCAGAAGCGCCGTTTCGCCCAGAAACTGCACCACAGGGTAGGTCTGGCTCAACGGCGACAGGTGAATAAAAAAGACCATCAGCGTCTGAAGTAAAATAAACAGCGACTCCAGCCCCATGATCGACGGCGTAAGAATGCGGTTTTGCGTGATGGTCTGGAAAAGCAGCGTGCTGATGCCCGAGGCAAACGCAACCAGCACCATAGTCAGTAAAATCTGCCCGCGGTGTTTCAGGAGATAGCCGATATTGCCCTGCAGGTTAAGGGTCAGAAACAGCGTGCAGAGCGCAATCGCGATGACGGTCAGCAAACACAGCCGTCCGGCAGGGGAGCGCATCCTGTTCAGCACGCGAGACGGCAGCGAACACTCAACGGCCATGGCGTTTCCCCTTCATAATCAGCAGCAGAAACACCGCCGCGCCCAGTACGCCGAGCAACGTACTGACCGGGATCTCGAACGGCTGCACGATAAGCCGCCCCAGGATATCGCAGCTTACTACCAGCATAGCCCCCGTCAGCGCGACCCAGTGCACGGTGCGTCGCAGGTTATCGCCAGACAGCAGGCTGACAATATTCGGCACGATTAACCCCAGGAACGGCAGGACCCCGACGACCACGATAACCACGCCGCTGATGAGCGCAATCATCGCTATGCCCGTGAGCTGAACACGACGGTAGTTCAGCCCGACGTTTACGGAAAAGTCATGCCCTAAACCGGCGACCGTGAAGCGGTCGGCAAGCAGGCCAGCGAGCAGGGCGATCATCCCTACTAGCCACAGCAGTTCATAGCGCCCCTGCATCACGCTGGAAAAATCCCCCGATTCCCAACTGCCCAGCGCCTGCAGCAGGTCAAACTGCATCGCCAGAAAGGTGGTGACCGAACTGAAAACGGCCCCCAACATGATGCCGGTCAGCGGCACAATAAGGGCGCTTTTCTGACGAACAGGGGCGATTAACAGCATAAACAGCAGGGTACCGGCCAGGGCGAACAGGGCGGCAATGCCCATTTTGACTATGACGGGCGCGGCGGGATAAAACAGCATGACCAGCAGTAAGCCCAGACCGGCGGACTGTGTCGTGCCCACGACAGAGGGCTCGACAAAACGGTTTTGCGTCAGCATTTGCATGATTTGCCCTGCAACGCTCATGGCGCTGCCAGCCAGCACCAGCGCGACCGTGCGCGGCACGCGACTCAACCACATAATCTCCCGCATGTCGGCATCGCGCCACACGTCCATCAGTGACAGCTGCGTGACGCCCGTCATCACACTGAGCATCATCAGCGCCCCCAGCAGGATCAGGCTAAAGCTAAAGGCCACGGACTTCATTCTGGGCGGACGCCGGCTGTGCTGAGTGCCTGCCTGATCTGCTCCATCATCAGGCTGTAACTCTGGATCCCGCCAGCGAGGTACAACGAGGCCGAATCCAGCCAGATTATCTGCTGTTTTTTCCATGCCGTGGTGCGGCGCACCAGCGGATTATCCAGTACCTGCCGGGCAGAAACGCCCGCCTTGCTGCCGATGGCGCTGTCGCGATCCAGAACGAACAGCCAGTCCGGATTGGCCTGCATGATGAGTTCGGGCGAAATGGCGTTTCCGTGTTTACTGGCGGTCGGCAGGGCGATGGCCGGTCTGAACTGCAGGACATCAAAAATAAAACCAAAGCGGGAATGCGGTGTGTAAGCACTGAGTTTGCCGCCGTTGACCATCAGCATCATGGCCGTGCCTGCCTGAGCCGCCTGGCGGCGAAGGTCAGCAACCTGCGCATCAAATCTGGCCAGAACGGTGCTCGCCTGCGCCTGTTTACCCATGATTTCGCCCAGTTGCGTGGTTCGCTGACGCAGGCTGTTTAAAACATCATTGGGATCGATATCCAGCGATACGGTCGGCGCAATGTCGCTGAGTTTGTTATAGGCCGCCAGGGCTCTGCCGCCGGCCAGAATCAGATCCGGCCTGGCGCGGCTCAGGGCCTCATAGTCAGGCTCAAATAACGTGCCCGCATTGAGGTACTCATCACTGTTGTAGCGCGCCAGATGGGCCGGATAGCTTATCGCGGTCCGGGGCACGCCCAGCGGATGAATTCCTAACGCATCGGCACTGTCCAGCGTTACCGGGTTTAAGATCACCACACGTTGGGGATGCAGAGGAATGGCCGTTGTGCCCTGAAAATGCGACAGCTGGACGGTGGGGGCGTCGCTGGCCGACGCTAACGGCGCGCTCAGTAAGCAGGCGAGCGCCAGTAAACCTGCCAGACGGGAAAAACGCATACCTTCTCCTTGTACGTTGTCATTGTCCGTAAAAGTGTGCCCGGTTGTCGGGCTGACCATCCGCTTTCCGCCCTGGGTACGTGGTATGTTCAGCAGGGCGAGCGGACCCTCAGTGTTATCAGAACGAAGCCGTCACGGAGGCGTACAGTGTTCGTCCGGGAACGTAATAGTTATTGCCGCTGGTGGTACTGGCAGAGGGTTGCGCGGACACCGGATTTTTATCGAAAAGGTTATCGACGCCCATGTTGAATTTCAGATGCCTGGTCGCCCGGTACTGCCCGGACAGGCCATAAATCATATAGGCCTGGCGGATACGTGCAGTTGCGGTATTGCCGCGTGCGGCCTGATCCGCGCGGTTATTCAGCCCCAGCATTTTTCCGTAGTATTTGGCGGTCATCGACAGACTGATCGCCTCATTGACCTGCCAGTCCAGCGAGGACCAGGTGGCGAGTTTTGGTGTGGTCACCAACATGACGCCCAGTGTGTCTTCCGCTTTAATCATGCGCGTGAAAGTGTTATTCAGGGTCAGGCTTTTCAGCCAGGGGCCTTTCTCTTCCGTAATCAGAGGCACCGTCAGGCTGCCTTCCACGCCCTGCGTGCGGGCGGTATCCAGATTGACGCGCTTCAGCCAGTAGCTACCGGACGCATCGCCCGGAATATAGCCCACCGGCGCGGAAGCAATTTTGTCCTGAAAGCGGCTGTCAAAGAAGGTTAAGCCCACGCCCCATCCCGCATAATCGTACAGGGCGCCCACTTCCCAGTTCTGCGACAATTCAGGCTTCAGCGCGTCATTCCCCAGGGTATAGCAGCTCCCGCCCTGGTAATCGGCATAGCCGTTACAGCCGGCACCGCGGGAGGTTTCGATAAAGCCTTTGCTGGCCTGACGAACGCTGGGCGCCTTAAAGCCTTCGGAATAGCCGCCTTTCAACGTCAGAGCATCCGTGGCTTGCCAGACAAGATAGGCGCGTGGCGTGGTCCGGTTGCCGTAATCGGTATTATCCCGGCGCAGGCCCAGCGTCAGGGCCAGATCGTCCCGCAGGTCAATGTGGTTTTCGATGAAGATGCCGGTGCTTTTCGCTTCGCCAGTATGTTTACCAAAGGTATCGGCCGCGTCGGCTGTCACGCCCAGCGAGCGTGGGTTATGCAGCTCTTCTTTTTTCCATTGCGCGCCCACGGTCAGGTTTTGGGGCAAACCGAGTTCGAAGGGCAGGTTGAGATCGCCTTCAATAATGGATTCTTTATTCCACAACGTGCTGTCCTCGCTGCCCGTCACCGCGCCGTTGGCGATAACCGGTACGTCCGACACCCAGTTTTTAAATTTATTCTGATAAGCGCTTAGCTTCGCCGTGCCAAATGCAAAAATGCCGCGGTAATCCAGCGCATAGTTTTCACGCTCAAGCTTACTGGCCCCGCGCAGATTAATTTCACTGCCGTTACTGGCGACGCCGGGAAGACCTTCTTCGGTTCCCTGCTGCGTAGAGATCGTCAGCCGATGCTGGCGGGTAATATCCCAGCCCAGTTCGGCACCGTAATTTTCATTCTTGCGTCCCTCCTGACCGCTTCCCCAGCGCAGTGCGCCGGTGTCGCTTTTATCCGCCTGGCGCTTATTCCATGAACCATTCAGACGCAGGTCAAACCCTTTCCCCAGTGGGCCGCCAACGCTACCTGTCCAGGTCTGGGTACTTCCCCGCTTATCGTCCTGCGGCTGGCGCGTGCCTGCGGTTAAGGTACCGTGCCAGACATCACTGTTTTTCTTCGTGATGATATTCACCACGCCGCCCATCGCATCCGAGCCATAGAGCGCGGACATCGGTCCCCGCACCACTTCGATGCGTTCAATGGCATCAACGGGGATCCAGTTGATATCGTCGAAATAGTTTTGTTGCGTGCTTTTGATGCCGTTGCTGGAGCTCATGCGTTTGCCATCAACCAGCAACAGCGTATACGCCGCTGGCATACCGCGCAGTTGAATACCGGAGCCCACATCTGTTCCGATGGCTTTGGATACGCCCGCGACACGTTCCAGCACATCCGCAAGATCCGTGGCCGATTTACCAACGTCCTGTGCCAGTTGCTGTGCGGTAATCACGGAAATTGATGCCGGAGCATCTTTCAGACGCTGTTCGACAGCCGAAGCCGTCACCACCATCACCTCTTCATCGGGATCGGTGATCTCCGGCTCAGCAAACGCAGGTGAAGCTATGCCAAAAACGGGAATGAACAGACTGGTTTTGATACGACGGGCGAGAGGGGTTAACGACGTCATAACGGTTAATCCTTTAACGGTTGTTTGTCCTGAAGATATTTACGGGCTGATAAACAGCATAAGGCGATATATAAATGGGAATCAAATCAATAATCATTATCAGTTGGCGGTGAAATAAATGCGCAGGGTAATTGCGTGAGAATTTTAATGGTTCAGGATCGGCCGGAATGGTCTGGAAGCTGGAAAGGGTAATTGCTTTTTATGAAAGACAGGTCTTTGATATATAAAGATTTAAGACGAAGAATTTCTTCTTTTACTGACTGGATTGCTGAATGATTCCCTGCCTGTAAGTTTCTTTTTAATATTATCTTTTTTTACGTTTGGGATGATATTTACGAAAGGTAAAAGATGTTCTTGTTAATTTATATAATTGTTAAGAGGTTGCGAAAAATGACTTGGATCAATAATAAGTCTGATTATGTGAAATATTTGATTCTGTTTTGTGAAATAAGCTGGCTTAGCATAATAGCGTTATTTAAATGAATAATGGTTTTCCCGTAATGCATTGAGGTCTACCATGACGAATGGACCATTAAGTCAGTCAATATCGGATACCTGCAATAAATGATCATGCTTCTCTGGAACCGGTAAGTTTTAATGCGGGTTTCAAAGGCACAGGAGGGGACAAAAAAGCCCGCAGGGCTGGCGGAATCTGAATGTGTTTTCTATCTTTTTGAATTTAAATACAAATTACTAATTGTAAATTTATTGGTATACCTAAGCGTATACCAATTGCTTTTGTTAAATGTTTTTTTACGTAGGGGAAGGTGATGGCTTTGCATCTATCGTCAGATACGCTTTTAGACCTGAAGAGCGTTTTACGCCACGCGGATCCGAAAAGAAAGAGACACGGAGCTTTGGAGAGTCGTTCAATTTAATTGTCCAGACAGACCCGCCAATGAAATTGAACTCAATGGTTTTGTGATTGACAGACAGCGCCTCGAAAGAACCTGACGAATACTCATTGCCAACCTGCAAACTTTCAATAATCCCCTGACTCAGGCTGATGAGAGTAACAGTAAGAAACTCCTCAAAGATCACATCATCCGTTGTAAAAAGAATATACCTGTCATTGTCGACTTTAACTGAGGCTTCGAGTATCTGCCCTTTTATAGTGATACCCGTCGGTATGTTATCGATCACTACTCCAGAAACGGCCTGCTGAAAATCAGTCGCTTTACTTTTCTCAACAAGCTTTACCGAGAGAGTTTGTTCCATGACTATCCCCAAAACGCCCCATTTCAAAGGCGGCAAGTGCACCACCAACAAATCCACCAATCAAAACACAAACGGGTGCTCCGGGGCCGCATACCACACCTGCTAAAGCACCTCCCGCTATTCCTGCACCGTTAATCGCTATTTGTTTACCGGTTTCAGCAACTTTGTTTTCAGCGGTATAAATTTCATATACCGAGATGGCTAAAGAGAGGACGATAAGCCCTTTTCCTGCTCGTGAGAGCTGCAACATCTTCAGGTTAACGCTGGGATTAGATTTACCTGCAGATTCCACAATGCTGGCATACACCTGATTTTTTTGCACTTCAGAAAGGCTGGCAAAGTTTGTTTTAGGCCCAAAAAGTGAGGTCGCTTTCTTTGCGACTAACTCATTAAGCGTCTTACCCGATGACTTCATTCTTTCCGCCATTGCGCGCCCAAGTGGCGTACTGCGAGTCCTGATCATTTCCAAGATGAGATTTCGCGTTTCCTGAGCTTCTTTCGCAGCTTACTCCCATGTCAGCAATCCAGCATTAACTCGGGATCGTAAATCGTCAGCCATCTCTTTGATACGCATCGAATACTCAAGACGCAAGCGGGGATCTATGGATAGTCGAGCGCCAGCAGCAGCAACATCCCCCTGCAAGGCATAAATAGCTGCGTCAAACTGTTCACGATTTTTAGTGTCCAGTGCATTAAAAAAGAGGTGTCCATTTATTGCTCCTTTTTTAGGCGTTCAAATGTTATAAAACAGTTGCGCGGCCAGAAAGCGAGATCCTACAAAAAAAGATTTTATAAATAATCCTTCACACTGTTCACCTTTTTGTTTTATCTAATTATATCATGTGGTTAACGGGTGAAGGATGGGTGAAGGGTGACGCATATCCTTCATCACGGGTGTATGATGGGTATAAAAACCGGCTTTCGCCGGTTCAGGTTGCCATGCTGCGTTCGAATCGTCGCACTTAGGCAGCCAGTCGGCGCTGCTTTCGTCCGTCAGCCCCAGTTTGGTCTGCATCCCGAGCTATAATCGCTGCATCAGAAGATAGCTCTTATTTTGCTCACAGCAAAATGCGAGCACTTCGTGAATTATTGGGGTTAATTTCAGTCCGCTATGAGCGAGAAGCGGACGGTGAGTCATAATCGTCTGGAATCAAAAGTTTCAGACACAGTGTACTTACTCTCCTGAAAATAAACTCAGCAAAAGGAGCAAGGATGGGCGTCTTTAATAATAACGATATTCCTTTGCCAAAATGCACTGAAATCCAGCCTGCATTCTCGCGTGTACTCGAATGTGTCGTGACGAAGTTGCCCCTTTGCTTTCCTGACCTAATACACAGACTTTAAGTCTATGGCAGCGTGGCTGAAGGCAGAGCTGAGGCAGGTAAGTCTGATTTGGATATGACAATCATTTTCAGGCATAAACTCAATCAAACTACGACATAACAACTTACCGCTATTCAGGCTGAGCTTGAAAAAAATAACTCCATTATCAGTAAAATTGATTTTGATTGTGGTCTGCTGGAACAGGTTCTCGACCAGGAGAACATACTCAGCTGGGGATACTGGCTTAAACATCATTGTCGTTGCGTTTATGGAGAGGATCTGAGCCATTGACCTGCTCCCCGTTGATTAATACACCGCGATGTTAGTTACGTCTTCATCAGTCACATGAGGACATCCCCATGAAGAAGCGAATTTCCGACGAACAGATCATCAGTATTCTCCGCGAGGCCGAAGCCGGGTTTTCAGCCCTGGAACTCTGCCGCAAGCATGCCAATGCATACGCCAACTCATATTTATCTTTAGCAATACTGAAGGCTGTCTCAGTTATCCGGGTTGATAACGTGAACCGTCGAGCCGCAGAAGTCGATAAAGGGTTTTTCGCCGGCGCGGCGCTCTTGGCGCATGGAGAGACGGCGTGTCTTTTTATATTCCCGAAGAAGCGGCAGAAGTGGGAGTAACCCATTGCACACTCGTCGGCCTGAGCCTTTTAATCCATCCACAGCAGCTGCCGTATCAAGCCGGGCTTCCGCATCTCGGTATCGCAGTGAAGCAGAGCCGGCATGATGAGGTCTTAATGCGGCCGTACTTTTGCCGGGAATATGCGCTATTCCAGCGCATTATGAAATGATTCGGGCAGGGGCGATGCCAGGCCGGCGGCTCTGAAGTGTGCCAGGACCTCAACAACGGGGGGGGCGCTATTTTTCAGCGACAGTGCGATACAACATTTGGTCAGCTTCTGGTCGAATTTAAACTGAAGGATCTTAAAACAGGTTTACATAGCACTCATAGCTTTTCTCTATGGACAGCGATGGCCTCGTAGACATAAAAATCAGCAACGGGGACCGTGTAAGAAAGCGTTAATTCCCGGAGTGATCGGACGCATGCCAAACCATTGTCGATTGTGATGCCAAACCTTGAACGATACAGGCGTCATTTTGAAGTCAATGTGGCAACTGTCGAAAAAGGTTAGCCACTTTATGGAAACGGCCAATCCATTCCCCGGAGGTAAACATGCGCTGGCAAAAGTGTAGCGGTACTAGGCGCAGCTATTTAGCTGCTGGAGTTTATCGATTATCTGCTGAAGCAAGAGGATCAGCGGAACTTAGTGCTGAAGCGATAACTGCTTAGCCCTATGCGTTGCGCGCGCATAATATCTACCGGCGGCTGGTGAATAACCAGTTTTCACCATAAGAGTGGTAAAAAGAGGCTATAGCCTAACTGTGTTTGTAAACTCGGCGTCCTCACCTTCGGTTGTCCTCCATTAGAGTACACGTAGACTCGTCATACCCTCTAACTGACCAGTTAATTTGGTCATGTAGAATCCTGTACTTTAAAAAAATTGTTCATATCAACAAAAAATCTAATGTAACTAAACATACATATATTAACTTATAATTTCTAATCTTTACATTATTTTACAATAAGTGGAATAATTGCCATGGTTAAATGAATTTAGTTTATGTATAAATTTTATGCTAAACCAAAACAGCGCTGATTTTGCAAGTGTTGTGCGGTAGCCATGGGTCTATCCATGAAATAAAAATCAAGTATTTTACATGAAACAAAAAAGGGTTGATATGAACGCTTTTGATGTGAATGTAAATAACTCACGGAGATACATTATGATTTTGAATGATGAATTAGAGCTAATTGAAACTAACGAAGCTGTTGAACTAACTCAGGAAGAGATGATGGCCATCGCAGGCGGTATGAAAGCCTGATAGTACACACGCAGGGGAGGTGACTCCCCTGTATCTAATAGGGTGTTCATTTAAGATATGTCGACAGAACTGACCACGCGTCTAAATAATAAATTCATCAGTAGAACTTTTATCCTGATAACAGGAATGTGCGTTGCTGCCAGTCTGAGTATTCTTGCCATATTGTTAACGCAGTTTGAAGTTATAAGCAGAAAAGAATATGATTTAAAAGCTTCGCTGATAGCAAACAAGGTTGTCAGCGGTAAAGTTCTAAGCATGTATCAACTTACCACTCAGCTTCCGCGAGAAATGACTGAATCAGAGTGCCGGGACGCCGTGCAGTCTAAATTAAGGGTTGAAAATCCCTATAAAGAAAGCAATGGTCAGTATACTTTCCATTATCAACCAGCATATAAGAAGAATAAATCACACTGTGGTGTAACAATAGAATTTTCCACAAACTCATTCCAACTGACACCTCGTAACAGCATATCTGTAATTTATATTGGTATCGAAACCAAACAGAACCTAATTCACTCTTTACTCGAGAAATAGTCAGATTACGATGAGAAGAAAAATAAAAATTATTTTACAGAGTGAGCAAGCCGATTGCGGACATGCATGCCTTTGCATGATATCCGCTTACTGGGGCAAGGAGCTGACACTTGAAGAATTAAAGTTCACGTATTCAACGAGTGTACGCGGCACAAACCTTCTAACTCTCAGAAACATCGCTACAGAAATAGGATTTAGCAGTACTGCTATTAAATGTTCGACAGAAAAACTAATTATACAGAAGCAGCCAATTATATTGCATTGGAATAATAACCACTATGTTGTATTTGAGGCATATCGAAAGGGAAACTTCTATATTATAGACCCAGTTAGTGGCAGAATGAAAATACCACAGCAGGAGTTCGAAAAACAGTTTAATGGTATTTGCCTAATTATGACGCCTAAAACTGATCTTGTTAAGAGAAAAAAAAAGAATGAAGATCATGTAAAAAGAATAATTTTCCCAATCTTTATGTCCACCATACCGTACATACTGGGAATTACATTGCTTCTTGAGATAATCAATATTGCAATTCCATTCTCCTATGGATGGCTCATCGACAAAGTCATTAAAGAGACCTCTTCAAATGTTATCTCTGGATATGTGATGCTATCCACAATATTGATAATATTAACTATTATAGTCTCAGTAATAAAAAACAAAATATTACTCATTAAGGGTAGTGAGTTTTATTTAACCATGCAGGAAGAACTTCAGAGTAAGATATTCAATCTTCCTATGAGTTTTTATGAAAAAAAGAATTCCGGAGAAATAGCTGCGCGATTAAATAGCATAAACTATATAAGAAGAACATTTAGTACAGAATCATCTAACATTATTAGTAACGCCCTGCTTTCAGTTATATCGCTTACAGCTCTATTTTTTATAAATCATCTCCTCCCACTAGTAACAGTAACGGTTCTTGCAGTATTTGTATTGGTTAGAATGATATTTTACAAAAATCAGATGTATGCAAGAAACAGTGAATATTCCAAAGCTCCTATTCTGTACTCGATTGTGCAAGAGTCCATTACTGCAATGGCCAGCATAAAAATGGCGCAGAGTGAAAAAAATCGATACAGACGCTGGCTTGATAAATCATTTGATGCTGAGTGTGATAAGCACACTTATGATAAGTATGCATTGTTGTTAATTGATTTAAAAACAAGCCTGAACAATGCAGACCAATTCATTACCGTATTCATAATATTTGCATTCCTGTGGGGTGGCGGACTGACGATAGGTAGTGTATTTACTTATCTTTTTATCAGAAGTTTCTTCTTCACGCGCACTGTGGATTTTATTTTAAAGACAACTGAAATTAAACTAATGTCAGTTTATAGCGACAGGATAAACGAAATACTGCGTATGAGTGATGAGAGAAAAGGGAATGTTACAATTAAGAGAAAAGAGACAGGATTTCATCTTGTGATTAGTAAGTTAAGCTTTAAATATAGTCAGCATGAAAATCCGATTTTTGAAGATCTTGACCTAGAAATAAAGGCCGGTGAGTCTGTTGCTATTACCGGTGATTCTGGCACAGGAAAATCTACGCTGGCAAAACTTTTAGCTGGATTTTATGACAGTTATATAGGCGGTATATACATTGAAAATATTGAACTAAAAGATATTGATATAAAATCATATAGAAAAAATGTAGCTACCGTATTTCAAAATGATCGGTTGCTCTCAGGAACTCTGATCGAAAATATTTCAAGCTTTGAGAAGCATCCTGACATAAAGCGTGTTATTGAATGTTGTATCATGGCAAATATTGATAAAAAAATAGACAGGTTAGCCATGAAATATGATACTTGGTACCACTCAGGATCGGATGCTTTTTCTGGGGGCGAATTACAGAGATTACTTATTGCCCGTGCCTTATATAAAAAACCTAATTTGCTCATTATGGATGAGTCAACAAGCCATCTTGATATAAGAAATGAAAGCATTATAAGTGAAAATATAAAAGCATTAAAGATGACTAGGGTAATTATTGCTCATCGTAATGAAACTATTCTTTCTGCTGACAGAATAATTCGCCTTGGCGAATAACTTACATAATGGGGGGGGGGATGAATCTACCAGACTATCTATTGATGAATATCTATCGCCACCGGGAAAAAAAATTCCTGATAGAAAATGAAAGAGTTATCACCTATCAAGAACTCCTGGAATCTATACTCATCTACACCAAGGAAATTCGAAACAACACCAGTACAATAGAAAAGGTCTTGTTAAGAGAAACCACTGCATTCTCTACGGTAGTAAGGTTGCTGGCATTGCTAAATAATAATATCAGCGTAGCCTTAGTTCACCGGGGATGGGAAGGAACGACAAAAGAAGAAAATTATTGGCAGTTAATAGAGGACTATAAGCATCAGGCATCTGGTTTGGAACTTCAGAAGATGCTTACTGAAGAAATAATGAACCGTAAAGTAAGTAGTTCTACCCTCTCGTTTCACTCTTCCGGAACAACATCTGATAAGCCTACAGAAATGACTGTGTCTCAGGATAATATTTTTTTCTCAATGACCAGCATCTCTGCAACACTTAAATATGATAATGAAACAAAAATTGGCGTTACCACGCCCCTGTCCTTTGATTATAGTCTCTATCAGTTTCTGATGGCTATCGCAAGTGGGGGTACTGTTATATACAGTGATTTCAGACTCAAAGCGCACCGCTCTTTTGATATATTTTCTCGTTATGGTTGTAACTATCTGGCGCTAATTCCAGGTTTGTTGAAGCAGTATCTCACCCTGCGTAAGCTTGATGCGTCTGGAAAAACGCCTCGCTACATCACATTGACGGGTGAATTTTTGGAACAAGAGACGTTAAGGCAGTGTCATCAGTTAATACCGGAAACTCAAATCATTACGATGTACGGCATTACGGAATGTAAGCGGGTGAGCATTACACCTCCTGAAATCTGCGTGATAGAAAGCAACTGCGTGGGGTTAGCGATACCGGGCACCAGCGTACTAATCAAAGATAAGGATGAACGTATTCTCAGAAGTGGCACGGGAGAATGCATTACACGGGGAGCTCATGTGATCAATGGTTATGCATCTGAGGGCCCCTGTCAGTTTACGGAGCACAAGGGGAAACGCCAGCTTAACACTAGCGACATCATTCATGTCGACAATAATGGCTTCATCTCCTTTTTGAGACGATCGAATGAAATTATAAAAATTAATGGAAAGAGAATCGATAGCAGGTCGGTTAAGCATTACATTCAACAGATTTACCCCGAGATTAATAATATATCCTGTAAAGATAATAAAATTATTATCACATCCCGAAAAGACCTACTTGATGAAAGGATTAAAGAGACTGTAAAAAAATACTTTTATGAACATCACTCGATTGTTTTAAAAGAAGTCATTCTCATAAAAAAAGAAAACATAAACCTTAAGGGGATGTAATGGTGCTGCCTGTAGACTGTAGAATGCAATCCGTTATAAGCGTACTTGAGAACTCCGTATATCAAAAAGTAGTTGAGCACTGCGCCTATAATAATATATACCTGAAGTATATGGATACTAGGAAGAATTTTGCTATTGAATATGGGCACCCAATAATAAATCTCGAACGCTATGGGTTCATCATCATAGAGAAGCGCTATCTGCACAATGAAAAAAAAGAATTCATTCAGGATCTCAAGTTATCACAGGGGGCGGTTATTCAGCATTCGTATAGCAGCCTTCTACTCAGAATGAGACTAATAAAGACAGGGTTGCCCATTGATATTCCACACATGATCTATACGAAAGAGGTAAATATTAAAAATGAACAGCTAGTTATGAAAACCAGCGATGAAAAATTTAAGCTAATGTCCTGGAATCATTTGTTTTCTCGTGAGGACGAGAAAGTTGCTGTTTTCTTCGTGATGCAAAAGCCAGAAAAACATTTAAACACTGATGAGATATTGGCAGAGTTCAGTAAGAGCTGTGAATTGTACCTCCAATATAACACACCTGACATTCACAATATAATAAAAAGAGATATAACTGAAGATATGATTATTAATAAAACATCTTCAGCAATACCTCTTTGGAATCGTAACCTTTGGAAAATGCACATCACGCGCAGTTGGTTTTCTTCGTTTGCCTGTAAAGTTCTTAAAAATAATTCTATGCAAAATAAGATGTTAGTACTGAGCCAAAGTTACCATGACCTATCTGTATCTATAAATCAGATGGCTATTAAAGAGAGAAACTTCAATCTTACGCCTCACATTTCTCAGTTGATGGAAAACCTTTATGAAGAATATAGAATTATCAGTAAATTATGAACATCAAGATAATCTAATTGATTTTATTATTCATTCTAAAACTGTTGACGAATTATCCTATCGTCTATCTAAGAGTCATTTCAATGAGCATTATTTAAAAAATGAATTGGGACATAAAGATGTCCGGTTCATAATTGAGCAACTTACAGCTGTATCACTATCTCTTGCCGTAACCTTTAGCCAGCACATGCAGGCTGTAAATGTGCTAAAATTTTCCTCCATCAGTAGTCTGAAACACACAGGATTAATTGCATCAGCAACGACCTCAGTAAATGGGGCGAGCCTGAATAGCAGAGTAAACCTTGAAAATAATGCTGAACTACTGACTAGAAAATGCCCATGTGTAAGTTATTTTGCTGAAGCCACTCACCTCATCTTCACTGGACTAATTGGCATTAAAAATTCAATCGTGTTTTGTGATAAGAAAGATCTTCATATCGAAAATGAGGTGACGATTGACACATGGGGTATGAAGGGAAATAGAATTGAGAGCGTCGAATTCAGCGTACAGAAGAAATTTTGCTATATCATAGACGATCATAATCTGAATTTATCGAATAATGTGCTAGCCTTTTATGCTCATCTGTATTGGGGAATATCTTGGGCAGCTATGTTCAATCGTGCATTACACTTTGTAAAGCATATCGTAAAAGAATATAAATTTTACCATTATGAAAAAATGCAACAGGTCATAAATATGGATCTCATCAATTCATGCATGATCGAACGTCTTGAACAGCACCCACCTTCTTTAGATAAAGAAAAGATCACTGATGTGCTTGAGCAGCATATTCAAAATAACTCAGCGAAAATAATAATTTCTGAGAACGTTTGTAACGGAATGAAGATCATGCTCGACATACTTGGATTTAAAGAAGGATATCAGAATAAGAAGGAAAATAGATGGTTTCAAGAGGCCTATACCGATTTATTATCTGCTCCACTCATGTTTAACAATGCCGATTTGAATAAGATTAACATTGAAACATTACAAATTTTGAAGAAATTCAAGCGAGGTTAAAATGATTGATATAATTAATGATTTTGTGAAGCGTAATACTGGGCATCAGTTTAATAATGATTTATTAAGGATGAATGTATATGATGCGGGCCTTGATTCTTTATTACTGGTAGGGCTAATCGTAGAGCTTGAAGCTAAAAGCGGGAAGCTCTTACCGGAAGATAAACTAGAGAAGATGATTTCTGAAGATTTTACCTTTGGGGAGATTATAAATGCCTTTAGTGAATAATATAAGAGATGCCTATATTGAGTATAAAACTGAAATGATAAAAAAAAATGTAAACAATCTTAGGAAGATGTTACCTTATAATAGTCAAATTCTCTACTCATTGAAAGCAAATAATAATATAGAATTAATAAAATTCCTAAGTCACGAAGTAGACGGCTTTGATATAGCATCAAAAGAAGAGTTGGCATTAATAAGTAGTCATGTAGGCAAGAAAAGAACTCTCTGCCTTACAGGTAATGATAAACTTTCTATACCTCAGTCAGCGCTGCGTGATGCTGCAACAAAACATAACCTAATTTATTCTATTGAATCACCGAATGATTTCCTTTTATTCTGCCAACTTTTAGAGCATGGTGTAGATGTTCTGGGCCTTTTTCGACTTTCATACTTTCCATCTGTTCGCTACGGAATTTTTAATGGTCTTCCGGATAGCCCTTTTGGCATGACCTCAGAAACTATTAACATGTTATTATCGAAAGCTCAGCATAGAGAAAAAAAAGCGGTAGTAGGGTTTCATCTATATATAGGTTCACAAATTTCCGACATGAACCAACTTAGTGAATCCCTACGCTGTGCAGTCGCAGAAATTGAGAGAGTTGAACCAGATTTTGTTGCACAGATTAACATGCTTAACGTTGGTGGTGGATTTCCTGCTCCATACGGCCAGAAAATGAATAATCAGGTGTTAACTTCAGCTCATAAGCTCCCGGAAGAGCTGGAAAAAGTTATCGCAGGAAGCCGCCTTCCACCAGTATCTCTGGTTTTTGAAAGTGGTAGAGCTTTGACCTGCAATGCAGGCAGGCTGAGCTGCAGTGTGCTCGACTATAATTTGAACTCTGCCAACCCATATGTAGTGATTAACAGTGGCATTGCGCAAATAGCTGGCCTTTATCTGCTGCGGAGAATAAAAGAGCCCGATCTCGAATTTTATCATGATGCACCTAATGCGAGTAACACGGCGACTGTCCGCTGTCGGGTATATGGCCCCAGTTGTACTGCACTCGATATGCTGGGCTATGCAACACTTTATAAGGACACAATCAGCGTAGGCACCTTATTACACTGTGACAATCTAGGTGCTTACTGTAGTAACGCGTCACTGAACGGATTTCATGGCAAGGAAAAAATTAACGAAGTTATAAGTCGTAAGTAGTCAATTGGATGATATGCAAAACGAAGGAAATTAACGTTTTTAGTGAGTTACATAGTATTTACTGATATAAGGAGTAGTTTAAAAACGGGGGATCTAGTGTTGATAACCGAGCATACCAAAATTATGCCAAATAGTTTCGAGTAATTATTCTCAACTGTGGGCTGGCCTTTTCGACGGAAAGCACATTACATCAATACTTTATTAAAAATTTAATTGGTTAAAAAACACCCACGACTTTTTCATAACTGAAACCTAATAATGGATAAAATATGAGACAATCTGAACGTTTTAATTTTTATCGAAACTTATATCATTCTTACTCTCAAGATACTCCAATGGTTTTAGCTACGGAGTTAGATGTGGTTTTCTTTAATAGACATAAGCTATTACCCATAATTAACCATGTCGTTAAAGAACAAATGCTACAAAAAAAAATAGGATTAAAAACATTTGAACTCATAAACGCATATTGCCTATACAATAGTAATAAAAGATCGATTCTGATAAATGAAATGAAAAAGATTGTGAGTGCTTTCAACGACGAAGGCATTAGATACGCGATAAGGAAAGGCGTTTCACTGTCTAAAATTTATAAAGAAGATCACCATCGTAGTTTTAATGATATTGACTTCTTGGTTGAGAGAGAAAATTCCGAAAGGGTATCAAATGTATTAAAAGAACTCGGATTTAAATGCGGCTTTTACTTACATCAAGAAAGAACAATCAAAGAACACAAACCAGAAACTATATTGAAATATAAAATAAGCCCTGACCATTTACCTCATTTCACGAAAGTAGTTGATGAAATACCTGTCGTGGTAGATATTGCATTCTTGTTGGGTTGGACTTCAGACTCCCAGGGAGATGAAGTAACTAAGAGAAACTTATGTGATTCCATAGAAAATGATGGATACTCATTTCTTTCTGAGGAAGATAATTATAAACATACCCTGTTACATTTATTTAGGGAGAGTTTTTTTAAATCATCACTCATTGTCAGGCCACCTTATTTATCATCTTTTTTCGATGTGCTTCTTTTAAATGGGAAAGAGTATAAATTCGATATAAATGATTCTCATTTTCAGTATATAGGAAAAGTAAACTACATAGCAAATCTATTGGTTGATAACCATACTAGTTACCCTGATTTATTAAAGCACTGCAATGAAATAATGCATAGAGGTTTATTAACCCCAGCGAAAGCAAGCTTATTCGAAATTATTTTTTGTGATGGTTTTGAGTATAAAAACCTAATTAATGCAAAGTGAATCAATTTCAACTCCCTTTTTAGGTTAAAAAATGAATACATGGGTAATATCCTCAGGAGACACGTTTGTAAAAGGTTATAATATCAATATGTCTGACCAGTTATATGCAGATCTAATTAGCAGAATTCCTGGGGGGGTGATTAGTAAAAATATTATAGAATTTGAAGATAAAACAAAATATCTAATCAGTGACTATAAAGTTTATTATTTCAATAATATAGTCGACGAAACTGAGATTAGACGGAGAGTTCTCGCTTTGCTATCTCTCCAGGCTATAAGACTTGGGCGATTAATGTTACACTCATGTTGTATCAAAAATAATAACAAAACAATTGCTTTGATAGGAGACTATGGTACAGGTAAAACAACTTTCGCTCTTCATATGTCGAAGCTTGGATGGGAAATATTGTCTGGAGATACAAGTTACATTAGTTCACAAGGTAAATTTATAGCGGGATCGAGAATAGTATTAAGCAGAGAGCCTGTAATGCCTGATGCTGTTCAGACAACGTTGAACTTTCCAATTAGCAACGATCGATGGGAAGCTGGCTACTGCCATGGAGGACCCTACGATGACATAAATTTAGATTTGATAGTTTTATTTGATGAAACTGTAATTAATAGAGATACGGATGATGTTAAATGCGATGATATCTATCAATCGTGCTTGCGGGTTTTCAAAGTACATAATTCAAATTGGTGCAGAGATTTAATTACGAACGATATAAAGAGTGAAATAATGAGCCATTGCTTGGAACTTTCAAAAAAAATCAAAACAATTGCTATAAATAAAACCGACATATACTCAATTGAACGGCTGATAAATGATGCTTAATATTTATTAATAAATTGTTTTTTGGGGGTTCATTATGGGTTTAGAAATATACAATGATAAAAACATAACAATCAGCGTATTTGGCCTCGCTATATTTAATTTGAATGTGGTTGCCAGCTCAGGTTGCATCAGCAAAATTGTAGAGCAGATTCCATCTCCTTTTATCATAAAAAAAGGATATAATATAAATGGTAAAACGATAAACATTGAACATTTAGATGTGGCAAGTATTTGGCCAGATGATTCTAATTTTGTTGGAGTTTATCGTTCTGGATTACACGATCCTTTCCCATGGTATGTAGAACACAGGGACGCATGTTCATTTAAGGCTTGGCTACATGATGAATCTACCAATGAGAGAGCATTATTAGAAATAAATAACAACCTGAATACCATTAAGTTAAGCACTAAACAAGGGGAGTGCAAATGGCCCATAAGGATTATTAAAAATATCTTTAGCGCGAAGTTACTTTCAGAAGGATGGGTCCCAATCCATGCCAGTGCTTTTATTCATGACGGTAATATAATTGTCTGCAATGGATCGAGAGGAAGCGGTAAATCAACCCTCTCGTTTTTAATGTCACTATATAAGAAAGCTAAATTTATTTCTGATGACATGATTTTCATTAGACAATCACAAGAAAAGAACGATTGGATTATTCTAGGGTGGCCAAGAAGAATTGGCATTAGGTCTAAAACTTTAGAATTATGCTTTGGGTCAAAAAAAACTCAGGAAATAAAAAGTAAACTTCGAAGAAATGTTTTACCTAGTAATGGACATCCGCGTGGAGAGAGATTTGCTTTTGATATTGACGAACTGAACAATATTCTCGATATTACTACATTAGGTTACCATGTTGGTCCCTTGTATATAGCCAACATTAGAGTTGGCGATAGATTAAAAATTAATAAAAAATGGTGTTCAGAGAATAATATCTCTAACATTAAAGCTAAGGGAGAAGACATCAGATTCTTGATTGATTTTTTCGATATTTATCAAAATCACAACATAAAAAATGATATTGAAAAAAAGTTCGATATCTCATATCAACATTCAGATATTACCTTACCATATGACATTTTAACTTCTTTAGATGATATTACTGAGAGTTTGAGCTTATGAGAAGACAACGAAATGGTATAAGATGTATAGTTTTCGATTTTGGCGGAACTCTTGCTGAGCAAGCATATTCACCTAGTGTAACGGATATAATTTTTTTACTTAAGGTGTTTTACAAGACAGATTTCAGTTCTACTTTCATAGCTAATTTGCATTGCTCGCACATTATGGCCGAACAGGAGTATAAAGAAACAGGAACCCCTACTTCATGGGCGAGTAAGATTTATCGAGCATGTCACGATTCGAATATAATGCTTTCACATTTAATAGAGTTCGAGAGCTATTTATGGAACCATTACCCTGATGGTGATATTTCGAACTCAACCAGAGAACTTCTTCAACGACTTTATAACTCAGGTTTTATAATTTTTTTAGCATGCAATACCCGGAGGCCTGCGATTCAGAGAAGGAAAACGCTGATGGACGCAGGAGTTTATAATTATTTTCAATCAGATGTAATTTCCACTGATATTGGTAAAGGAAAACCACATGATGATTTTTATTCTGCTGTTATTTCTAAAATTCATGATGCTGAATTCAAATGCTCAGAAACTATCTTTGTTGGCAATTCTTATGAAAGAGATGTTATAGGACCTAAGAAGTTTGGAATGAATGCAGTTCTTGTTGACCAGAATAATAATCCTTTCTGTGACACTATAGATAACATTGCTGAGCTTGATAAATACTTAGTAGGATATTCTTATGAAGAAATATGAAGGGTTAATAAAATTTTCGAAAGGCTCTGTTTTTGTTTCTATTAATGGGCCTTGCGCGACTAAATCTTTACAACCTGTGGCAAGTATAGTTAGCATAGGTACTGAACTCAGACAACTGAGAATGAGTAAAACATGCAGTGATATTTTTGCCGGATACATGAATATCGTGTCTACTGATACTAAGCATTTTTTTCTTGTACCTTCACCACACGGCTCTAGTAACGAGGAGGCCATAAACGATGCAAGGGTATTAAAGTTCCCAAAAGACATTCCTCTGTACTATATTGCGGCAGCAAGATTTCAGCTCATCACTGCAGTAAATATAAAAAATATGAAAATGACTTTTGAAAGAAATACTAACCTTCTTATATTAGGTTCAGGACCTGTATCAGTAGGTGCATTTTTTGAAGCAGTACGTTTAGAAATAAATAATATCTTTGTTCAACCTGAGCTCTACAAAACTTTGTATTCCTTTTTTCCCCAGTGCCAAAAGCTAAACGATCAAGTTTTTAACTCTTTTGATGTAGTATTCGATTGTAAAGGCCAACCTGATGAATCAGTAAAATATGTTAAGGATGAGGGGGTAATAGCTATAATTGGCACTCCTTGCAAAGGTATGTATGTGGATGCATTGAGTATACATCGGCGGGGTATAAAAATGTATGGTTTCCATGAGCTTATCCCTCCACCATCATTATATTTAAGAATATTCAGATTTATAGTTAAGTGGATTACTAATTCTGTTGACAGTGAACTATTAAAGAGTTTAACCATATATATGCCTGGATATGAAGCAAGAGAGGTTTATCACAATCTTTGTCGTTACCCTCGAAAATATCCATTTATTATTTTTAAGTGGTAATTGACATGGATAAATATATCCCTATAAATATGGGTTTTTACAGTATTGGATTAGGTCTTACTCCGATATCAGAGCTTATAGATAAAATAAAGATTGAAGGCATCCCATTTTTACATCTTCGCGGCGGTGCAAAAGGTTATAATTTATTATCGTTATCTAAGGCTGATCTTTCTTTATTCATAGATATTTGTAAGAGAGGCCCTAAAGTCACGATGCTGACTTCAGATTTTAGTTTGTCTGATTTTTTTGACGTAAACATTAGTTTTCATGCTATAAATAGTGAGTTAAATTCTTATCTAGAAATAGCTCATCTTCTAAGTGCTTCATCTCTTCGATTTCTTGCAACCGAAATCATTGATGCACCTCCCATTAATGTTAAAATTCCATTAATGAGTAGTCGTATTAAATTCACTATTGAATTACATAATCCTTATTGGTTCACACCACAAAGTGCAGAAATTATTAATAAGATATGTAATGAAAACAATGTGTATATATTATTAGATAGTGGGCAAGTTCATGAGGCATGTAAAATTCATGGCTATTTGAAAGTAAAAGAGAGTATATTGATTTTTATAGATAAAGTGAACATTATTCATATTTCAGATAATGGTTTTGGTGTTGATGATACCGGCCATCATTTGGTTTTCACCCTCATTAATGCTTTTTTCAAATTTAAATCCGAGGTCGAGATTGCTTTTGAATGGACAGGCATGGATCGTTCGTCGAGATCTGCTTTTCTTGCATATCATAAAGCAATGAACTCTCTCATCAATTATTTCTGATTTTAAGGAGGAAAAAGTGTATTCCCAAAACGGTGATTTTAAAATTATAGTCGAAGTAATCAAAAAAAATTATCGAATAGATGATGTCTTTTCTTGGTATAGATTAAATCTTGGTCAAGGAACCTTTAATTATAATATTAAAACTAATAAAGGTGATTTTTTTGTTAAGCAATATTCTAGCCATGCTGATTTAAAAAAAGAAGAAAGCGCTATTGAACTTTCTTCATTAGCCGGAACGTATAAAATACCAGTGTCTTTATGCATTCATAACATTCATAATGAGTTAATTGATTCTTCTTCATCATATCCCTTCTCTCTATGGAGTTGGGTTGAAGGAAACGTATTAGATAATAATGCGAGTTTTACACAATATCGGATTGTAGGTGCAACCTTAGGTAAAATGCATAATCATTTTAGTAAGCACCCGCTTTCTTCTAATCCGTCCTATAAAGCTGAAAAATGGCTGTCGATTAGAAAAGACTCCGTCACAAATGAAATTGATAATTTGATAAGAATAATTGGGAAGAAAATAAAAAATGGTAATGGAGAACTCTTTGATGAGCAAAGTCTCTTTAGTCTTAATGAAAGGAAAATTCAATTAGATGAATTATATAATCTTATAACTCAACTACCTAAATTAACCACGCAGGTTATTCATGGTGACTATACTTTTGTTAATATGCTTTTTGAAGATGATCACCTTAAAGCAATTCTCGATTTCCGAAATCCTGAGCCATTCTTTATTGCTTATGAATTAGGACGAATCGCCTTTCATCCTTCTGTAATATTCAACCGGAGTGATTGGATTGACATTGCCGAAGTGATAGTTAGAAGTTATAAAGCTAATAACCCCAATTTATTAAGTGATGATTATATATATTGTGGACATGTTGCTCTAATACAATTGCTTAAAAGTTTGTATGGTGTGAAGCAACATTACTTAAATCCAGGATTAATACAGTCCGACCTAGATGATTTTTGGGTTCTTAGGCATTTCTCAGTTCGCAAACTCTTATCTAATATTGATAATATTGAAACCATGCTTAGAAGCATCTAGTTTATACGACTCCTTTTCTGTTCACTCATTTTCATACAAAGGGTTTTACAATGTCTCATGAATTAGTTATTGCTAAAAATATAGAATCTAAAAATAACTGGTGCGTTTTGGGTGGTCCAGTTAATGAAGATTCTCTAATATCAAAATTAGAATCACTTGCCGTTGAATTTAATCTTTCATTAACTAACCGCAGTGAACGACTTGTTAGTTTATATCGTGGGGATAATAAATCTGATTGTTTATTCATACATTGGAGTAAAGGTAACCCTCAACCTTCTAGTTCGCAAAGTTTTTTAACTGAACCACAATCATATCTGGAAATATTAATTACTCACAATTCCGGGTTAAATGAAATCCCTGACAGTTACTTTGAATTCATCAACGAATTGAATATATTTTTAAACCAGCATTCAAATGCTGAGTTAAAAAGAATAAATGAATCCATGCCAATTCTTAATAAACTTTCTTCTGAACTTCATCCTCAATCAGCAAACTGGGCAGTAATTTTTCGAGACCACTTCCTGGAACATTCATTAGGTTTTATCCTATCTCTTCTTCGTATTGGCATTGATCCAAAGTGGATTTACGCCTTTGACAAAGGAGATAAAACTATCAATAGGCATAGAATAACTTCTACATTTAAATCATTAGGCATAAAGACTGCTCTATTTGATAATACTACTATTGATGCTCCACATACACATTATGAACTGTTAAATAATGCTAGAGATGAAATTGATAGTTTCATTAGTGCTGCCCACTCTAATTCACTTAAAGTCCTAGTTATAGATGATGGAGGTATAATCGCCTGTGGTTATGGGGGAGAGGACTGCGAGTTGAAACCCGATGCCGTTTTGGAGTTAACTATTTCTGGATTGAAAAGAATATCTTCCGTTAAAAACCTTGATATTCCAGTATTTAATTTGGCAAAATCAGAATTGAAGCAAAGTTTAGGATATCCTGAAATTGCTGATTCCTGCTTAAGACGTATACGTTCTATTCTTCCTGGTTATAAAATAATTGGTAAACATCTAATCGTATTAGGATTTGGGGCATTAGGAGAAAAGCTTTCACATGCATTAAGATCATTAGGATGTCAAGTCCACATAGTTGAAACGGATATAGTCCGACTAATTCAAGCCGCTGAGTTAGGTTTCTCAACATTTAGATGTCTTGAAGATGCCTTGTCTCAAGTTAAACCGTTTATGATAGCAGGAACAACAGGTGATATAGCACTCAAACCCACAGATTTACCATTACTGCCAAACGATGTTTTCCTTGCACCTTTTGCAACTAAAGATTTTAGTATGTTAACTACTCATCATTTCTCATTCGAAGTAGATATAATACCTTCAATCGGTAAACGTTTTCATATTTCTCCACAGCGAAGCGTAACTGTTCTTGGAGACGGGCGCTCTATGAATATATTTAATGAGGATAGTATTCCAAATGAAGGTTATGATGCTTATCGCGCTGGTGCTTTGGAAGTGGTTAAATATATATTCTCTAATGACACTACTTTAGTTAAAGGACTGCAATTATCTATTGTGGATAATATTATTAGAGAATCTGAACTATATGATTTGTATTATGAGCGTTATTTGGTTAATGCTGCGGTAAAACCTCGGCAGCATAGATTCAGCGCTGTAATAATTGGCTATGGTATTCAAGGTAGATTGCATGCGAGACTTTTAGCAGATGAAGGTGCAAAAATAAACATTATTGATAATAAATATCAAGATCTTCCTGGTACATTGCAGCTTACTAAAATAGAACAACTGCCGATTGATGTCATTAACTCTACAAATGTTTGGTCTATTTGTACACCAACAGCTGATCATCTAAGTTCTGTACAAAAAATTCTAAAATTAAGACCGGATGCATCAATTATTTTAGAAAAACCAGCTTGTCAAGCAAACGAGATATCTGATTTTGAAGTTCTTTTATCAGAATATCCACATGCCAATATACAAATTGTAGATCAATATAAACATACCAATGTAATCAACTACTTTATTGATTGCATTCGGTGTTACAATAAAGAGTTAAGTTTTGAAAAGATAGAGATAGTTTTTGACAAGGATCGAAGTAAAGATATTGATAAGGGACGTTTCATTGACCGTTCTTATGGTGTTTTAGGATATGAATGGTTACATATGTTATCAGTTCTTAGTGAAATATTAAAAGATGATTTTGATGAATACCTTAATGCTGACATTTCACCCAATAATTACACTGTAATTTATAATGAATCTCTTTTCATATCCTCTTTATCTGAAAAAATCTCATTGAAATATGCTGGTAATTCATGCGATATACATCTTTCATCAGACGTTTTAAGAACTTTCAACTCAGAAAATTATGATAGTAAGCTAACACCGTCATCTCCTTTATGGCACAAGTTTAGGAGGGACAGTGATGATCGAGAAAGGAAAGTCATTTTAAGCATGGGTGATTTAAAGGGTATTCTATATTTCGACCCAGTCCCCTCTGTATCATCAATGCAACTTCCTCGTAATCATCATCATATCATCATTCAAAGAGGCAACGAGGTGTTACATGATGAGGTTTTGTCTGACTCCCCAATGCATAATGCTTTACGTCACTCTTTATCACTTATTATTAACAAAAAGACATCTGCTATTCCTGAGATGAAATCATTAAAACGTATCGCCAACATTGCAAATTTGTTAAGAATTAAATGCTGACACTTTTGGTAACTCATGATAGTTGTAATAATGTCATGAGTTACCCATTATCTAAGCCTATATCATGGATTTTTTAAAATGTTATTTTTTAATCGATATCACTTCGTTAATTTATTTTTTTTGAGCTTATCTCTTCTTTTCTCCTCCTTTGCAATGCCTTGTTCTTCAATTGCTAATATTTCAACTTTTAAGCTTGAAAATAAAATTAATGAACGTTTCCCTTATCCTGTAAACGTTGGTTTCGATGTGGATGATACTCTACTCTTTTCTACCCCTTCATTTATCCTTGGTAAAGCTATTTTTTCTGTAAATAATGATAATTGGAAAAAAGAACCAAAATTTTGGAATGCTGTAAATAACTTGCTAGCAAATAGCTCACGTAAGAAGATTTCTATGCAATCAGTTATTGATTATCATCTAAGGCGAAATGATAAGCTTTTTTTTATAACTAACCGCCCAGAAACAGAGTATGAAATATTGAGTGAGTTAATATCCAGTTATTTCAAAATCCCTTTTTATGAAAGAAGTTTTGTTTTATTTAAAACCCATTTAAATGGAAAGAAAATAGACAAGAAATCATATATAGAGAATTTTAATATAAATGTTTTTTATGGTGATTCTGATGAGGATGTTGGTGGTATTTTATTTCAACATATTTTAGCCGTTAGAGTTATGAGAAGCCCTAGTTCTCAGAACACAACTAATTATCACCCAGGAAGATTTTGCGAGCCTATTTTATTAAAAAGTGATATTTAACCCTTATCAATGTGCCATAATTTGAATTTAAACCAATTTCATTTGATTTTAAAATAACGTTTGAATTGGCGTTGTTGAATAATACTTAATCATGCTGTTTTGACACAGCTGTTTTGGACGAAGATGCTTACCACTAAGTCAGGCGTTACCTGACTCTGACTGTAACCTACCGATTTTATATCTTTAGAGTTCTGTGGTTTGGCGGGCTTGCAGCATAATATCTATTTATTCAACAAAGCCGGTTATATCCTAAAGAATGAGTGTGACCAGCATAAAGTATCCTGCCAAGGAATGAATCGCCACGGGTTTAACAGACACCTCAGAGTCATTTATGGAGTGACCCCGCGCCCTTAGACAAATCTGCCCTATAGTTTGAGTGGTCGACAAAATTTTGTCACGCCAGAGAAATTTCTAAAACCGCTAAAAGTCCGCTCCTGGCACTAAGCGGACTGTTTGCAATCCTATGTTCGCTACGAGCTGTGAGTTCAACGGGTCGATGTAACGCTATCCTTAATCAAGGTGGGCGCTGCCATGAAACGAAGAACTCAGATTAACTACACACCAGAGCAGAAGGTGATTATCTGGGACAGATATAAGCAAGGTGATTCCCTGCATGATATTGCCAGAATGTTCGACAGATATCATTCTTCTATTATGCCCACTATCTACCAGACTGGTGCATACCGCCCCCCTGTCCGAAAGCGGCATCCGTTAGCACTTTCACTTGATGAAAGAGAGGAAATATCCAGAGCGCTGGAAGCAAAAATCAGCATCAGGGCGATCGCAAACAAACTATCGAGAGCCCCCTTAAAGATTAGCCGGGAGATCAGGAGGCACGGTGGTGCCAAACAATACCGTGCATCAAAAGCGGATACTGCTGCGTCGAAAAATGCTCTGAGACCAAAATCCTGCAAGCTAATTGAAAGACCCACACTGTGTAAAATCATCGCAGAGAAGATGCATCAGGACTGGTCGCCGGAACAAATCGCCGGTTGGCTGAAACGCTGTTATCCGGATAGTCAGGAAATGCATGTGTCACACGAAACGATATATAAAACGCTTTTTATACAAACCCGGGGTGCATTAAAAAAAGAACTGCAGCAATGCCTCAGAAGCGGAAGAGTCGTGCGTAGATCCAGAACATCATCGCTTAAAGGGAAAGGATTAGGGGCAATCCGGGATACGATCTCTATCAGCGAAAGACCACCTGAAGCCGCTGACAGAGCCATACCCGGTCACTGGGAAGGTGACGTGATCCAGGGCTCTAAAAACTCCTGTATCGTCACCCTCGTAGAACGTCATTCCCGTTTTGTTATGCTGGCCAAGATCAGGGACAACAAAACCATAACGGTTATATCTGCACTCATCAAACAAGCCCGGGAATTACCTGCTGAGCTTTATAAAACATTAACATGGGACCGGGGCGCTGAAATGACCAACCACACCCGGTTTACTGTAGCCACAGATATCCAAGTTTACTTCTGCGATCCTCAATCCCCTGGTAACGCAGGTCCAATGAAAATACAAACAGATTACTTAGGCAGTATTTTCCAAAAGGAACTGACTTATCGGTTCACAGCCAGCAAAGACTAGACAGTGTTGCCAGGCAGCTCAACTAGAGGCCAAGAAAAACGCTAAACTATGAATCACCCGCAGAGAGTTTTAACCAATGTGTTGCATCTATCAGTTGAACTCACAGCACATAGCAGACTAACATTTTTATCAGTCGTTTACCTCATGGTGAACAGAGAGTGTCTTAGCACATCGTTCACCACAGATGACAGGCGGACGTAAAAAAAACCGGCTTTTGCCGGCTCAGGTTTTCATGCTGCGTTCACGTCGTCGCACTTCGGCAGCCAGTCAGCGCTGCTTTCGTCCGTCAGGCCGAGATTGGTCTGCACGCCTGTTTTCGTGCGCCGCTTCAGGTAGCTCCTGCCGTACTCGCGCAGGATGCTCTCCAGCGCCTGGCTGAAGGTCTTCATGCTGAGCGGGTTGCGGTAGCCGTTGGCCTCCATGTACGCCAGATAGGCGTGATAGAGGTAGCGTTTCGGCTGCAGGGGCCGGATGCCGGCGTTACCCATGTGCAGGCCGTTCGGCTCGGCGGTGGCAAAGAGGTAGCCGCAGAAGTCCACCATCGGGTCGGCGTCGCGCTTGATGCGCATGGCCTCGCCGGAGTTCTGCTGCTGCTGAAGCAGCGCCCGGGCGTCCTGCGGGTTGCTGAAGCGCTGCATCAGCTGGCGCACGATGACGGCCAGCTCCGCCTGTATCTTCTCTTTCAGCTGCGGGTCGCGCTCGTCTGCCGGGATGATTTCCGCGAAGTGCAGGATAACCCGGCGGCGCGACACGCCCCCGCTGCGGTCGGTGAAGCGCATGGGGTTGTTGTTCACGGCCAGTATCACCGCCGGGATGTGCGTGGAGTAGGCGTCACGGTACTTCGGGTCAACGGACACCGCATCGCCGCCGGTAATCGCCTTGATGCCCGCGCCGTCGCCGCTCCACTTCTCCTGGTCGGGCAGGCGGATGAGCGAAAAGCCGATGACCGAGGCGCGCTCGCGCGACGACTCCAGCGTCTCGATGGTGGCCGACACGGCGTTATCCGTTCCTGCCAGCATGGTGGCGATTTCCGCCATGATGCTCTTGCCGCTGCCGCCGGGGCCGGTGACCTCCAGAAACAGCTGCCAGTCGTAGCGGTTCGCCAGCACCATGAACAGCGCGGCCAGAATCACGTCCCGCTTCTCTGCACTGCGCCCGGCGGCGCGGTCGAGCCACTGCCAGAAGTGCGGCGCGTGGCGCTCCAGCGTTTCGCCCGCCACCGGGCGGGTGTAGTCCACGTCGCTGACCGTGCGCAGCCAGTTCTCACGCCGGTGCGGGCTGAAGGTGCCGCTGCGGGTGTCGAGCACCCCGTTGCGGAAGCCAATGAGCTGTCGCTGCGGCGCGGCCTGCTGGGGCAGCATCAGCTTCAGCGTGTCCACCACGCCCGCCACCTTGCCCGCCGAGAACGGGGCGCGCAGGCGCTGGAAAAGCTTCGCCACGTCGCGCCCGAACTGATTGCCGGAAATCACCTTCCACGCCCCGGCCTCATAGCGGCAGAGGATTTCGCCGCTGGCGTCCACGGCCAGATTGCGCCCGTAGTGCTCCGCGACGCGCTCCGCCTTCTCGCTGGCGCTCATGGCCGTAAACTCGGCCTCGCTCATGGTGCCGAACGGGCTGGCGGCGGGCGGTGCGGAGGCTTCCCGCAGCGCCTGCCGGGTGGCGTCCTCACCGTGCGCGGTAAAGGCGTCGTTCCAGTCGCCGAACACCGGCGGCAGGGCCACCGTTGCGTTGCAGGCTGCGGCGGCGTGCCGGGCCTTACGCTGGCCGTCGCCGTTCAGGTCGCGGTCGGCGGCAATCACCAGCGGCAGCGACGGGTGCTGTTCACGGACGAGGCCGGCCAGGGAAAGGAGGTTAACGGACGACAGCGCAATCCACACCGCGTCACCGGTCAGCGCGTGCACGGTCAGCCCGGTGGCGTAGCCCTCGGTGAGCCAGATGCGTTTCGGGGTGCCCTTACCGCTCAGAACGTGGCAGGCGCCTTTCACCTGGCCGCCTTTAAGCGTGCGCTTGTCACCGGCGGCGTTAATCAGCTGGACGTTAACCAGCGCGCCGTCCGCGTCGTGCAGCGGTACCACCAGGTCGCCGGGGCGGTAATTGGCGAGCGCCACCTTATGCGGCTTCGTGAGCGTCAGGCAGGAATGTTCGGGCAGCCCCTTGCGTGACAGGTAGGCGTTGCCGGTGACCGCTTTCGCGCTGCTCACCAGCTGCTGCGCCAGCGCGGCGGCGGCCGTGCGGGCGGCCTCGTCGTCCGGCTCAGCCGGTGCGGCTTCAGTCACCGGCGGCAGGCTGCCGGTGAGGTCGTTCACGCGTGCGGCGGCCCCGGTCAGGCTGACGCCCAGCGCCTTCTGCACCAGGTCCATGCCGTCACCGGCCCCGCACTGGTTACAGAACCACGTGCCGCGCCCCTCTTTATCGTCAAAGCGAAAGCGGTCTTTGCCGCCGCACACCGGGCACGCCGTGTGCCGGTTCTTCACCACCTTCACGCCCAGCGCGGGCAGGATGCGGGGCCACTGGCCCCGCGCGGCGCTGGCCGCGTCTGATACGGTCATTTTCATTGTGTTTTCCCTCAGTGCAGCGGCGGCGCGTCGTGGATGCGCCCGCAGAGTTCGTCCATCACCACCTGCCCTAAAAAGCTCAGGCACGGGGCGGCCTTCAGCGGCCCGGCGGTCAGCAGGTCGTCGAGCAGCGCGCAGGCAATCTCCAGCCCGCGCGCCCGGCCGTGCTGGCGCAGGTAGAAGCCCTCCAGTTCGGTCTCAATGGCGCGCTCCAGGCGGGCCAGCGTCAGGCCGGAATGTCGCTTTTGCTCACGGCACAGGGTAAGCCAGGCGCAGGCCACCGCGCGGCGTGACAGCGCGGCGCGCAGCTCAGGGGGCAGGGTGCGTGCGTTCATGCGCTCACCTCCCCGTTCATCCAGCCGTCGCGGCAGCGGGTCACCACATCATCCAGCTGGCCGGTGATGAGAAACAGCAGCGAGGCCAGCTGTTCGCTGTCGGCAGGCTCCGGCGGGGTGCAGCAGTCGCGCAGGGCCGCCGCGTCGCAGGCCAGACGTCCGGCGTTGCGCAGGTGCTCCAGGCGGGCGAGGTCGTCAAGGGTAATGGTGGCGTGGTTCACGGGCGCACCTCCGCAACCGGCAGGCGGGCGGCAAAGACCAGAACACAGCCGCGGGCCAGCAGCTGGCGGGCGGCACGTCCGGTGGCGGCGGTGGTACGAAGCATCTGCACGCGGGCGTGACGCTCACAGCGGCGCACGGCGGCAAACACAAAGACAAATTCTGAATGCGGGGAATTAAGGACGGTAGCCATAAGGGCAGTCTCCAATGTTAGTAGCATACAGCTACCACCGGAAACGCCAATTTCACTGGTGGTAGCCCAGACGGGGTTGGCGTAACCGGCAACATTGGAAACCGGCGCTTCGTGAGAAGCCCCCGCCTGAGCCACCATTACACGGACGGCACAACGGATACAGGACCGTCGCCCGAAAAATGGGTGCATCAGAGCACAGACACAAAAAAAGACGCAAGGCGCGTCTGGTGTCGCCAACGTTGTATTCAGGACGCCAATCCCGGCTGTCGATTTTGCGACAGCAGAAACACTGTACCAGGGAAGGCCCCCGGCGCGCAAGCCGGGGAAAGCGAAGAAATGCAGCATGACGGACGGTCTCAGCGGTGGGTGAAGGTCATGCCGCACTCCCCTGACCGCGGGCGGCGATGCGTTCGTTCATCCAGGCGTTCACCTCGCTGGCCGCCCATGCGACGTTCTTGCCGCCGAGCGAAATCTGCGCGGGAAAGGCGTCGCGGCTGATGAGGTCGTAAATCGTCGAGCGGGACAGGCCGCAGACGTGAATGACCTCCGGCAGGCGCATGAAACGCTCCTGAACCGGCGGCGCGTAAGGGGCTGACGGAGCCGCCGGGGCGGAGGGGGGTGCGGTTAAAGCAGTGTGCATGGGCTACCTCTCGTTGATTCCATACAGAGCCGGGCGGATACGTCCGGCATCGGGCAGCTCTGTATTCTGAGCATATTTCTGTCGGAATCAACAGGGCGGGATTGTGTCACCACCCTTACAAAATGGTCATTTACTGCTCATGTAAAACGAATAGGAACGAATAAAAACATATAAAGACGAGGTAAAACCAGGGCTTAGTTTCTGGCTATTGAAAGTGAAAGATTAAAAGGAAATAAGGCTGATAAATGTCCGTCGGGCTTTTTAAGACGGTGAACGATGGTGAACGGTGGGTGAAGGATGCTTTTTAAACTGTTCACCCTCTAATTTACTGTATTACTTATTTTTTTCTCTCTGGTGAAGAATGGTGAAGGATTTATATAAAACTAAAAGTGGAATGTGGGTTTCGTGAGACCTTTCCCTGGCTGGCCAGAAGAAGGGCTTTTTGTCTGAGTCGTCACACAATGTCATCCGGTGGCACCGCCTGTGCCAGCTCCGGCACAATTGACTGACCGAAAAACGACCAGACAGGAAAACGAAATGGCCCTGAAATGTCCCGAATGCGGTCAGGTGGCTCATACCCGGACCAGTTCTTATGAAGCACCGTCCGTAAAGCGCACCTGGTACCAGTGCCGGAACCTTGACTGCTCCTGCACGTTCACCGCGCTGGAGAGCGTTGAGAGAATCATCATGAAGCCCGGCAGGCCTGTTGCCACAGAGGCAGAGGTGAAGAACGGCACGGTACGTCAGCCGCAGACGCTTGGCCGGTACGGCTCAGCCTGTTCCCGCAGGGACCGGCACGCACAACCCTGAAAGAAAAAATACGGCCAGAAACACTTAATGCCCGTCATATGCCGGGTTTTTTTATGTCTGTTGCTTGAGTGCATGACTATGCTGCATGAAATCGCATGAGTTTACGGCACCTGAAAACGGCAGCAAAGGCCAGCAGCGGTGCGGCCCGGAACGATTCATGCAGGTGCATGAAAACCGCTATATGAAGCGCGCAGGCGTGGCGGGGCTACGAGAGCGCGCAGCGGGGTTAAATGGTGTCAATCGTGCAATTCTCGTGGAGCCAGTAAAATTCGGAAGGGAGAAATCCCGCCGCTTTGGGGAGCTTTAAGAACGCAGAGTTTCAGAACAAAGAGCAGTGGGGAAGTGCAGAACAACGCGGCAGAGAGCATTACAGAGGGGGTTAGGTTGAGGTCGGCATAAGAGGGGCCAATTAAACAGCCGAGATCATCAGTTGGGGCGGGAGTGGAAAGTATTAAGAGGAAGGTAAAAGTATAACGCTCACGCGATGATAATTGTAAAAGCCATTCGCAAGAAAAATGGTTCTGCATGCGTTTTAACGATATTAAATCCCCCGCCAGCATAAGTACTGGTGTGCCTTGACGCCGTCCGTGTACTTGCATTAAACCCACTCATAAAGCGGGTAGACGTGATGGGGAGAGCATTGCGCGTCAAGCAAGATATAATTAATGAAGCAGATTCATTGTTGATATCAAATAAAATAGATTGGGAAACATGATACTATTGCGCTGTAGCCATAATTACAGCGCAAATATCTTTAATTCTTTACTTTATCTCCCCACCAATCCATAAGCTCAACTCTTTGTATTAAGTACGTTGAGCGATTATAAGCTTTTCGAACTTCATTTCTGTCTGAATGTGCTAAAGCAGCTTCAATAACATCAGGATTAAATCCGGCCTCATTGAGTGCAGTACTTGCGATGGATCGTAATCCGTGAGCAACTAATTTCCCACCATAACCAATGCGTTTAAGCGCGGCATTAGCAGTCTGGCTATTCATCGGTTGCTTTGGGTCATTCCTGTTCGGAAAAACATGCTTCCGGTGAGCACTAATTGGTTTCATCACTTCCAGAATCTCTAATGCCTGAAGGGATAGAGGTACAACGTGCTCACGCTTAGACTTCATCCGTTCGGCTGGAATACTCCAGAGCTTTGCATCGAGATCTATCTCTGCCCAACGAGCACCTGAGGCTTCAGAAGGGCGCACAAGCGTCAGGAGTTGCCATTCAATTAAACATCGAGTCGAAACAGAGAGATTCGACATCACCAAAGAACGCATGAGTTTTGGTAATTCTTCTGGCCGAAGCGTCGGCATATTTTGTTTTTTGGGTTTCTCGAAGGCCATCCCAACACCAGACGCTGGATTGGCATCAAGCAGACCAGTGTTTACAGCATAAATCATTATCTCGTTAATTCGCTGCACTAGTCGACGTAAAGTCTCGAGCGCTCCACGAGCCTTAATGGGGTCAAGGGTTTCAACCAGTTTTCGTGCTTTGATTTGCTGAACGGGTATCTCACCGATGGCAGGGAAAACATCTTTCTCAAGTGAACGCCAAATATCTTTAGCGTAATCAGGGGTAACGCTTTTACTTTTGAGCTGAAACCAGTTGGCAGCGACCGTTGAAAAAATACTGTCCAGAGCGATTTGTTCCTGTTCCTCTGCAACTTGAGATTGAATTTGTGGGTCAATTCCATTGGCTAATAAAGCAAGATAATCCGCTCTTAATCCTCGGGCATCAGCAAGCGAAAGGGCAGGGAAGGCACCGAGTCCAATCATAGTCCGCTGCTTTGTTGTCGGACGTTGATAACGGAAACGCCAAAGCTTTTTCCCGTTAGTTTTTACTATCAGGAAAAGCCCATCGCCATCATGCAGCGTTAGCTCCTTCTCTGACGCTTTAGCGCGAAGAATTTCGGTGTTAGTCAGTGGGCGTGTTGTCCGTGCCACTATGGCCACTCCTTCATGAATTGGTATACGCTTTTAGGTATACATCCTACCGTATACCTAAACGTATACCAATAATCACTGGATTTAGCCGGATTTACTCGGACGAATACAGACACAAAAAAGCCCGCAGGGCTTGTGCCGTGCGGGCTTTCAGGATTTCACCGGACGTATCCGGATCATTGTGTGGTGGAGCTGGCGGGAGTTGAACCCGCGTCCGAAATTACTACACCGTCGGCACTACATGCTTAGTCCAGTCTTTACATTCGCCGGTCAGCTGCGGACGGACACGCCACTGACAGACTAGCCTGATTAAGTTTAACGCTTCAACCCCAGGCAGGGCATCCACGCGATCTCTTTTGGGTTTGACCTCTCTTGATCCCCGTCCTAAGAGCGGAGGCTAGGGAGAGAGGGCTCTCAGCAGGTTATTAAGCTGCTAAAGCGTAGTTTTCGTCGTTTGCGACTATTTTTTTGCGGCTTTTTACGAGGCCAACCGCCCCTCGGCATGCTCCTAAGGCTTCACAATCCCGTCGAATCCAGAATCAGCCCCAGAACTTCAAATACTAGCAAAAAAGCGTATCGAATTCCAGTATTTAACGATTGGCATTCTTCATAATACGCGCTTTGTCCATTTGCCATTCACGATCTTTGATGTCGTTACGCTTGTCGTGCTCTTTCTTACCGCGAGCCACGCCGATTTTTAACTTACACCAGGCGTTTTTCCAGTAGAGCGACAGCGCGACAACGGTATAGCCCTCGCGATTAACGCGGCCATACAGTGAATCCAGCTCACGCTTTTTCAACAGCAGTTTACGGCTGCGTGTAGGATCGCAGACTACGTGCGTTGAAGCCACGGCGAGCGGCTGGAAGGTTGAGCCGAACAGATAGGCTTCGCCATCGCGCAGCAAAATGTAGCTGTCGCTGATGTTCGCTTTACCTGCACGGAGTGATTTAACTTCCCATCCCTGTAGCGACAAACCGGCTTCGAACTCTTCTTCAATGAAGTATTCGTGGCGGGCGCGCTTGTTCATGGCAATGGTGGCAGAACCGGGTTTGTGTGCTTTTTTCTTTGTCATAATGCCGCGTATTTTACATCACTTGGTCGGTTATCGCATCCCCAGTCCAGCGGGGCAGCAGGAAACAGGGTATTCTAGCACACCATGACAATGAGGAATTTTTGTTTAATCGCTGAAAATGCTATTATTTAGCGGTTTTGTGACGAACAGGAACCATTATGGCTCAGATTAGTCGTTCGGCGCTGGTCCCCTTTAGCGCCGGACAAATGTACCAACTCGTAAACGATGTCGATGCCTATCCGCAGTTTCTGCCGGGCTGCACCGGTAGCCGCGTGCTGGATGCCTCTGAAAATCAGATGACGGCGTCAGTCGACGTGTCTAAAGCGGGCATCAGTAAAACCTTTACTACCCGTAATACGCTGACCGACAACCAGAGCATTCATATGCAACTGGTCGACGGCCCGTTCCGCAAGCTGACCGGCGGATGGCGCTTTATCGATCTCGGCGATGATGCCTGTAAGGTCGAACTAAGCCTGGAGTTTGAGTTCACCAATATGCTGGTTGAAATGGCATTCGGTCGCATCTTCAAAGAACTGGCCAACAGCATGGTGCAGGCGTTCACGCAACGCGCCAAAGAGGTTTACAGTGCCTGATATCTCGGTTGAGGTGGTGTACGCCCTGCCTGAAAAACAGTATCAGCAGTACGTAAAGCTGGAAGAGGGCAGTACGGTCGAGCAGGCCATCAAAAAATCAGGTTTGCTTGAGCTGCGGCCTGATATCGACCTTGCCAGCAATAAAGTGGGCATTTACAGCCACCCGGTGAAACTGACGGATATCGTGCAGGAAGGCGATCGGGTTGAGATCTACCGTCCGCTGATTGCCGACCCGAAAGAACTGCGTCGTCAACGCGCAGAACGCGCGGCCAGCAGCAAGAAATAACCGGTCAGATCGAAGAACATGAAAAAGGCGCTGATGAGCGCCTTTTTGCTTTCTGCGGGTTAATCACCGCCGCGATGGCGACGGTCAGAATCAACCGTTAGCCTTCTTGCGAGGACAGGGCAGGTTTATTGTCGATGTTGGTCAGCACACCGCTGCGGTCGAAGGTCAACGTCAGTGTCTGCTGTTTGACCTTCTCATGGCCAGGTTCCTGACGGAATACGTAGTACCAGACATTGCTACCAAACGGATCTTTCATCATCGGCGTACCCAGTGTATAGGCCACCTGCTGCTGAGTCATGCCGGTATGAATCTTGGCAACATCATTGGCAACCAGATAGTTTCCCTGATTGATATCGGGACGATAAACCACGCGCTCTAAAGTGGAGCATCCGGCGGTCATCATCAACATTACCACTGCCGCGGCAGTCAGCGTTTTACAGCGCATCTATACATTCCTTTTCTGGGGCCAAACGCCTTTTACAGGCTGTTCTTCTGCCATCAAATTCTGAACTCTGCCTGCGGCAGGCTTTATTATTCAGGCGACAATAGCTGTCGATGATAATAAACCTTTTCGCTATTGGAAACCTCTACAGAGCATGCATATGACCACGCTGTGTTAAAAAAGTGCATATCAGGCGGCTAAAAGTTCTTTAGCATTAGCCAGCGTGTTGCGGGTGACCTCGCTGCCGCCCAGTAAACGCGCCAGTTCCTGCAAACGTGCGCGCTTGTCCAGCGGCTGCATATGGGTTTCCGTCATTTCGCCGTCAGTCTCTTTGCTGACAAAGAAGTGCTGATGTCCGCAACCGGCGACCTGCGGCAGATGCGTAACGCACATCACCTGTGTTGATTCGCCCAACTGGCGCAACATCTTGCCGACGACGGCGGCGGTAGGGCCGCTGATGCCCACGTCAACTTCGTCAAAGATCATCGCCGGGGTTTCCATCTTGCGGGCCGTAATCACCTGAATGGCCAACGCAATACGTGACAGCTCACCGCCGGAAGCAACTTTGCCCAACGGCTGTAAAGGCTGCCCGGGGTTGGTCGTCACCTGGAAATCAATGCGGCTTGCGCCATCCGCCGTTAACTGATCGGGATTAAACACCAGTTCGATGGCAAAGCGGCCGTGCGGCATCGAAAGCAAATGCATGCTCTGGGTAATTAACTGCTGAAGCTCATCCGCAAAGCGGCTACGTTGTTCGTGCAGTCGTTCCGCGCACTGTAAGGCCGCCTGATAATGTTCGGTGACCAACGTTTGCAGACTTTCCTGATCGCTTTCCTGCTGGGATAACAACTCTGCTTCATCCAGCAATTGCTGATGGAGAGCGGGTAAGCCTTCCGGCGTGACATGGTGCTTACGCGCCAGCGCGATTTGCCGCGAGATACGCTGTTCCAGTTCATAAAGGCGATTGGGATCCAGATCGAGGCTGTCGCAGTAGTGACGCAGTTCGTCGCTGGCTTCGCTCAACTGAATGGCCGCTTCTTCCAGCAGGTTATAAACCCCGCTGACCTTGTCATCCAGTGCGGTAAGCTCTGACAGCATCTGGCGTGCGCTGTACAGCATACTGTTGAGGTTGGTGTCATCGCTGTCCGCCAGAAGCTGAAGTGCCTGCTGGCTGGTTGAAAGCAGCTGTCCGCTGTTGGCCAGGCGTTTGTACTCTTCGTCGATCTGCTCGAACTCACCTGCCTGCGGGGCAAACTCGTTCAGTTCTTTGAGCTGGTACTGCAGTAATTCGCGACGGGATTCACGTTCCTGCGCCTGCTGCTGATGCTGCGCCAGAGTACGGCAGCTCTGATGCCAGGTCTGATACGCCGCACGCATCTCAACCAGCAGCGCGTCATGCCCGGCATAGGCATCCAGCAGGTGTTTTTGATGGTCGGGCTTGAGCAGCAACTGGTGCGCGTGCTGGCCATGAATCTGAATCAGCAACTGGCCTAAATCGCGAAGCTGTGAAAGCGGAACCGCCGTGCCGTTAATAAAACCGCGTGAGCGGCCATCGGCACTGATCACGCGGCGCAACAGGCACTCATTGCCATCATCCAGTTGGTTGTCGCTGAGCCAGCGCTGAGCGGAAGGCGAGGCTTTGATTTGAAAGCGCGCGCATAAATCTGCGCGGTTGGCACCCTGACGCACCATATCGGCATCCGCGCGACCGCCGAGGCACAATCCGAGCGCATCGATAGCAATAGATTTACCGGCACCGGTTTCACCGGTAATGGCCGTCATGCCACGTTGAAAATCAATGTCGAGCTCACGAACGATAGCGAAATTGCTGATGGTCAGTTGTGCCAGCATAGCGTCACCTGTATGAATAAACACATATGGTTTTTCATACAGTATAAACTGGTTTTTTATCCAGTAAAGAGGGTGCGCTCACTTTCAGAACAATTTTTTTGACCAGCCCAGTTTGGAACTCAGCGTGTTGAAATAGCTGTAGTTTTTGGGATGGATAAGATTGAGATGGTTTTCGCTGCGGCGGACCAGCACATCTTCCCCTTCCTGAATAGGCAGCGCAATCTGGCTGTCGCAGCTGATTTCCAGGTCGTTGCGGCGGGCCGAAAAGCGCAGGCGAATGGTGCTGCTGCTGTTAATCACCAGAGGCCGGGCCGATAAGGTGTGCGGAAACATCGGCACAATCGTTATCGCGTCCAGCGACGGCGTTAAGATCGGGCCCCCTGCGGACAGGGAATAGGCTGTAGATCCGGTCGGCGTAGAAATGATCAGGCCGTCTGAGCGCTGTGAAAAGGCAAACACCTCATCAATGTACACTTCAAACTCGATCATGTGGGCGACTTTGCCCGGATGGAGTACCACTTCATTAATCGCGCTGCCGATGCGGGGTGAGCAGTCGGTTTTGCATACCTGCGCTTCCAGCAGAAAGCGGCTTTCCACAAAATAATTGCCGTTCAGCACGTCATCAAGCTGATGGTGCGCGTTATCCGGATCCAGATCCGTCAGAAATCCCAGATTGCCGCGGTTGATGCCAATCACTTTTATGTCATACCGCGCCAGTACTCTGGCTGCGCCTAGCATATTACCGTCACCGCCGACCACGACGGCTAAATCCGCCTGCTGGCCGATTTCTGCCAGCGTGCCAGTCTGGACATCGTCCAGTGAGAGTTCCTGCGCAATCTGCTGTTCGACAATGACACGGTAGCCCTTACCGGTCAGCCAGCGGCACAGCATTTCATGCGTGGTGAGCGCGGTGGGGTGGCGTGGATGGCCCACAATTCCAATGCAGTTAAAGTGTTTGTTCATCGAGTGGGTCTTCCTCATAAGCCAAATCGGCACGATGATGTGACGTGTTCCCTTGAAACCGCCAAACCAATCCCCATAATAAGCCAACCAGCGAAGTGAATGTGCAAAACGCGGAGAAATTCATGAGTAGTAAAGAACAGAACACCCCAAACGAGCAAGTCTCAGACGAAATTCAACAGGAACAACAGCAACCTCAGGACGCGGAGACAGCAGGTGAGGTGGATCCGCGTGATGAGCGCATCGCTCAGCTCGAAGCTGAGTTAGCGCAGTTGCAGAACGGCGTGCGTGACGCGCAGCTGCGTGCACAGGCAGAGATTGAAAATGTGCGTCGTCGTACCGAGATGGACATTGAAAAAGCGCACAAATTTGCGCTGGAGAAGTTTGCCAACGAGCTGCTTCCGGTGATTGACAGCCTGGAGCGTGCGCTGGAGCTGGCGAACAAAGAAGATGAGAAATCCGCTTCGATGGTGGAAGGCATTGAGCTGACGCTGAAATCGCTGCTGGGCGCAGTGCGTAAATTCGGTGTTGAAGTGGTCGGTGAAACCGGCGTGCCGTTCAACCCTGAAGTCCATCAGGCGATGTCGATGATGGAATCTGACGAGGTCGAGCCTAACCACGTGATGATGGTGATGCAACGCGGTTATACCCTGAATGGGCGTCTACTGCGTCCGGCCATGGTTGCAGTGGCCAAGGCGAAAGCCTGATTGTAGCCTCATCTCACAACGGCCGCGCACTGACGCGGCCGTTGTGTTCAGGCTGCCGGGTTAGGTAAAACTGGTGTCCAGTCAACAGGATCTCTGCCGCTTTCTTTTAACAGGGCGTTAGTTTTTGAGAAATGCTGGCAGCCAAAAAAGCCGCGGTGTGCCGAAAGGGGAGAAGGATGCGGCGCCTGCAACACATGATGGCGCTGGCGATCAATGATGCTGCCTTTCTTCTGCGCATGCGAACCCCACAGTAAAAAGATTACCCCTTCACGCTGCGCGTTAATCGCGTCAATCACCCTGTCGGTAAAGGTTTCCCAGCCCAGCCGGGCATGAGAATGCGCTTTGCCCGCTTCCACCGTTAACACGGTATTCAGCAACAGCACGCCTTGCTCTGCCCAACTGGCCAGATAGCCATGACTGGGTTTCTCAAAGCCCGGAATATCCTGCTGCAGCTCTTTATACATGTTCTGAAGGGAAGGCGGAATGGGCACGCCCGGCAATACAGAAAAAGCCAGACCATGTGCCTGATTCGGCCCGTGGTAAGGATCCTGACCCAAAATCACCACTTTCACATCGCCTAACTCCGTTAAGCGAAAGGCATTAAAGACGTCTTTCTGCGGCGGATAAACGGTCACGCCTGCAGCCCGCTGGTTAGCGACCTGTTTCAGGGTTTCAATGAAATAGGGCTTCTCTTTCTCTTCAGCCAGCACATCGTGCCAGGTCAGCTTTGCAGCCATAATCAACTCCCTTGTGTTCTGAACGCTAAGCTTAGCTGTTCAGTATCCAGACATGAAGCCTAAAATTATTTTAAAAATTCAATAAAATTTAGTCCCGCTACGTTTTAAAAATCAATCGCTTAGCAATGTGGCCAAAAAGTGCCCGATTGTACTTGATTCAGGTCAAAACTAACGTTATGAGCGAGTGATATACCAGTTGCTCATCATTGATTTATTGACGGTATTGGTCCAGCCAATGCCTTGCAGGAGAAACTGAGATGATCACAGGTATTCAAATTACCCAGTCACACAATCCGGCCTTAGTGAATTCGTTCTGGCTGTTAGATGAAGAAACCGCTCAGGCACGTTGTCTGTGTGCCGTAGCAGGCTATCAGGACGATCAGATTGTCGCGATTGGTGAGTTAGGGGACATGGCTTACCGTGAAGTACCGGTCGAGATTAAACCCCAGGTGCGCGTGGAAGGCGGGCAGCACTTAAACGTTAACGTCCTGCGCCGTGAAACGCTGGAAGACGCCGTGAAACATCCTGAGAAGTATCCGCAGCTGACCATTCGTGTTTCCGGGTATGCCGTGCGCTTTAATTCGCTGACGCCTGAACAACAGCGTGACGTCATTGCCCGTACCTTTACGGAAAGTTTATAAACTGCCTGTGTGCTGAAATAAAACGCAGCGCCAGAAGGACAAATTTCTATGCGTTAACAGACAGATAGAACATGAGTGTCGTCGGGTGAAATATCCAGCCGGGCAGCTTTATGATGTTTGATGCTGAATGGAGACGAAACCGGGCTTTACCCACCTGAACAATGAAAAATCGCCTCTCAGGAGGCGATTTTTTTAGAAGCGTGCTGTTTTATTCCGCATTCTCACTGCCGGATGAGCTGCCACTTGGCTTGCGGCGTTTACCGACATTTTTAAGATCGCGATGGCGTTTTTTCACCCGCGGTTTCTCTTCTTCTTTGGCTTTTCGCTCTGCACGCTTCGCAAGCGCCTTCTTCGACGGTTTTCCGGTGGTTTTTGGCGAAGGCGCACGCGTGACCGGACGCAGTTCATCAATCACCCGTGCTTTAATCGGCTCGTCAACGTAGCGGCTGACTTTACCCAGCAGCAGATGGTCATGGGCTTCGACCAGCGAAATGGCGATGCCTTTACGACCGGCACGGCCCGTACGGCCGATGCGGTGCAGATAGGTATCCGCCGTGCGTGGCATATCGAAGTTAATCACGTGGCTCACATCCTCCACGTCAATCCCGCGTGCGGCGATATCGGTGGCGACCAGCACGTTTACCCGACCTTCCACCAGACGTTTAATCGCCTCATTGCGTTTAGCCTGGACCATTTCCCCTTCCAGGTAGCTGGTGCGGATTCCGGCATCATGCAGCCAGCTGACCAGTTCATGCAGGCGTTCACGTTTACGCACAAACACAATGGATCGGGTCACTTCCGGCTGCTTTAACAGGTGAACCAGCAGTTTGGTTTTGTGCTCAAGATCGTCGGCGCGGTGATACCACTGCTGAATTTTCTTACGCTCGCGACGGCTGGGATCGGCTTCCAGTTCAACCGGTTCGTTCAGCAGGCGCTCGGCAAAATCTTTAATATGCTCGCCTTCCAGCGTAGCGGAGAACAGCATTGTCTGTTTACGCCAGCGCGTTTCACCCGCGATGGTTTCGATATCCTGGGCAAATCCCATGTCCAGCATGCGGTCTGCTTCATCCAGGATCAGCGTTTCCACTGCGCGGCAGTCAAAGTTTTCTTCTTTGATGTACTGCAGCAGACGGCCGGTGGTGGCAACCACAACGTCCTGATTTTCGCTGAACACTTCGGCGTGGTTCATAAAGGCCACGCCGCCGGTGATAGTGGCGATATCCAGATGCGTATGTTTCGCCAGTTCCCGCGCCTGGTCGGCAACCTGCATCGCCAGTTCACGGGTGGGCGTTAAAATTAAAATACGTGGCGGGCCAGACTTCTTGCGTGGAAAATCGAGCAGGTGCTGCAACGCCGGTAATAAATACGCGGCGGTTTTCCCGGTCCCGGTAGGTGCCGAACCCAGAACGTCGCGGCCCTCCAGCGCGGGGGGAATGGCAGCAGCCTGAATTGCTGTCGGGCGCGTATAGCCTTTCTCCTGCAGCGCTTCAAGCAGGCTTTCGTCGAGTTCAAGTTCGGAAAATGTGGTTACGGTCATGTTCTACCTCAGTTTGGGGCGCTGATTATAGACAGATCGGACATAATCTTCATCTGTTTATCGGTATTGACTGCGTCAGATTACGTCAACGGCGTGAATTCCCCAACCTGGCACGTTACACTTGGCGCCAGCTATACGGCAGAAAAACAGGTGAATGGTCGCTGAGTATGATGCAGGACAAGCCGCAGGCGCGGCCGCAGTTAAAAAAGAACGGGTTTACCTTCAAGCAGTTTTTTGTCGCACACGACCGCTGTGCAATGAAGGTCGGTACTGATGGCATTCTTCTGGGTGCGTGGGCACCGGTCGCCGGGGTAAAGCGCATCCTTGATATCGGTACCGGTTCGGGTCTGATTGCGCTGATGCTGGCCCAGCGAACGCATGCTGATGTGGTGATCGATGCGGTGGAGCTCGATGCCGACGCTGCGCAACAGGCCAGCGAGAATGCCTGTCAGTCACCCTGGGCTGCGCGTATTCATGTTCATCAACAGGATATCGCGCAGTGGGCGGAAAACAGCAATACGCGCTATTCACTGATCGTCAGTAATCCGCCTTACTTTGCACCTGGCGTGGCCTGCTCAACGTCGGCACGCGACAGCGCACGCGCGACCGGTACCTTAAACCATCAGACCTTATTACGTTGCGCAGCGTTACTCATAGAAGAAGAGGGCTTCTTTTGTGTGATATTGCCTGAGACGACAGGGCAGGAGGTGATTGCGCAGGCACAATCGGAGGGCTGGCATCTGCGCTTTCGCTTCGATGTGGCGGAATATGCTCACCGTCCGCCGCATCGTGTATTGCTGGGGTTTTCACCCAGTCCGGGTGAAACCCTGTTTGAACGCCTGGCTATCCGCGATGCCGACCGGCAGTATTCTGACGCCTGGCAAAGCCTGACGCGTGACTTCTATTTGTTTATGTGATCGCCGGGCTGCAGGACGGTCGGTTGCGCTTCCGCCAGCGTATCGGGATAGTCGCGAATAAAATGCAGTCCGCGGCTCTCTTTGCGTTGCAGCGCACAACGCACCATCAGCTCTGCCACCTGTACCAGGTTGCGCAGTTCCAGCAGGTTGTTTGACAGCCGGAAGTGGCGATAGTACTCGTCGATTTCCTGTTGAAGCAGGCTGATGCGGCGCAACGCGCGTTCCAGCCGCTTAGTGGTACGGACAATGCCGACATAATCCCACATAAACAGCCGTAGCTCATGCCAGTTATGCTGAATGACCACGCGCTCATCGGCATCATCCACCTGGCTTTCATCCCATGCCGGTAAACGATCTACGGTCTCCGTTTCAGGTAAGATCCGCATCAGATCCTCCGCGGCAGACCAGCCATATACCAGACACTCCAGGACAGAATTTGAGGCGAGGCGGTTGGCACCGTGCAGCCCGGTATAACTGACTTCACCGATTGCATATAAACAATCGATGTCGGTGCGGCCATGCCGATCGACGACCACGCCACCACAGGTGTAATGCGCGGCGGGCACCACAGGGATTCTGTCCTTTGTCAGATCAAAGCCAAAGGTCAGCAGTTTTTCGTAAATCATCGGGAAGTGGGAACGGATGAAGGCCGGCGGCTGGTGGCTGATATCCAGATACATGCAGTCTACGCCCAGCCGTTTCATTTCATGATCGATGGCGCGGGCGACGATATCGCGCGGGGCCAGCTCCGCGCGTTCGTCGAAGTCAGGCATAAACCGCGAACCATCGGGCCGCACCAGCCAGGCGCCTTCGCCGCGCAGGGCTTCCGTCAGCAGAAAGTTTTGCGCCTGCGGATGAAACAGGCAGGTAGGGTGAAACTGGTTAAATTCCAGGTTAGCGACCCGGCATCCTGCTCGCCAGGCCATCGCAATGCCGTCACCAGAGGCGACATCGGGATTCGTGGTGTACTGATAAACTTTGGCCGCGCCGCCCGTGGCCAGCACGACGGCGCGCGCCTGGCAGGTTTCGACCCGTTCGCGATTGCGGTTCCAGATCCAGGCCCCCATTACCCGGCGGGGGCCCGGTAAGCCCAGTTTGTCTGACAGGATCAGATCCACCGCGTTAGTGCGTTCCAGGATGCGGATATTCGGATGACGCAACGCCTGGCCGACCAGCGTGGTTTCCACTTCCCGGCCGGTGGCGTCGGCGCTGTGCAGAATACGGCGATGGCTGTGGCCGCCTTCTCGCGTCAGGTGGTAACGCATTTCACCGCCGGCCTGAGGATCGGTATCAAACGCCACGCCATGATCGATCAGCCACTGCACGCAGTGCCGCGCATTGCTGGCGACAAATGAAACAGCCTCACGATCGCACAAGCCCGCCCCGGCAATCAGCGTGTCTTCAACGTGAGAATCCACGCTGTCAGTTTCATCAAACACTGCCGCAATGCCGCCCTGCGCATACAGCGTTGAGCCTTCATTAACCTGCGCTTTACTGAGCACAGTGACCCGGTAATGCGAGGCCAGCCGCAACGCCAGTGACAGTCCCGCCGCACCGCTGCCCACAATAAGCACATCACACTGATAATCTGAGGGGGAGAATATTGTCATAGTGTTTAATTTACTAAACAAGAATGACCCGAGCATAAGCCTTTGATGGTTTTTTGTGAAGTATTTTGAACACGCAAGCAGGCGTAATAGCGGGCTAAATCTAATTTATGAGATATATCAAATGGTTAGTTGTTTAACCGTTTAAAATCCGTTTTTCATACCAAACTTAATCGAATACAAGGATTTAAAGATGAAAAAGCGGCTGTCATAGGTTACTCTGCCTGCGATTTGCGCGTGTTACATTGAACGAAAATCAACAAACTGTGTAATCCTGCAGCAAAGCGGCCGAAAATGAACTTTTCGCCACGTAATGACTCAAAGCGCATGCTTGCTCAATAGCTGTGTGCTGGCAGTTCCTTAACGCATAAGAAAGTATTTGGGGAGACTTTACCTCGGATGAGCGAGCAGTTAGCGGACCAGGTTCTGGTTGAACGGGTTCAGAAGGGGGATCAAAAAGCTTTCAACTTACTGGTGATCCGTTACCAGCATAAAGTCGCGAGCCTGGTCTCACGGTATGTGCCTTCAGGCGATGTGCCTGACGTCGTTCAGGAATCATTTATTAAGGCGTATCGGGCACTGGATTCTTTCCGTGGCGATAGCGCGTTTTACACCTGGCTGTATCGGATTGCCGTGAATACAGCCAAAAACTATCTGGTTGCTCAGGGACGCCGTCCGCCTTCCAGCGATGTTGATGCAATTGATGCGGAAAATTTCGAAAGTGCGGGTGCGTTAAAAGAAATTTCGAACCCTGAGAACTTAATGTTGTCTGACGAACTGAAACAAATCGTCTTTCGTACCATCGAGGCGCTTCCTGAGGACTTGCGAATGGCAATTACCCTCAGGGAACTTGACGGTCTGAGCTATGAAGAGATCGCCGTCATTATGGATTGCCCGGTGGGCACGGTAAGGTCACGTATTTTCCGTGCACGTGAGGCTATTGATAATAAAGTTCAACCGCTTATCCAACGTCAGTGATAACGGCTACTGGAAGGGTATTAGGCATGCAGAAAGAAAAACTTTCCGCTTTAATGGATGGTGAGGCTTTAGATAACGCGCTGATTTCAGCCCTGTCTAAGGATGCAGATCTACAAAAAAGCTGGGAACGCTACCATCTGATTCGCGATATCATGCGTGGCGATGTTGGTGAACACCTGCATTTTGATATTTCTGCTCGCGTTGCAGCTGCCATCGAAAACGAGCCACAGCGTAATGTGACGTCCCTGATTCCTGAAGCACAGCCCGAGCCTTCTCGCTGGGAAAAAATGCCGTTCTGGCACAAAGTTCGCCCCTGGGCGGCCCAGATTACGCAGGTCGGCGTCGCAGCCTGTGTTTCCCTGGCGGTAATTGTGGGTGTTCAGCACTATAACCAACCCACCAACGGCAGCGTGGAAAGCTCTGACTCACCGGTATTCAACACCTTGCCAGTGATGGGCAAAGCGTCACCTGTCAGTCTGGGTGTCCCCTCGGATATGTTTGGTTCAGGCAATGCCTCACAACAGGTGCAGGACCAGCGTCGCCGCGTGAACGCCATGCTGCAGGACTACGAACTTCAGCGTCGTCTGCACGCCGATCAGCTGCAGTTCGAAACCAATGCGCCAAAACAAGCGCAGGCCAATGTACCGGGTAATCAGTCATTAGGAATGCAGCAGCAGTAATGAAGCCGCTATGGTATGCCGTTAGTCTTCTGACGGGCAGCCTGTTGTGGTCCACTGCCGCCCCAGCGCAGGTTTCTGCGTCTGGGGCGTTATTACAGCAGATGGAGCAGGCAAGTCAGACGCTCAACTACGAATTCGCCTACATCAACGTTTCCCGTCTTGGTATGGAATCGCTCCGTTATCGTCACGCAGTAATCGACGATCGCGTCTATGCACAGATTCTGCAGATGGACGGTCCGCGTCGCGAAGTCATTCAGCGCGGCAACGACATCAGCTATTTCGAACCGGGTATTGAGCCTTTCTCGCTTCCCGGCAATCACATCGTCGATGCGTTGCCATCGATTATCTACGCCGACTTTGCCAAGCTTGATGCGGCTTATGACTTTATTACCGTCGGCCGTTCCCGCATTGCCGATCAGATGTGTGATGTGGTGCGCGTAGTGTCGCGCGATGGCACGCGCTACAGCTATGTTGTATGGCTGGATGTGGATACCAAGCTACCGCTGCGCGTGGATCTGCTGGATCGTGACGGTGAAACGATGGAACAGTTTCGCGTGATCAGCTTCGCGGTGGATGATGGCGTACGCAACCTGATGCAGGGCCTTGAAAAAGCCAATCTGCCGCCGTCGCTCTCATTAACCAAATCAGACAACGCGACGCTGGACTGGGAGCCCGCCTGGCTTCCCGCAGGGATGACGCTCGTTTCCCAAAGCCGGCGTATGCTTCCCGCGTTAAATAAATCCCTTGAATCCCGGCTGTACAGCGATGGTCTGTTTAGCTTTGCTGTAAACGTTACGCCGGCAGATAAAAACAGCGTCGCACAGACATTGCGCACGGGACGTCGTACGGTGGAAACCGTAATACGCGATAATTACGAAATTACGGTCGTTGGCGAGTTACCGCCTGCGACGGCCAAACGTATCGCGGACAGTGTTAATCCTGGGGCAAAAAAATGATGAGAGAATGGGCCACCGTGGTGGCATGGCAGGATGGTATCGCCACACTGCATACCGAAGCCAAAACCTCCTGCAACAGCTGCCAGGCACGCAAAGGCTGTGGCAGCCATATGCTGAATAAGCTGGGGCCAAAGAATGCGCATGTGATGCAAATCGCCAGCAGCAAACCCCTGGCTCCGGGCCAACGTGTCGAACTGGGCATCAAAGAGAGCAGCCTGCTCGGTTCGGCACTGTTGGTATACATGACGCCGCTGTTTGGCCTGTTTCTGTTCGCGGGGCTGTTCCAGGCCCTGTTCGGCAGCGACCTGGCCGCCGCCTGCGGCGCGCTGTTAGGCGGAGTTGGCGGCTTTATCGTCGCCAAAGGCATTTCCATGAAATTTGGCGATCGTGAGGCCTTCCAGCCGGTTATCCTCAATATCGCCTTGCCCCCAGATGCGCTTCGTGTTGAAAGCGAAGCCTGACCCCTGCTTAAGCCGCACCTGTTGCGGCTTTTGTCTTAAGCCTGACGCGCAAAAAACTGTTTCGTTTCCACGACGTTCCATTCTTTTATGCGCGGCCTTAACAGTGTAATATGCGTCGTCATTAATGAGGCTGACAGGATTGTGGGTTAAGAGCGATCTTCCTGAATGTGTCTGTGCTCAGGTTTCTAACTGATTCTCTACGTGAAGATATCTCTATAAATGAAGCACATAAGAAATTTCTCCATCATCGCCCACATTGACCACGGTAAATCCACGCTTTCTGACCGCTTGATTCAGATCTGTGGCGGATTAACTGACCGCGAGATGGCCGCGCAGGTTCTGGACTCAATGGACCTTGAGCGTGAACGTGGTATTACCATCAAAGCACAGAGCGTGACGCTCGATTACAAAGCCCAAGACGGTGAAACTTACCAGCTCAATTTTATCGATACGCCGGGACACGTTGACTTCTCATACGAAGTTTCCCGCTCACTGGCCGCCTGTGAGGGTGCGCTGCTGGTGGTGGATGCCGGACAGGGCGTTGAAGCGCAAACCCTGGCTAACTGCTACACCGCGATTGAGATGGATCTGGAAGTCGTGCCGGTGCTGAATAAAATCGATTTGCCTGCCGCCGATCCTGAACGTGCTGCACAGGAAATCGAAGATATTGTCGGTATTGATGCCACCGATGCCGTGCGTTGCTCGGCGAAAACCGGTGTCGGCGTACCTGAAGTGCTGGAGCGCCTGGTGCGCGATATTCCGCCGCCAGAAGGCGATCCGGAAGGGCCGCTGCAGGCACTGATTATCGACTCCTGGTTCGATAACTACCTGGGTGTTGTCTCGCTGGTTCGTGTGAAAAACGGCACCATGCGTAAAGGCGATAAAATCAAGGTACTGAGTACCGGCCAGGTTTATAACGCCGATCGACTGGGCATTTTCACGCCGAAACAGGTTGACCGCACTGAACTGAACTGTGGCGAAGTCGGCTGGCTGGTCTGCGCCATTAAAGACATTCTGGGCGCGCCGGTGGGCGATACCCTGACAACAGCACGTAACCCGGCGGACAAAGCGCTGCCTGGCTTTAAAAAAGTTAAGCCACAGGTTTACGCCGGTCTGTTCCCGATTAGTTCTGATGACTACGAAGCGTTTCGTGATGCGCTGGGCAAGCTGAGCCTGAACGATGCTTCTCTGTTCTACGAGCCAGAGAGTTCAACCGCGCTGGGCTTTGGCTTCCGTTGCGGCTTCCTGGGTCTGCTGCACATGGAGATCATTCAGGAACGTCTGGAACGTGAGTACGATCTCGATCTGATCACGACCGCACCGACGGTGGTGTACGAAGTGGAAACCACGGGCGGCGAAGTCATTTATGTGGACAGCCCCTCGAAGCTGCCACCGCTCAATAACATTGAAGAGTTGCGTGAACCGATTGCGGAGTGTCACATGCTGCTGCCGCAGGAATACCTGGGCAACGTCATTACGCTGTGCATCGAGAAACGTGGCGTTCAGACAAATATGGTTTACCACGGCAATCAGGTTGCGCTGACCTATGAGATTCCAATGGCTGAAGTGGTGCTCGACTTCTTTGACCGTTTGAAATCAACATCGCGCGGCTATGCTTCACTGGACTACAATTTTAAACGTTTTCAGGCCTCTGACATGGTGCGCGTCGACGTGCTGATTAACTCAGAACGTGTTGATGCGCTGGCGCTGATTACCCACCGTGATAACGCACCTTATCGTGGACGTGAGCTGGTTGAGAAAATGAAAGACCTCATCCCACGTCAACAATTTGATATTGCGATTCAGGCGGCAATCGGCAACCACATTATCGCTCGCTCAACCGTCAAACAGCTGCGTAAGAACGTCCTTGCCAAGTGTTACGGCGGTGACGTCAGTCGTAAGAAAAAGCTGTTGCAGAAGCAGAAAGAGGGTAAGAAGCGAATGAAGCAGGTCGGTAACGTTGAACTGCCGCAGGAAGCATTCCTCGCCATTCTGCATGTCGGAAAAGACAGCAAATAAGGATCTTAAATGGCTAATATGTTCGCGCTAGTCCTGGCGATAGCGACATTGATTACTGGTATTCTCTGGGTGATCGATCGTATCAAGTTGGCACCACAGCGCCGGGCGCTGCAGGCGGCGGCACAGGCGCAGTCAGGCGACACGCTCGATAAAAAAACGCTGGCAAAAATGGCACCTAAGCCGGGCTGGATTGAAACCGCTGCCTCCGTATTTCCGGTGCTGGCCGTGGTATTCTTTGTGCGCTCATTTGTGTATGAGCCTTTCCAGATCCCGTCAGGCTCGATGATGCCCACGCTGCTGATTGGTGACTTTATTCTGGTCGAGAAGTTTGCTTACGGCATTAAAGACCCGATTACGCAAACCACGCTGATTCCTACCGGGCATCCTAAGCGTGGCGATATTGCGGTCTTTAAATACCCAAAAGATCCCAGCCTGGACTACATCAAGCGCGTGATTGGCCTGCCGGGCGATCGTGTAACCTATGATCCCTACAGTAAAACGCTGACTATTAATCCGGCCTGCGATAATGGCAAGCCTTGCAGCAAAGCGTTGCCCGTCACCTACAGCAACATTGAGCCAAGCAAGTTTGTTCAGACGTTTAGCGGGTTTGATGGTAACGAAGCCGGTAACGGGTTCTACCAGGTGCCGCTGAATGAAACCATGCGCGGTGGATTACGTCTGGCCATGCGCAAAGAAACGCTGGGCAATGTGACGCATGACATTCTGTTGGTGACGGAAGCACAAAGCCAGGCGAGCATGTACTATCAGCAGCCCGGCCAGCCGCAGGCGAGCTGGGTTGTGCCGCAGGGGCAGTATTTCATGATGGGTGATAACCGTGACAACAGCGCCGACAGTCGCTACTGGGGCTTTGTTCCCGAGCGCAATCTGGTCGGTAAAGCGGTCGCCATCTGGATGAGCTTTGAAAAACAAGAAGGCCAGTGGCCAACCGGCGTACGACTGAGTCGTATCGGCGGTATCCATTAAGCCAGCCTGAGAGTCAGGCAAAATAGGGTGGCCTCCGTCATGGGGGCCACTGCACACCAAACAGAATGTGTTGGATTCTCAGCCCTGTTTGGTATGCAGAGTGACAGACGCAAAACAGAACTGGAATCGCATGAACCCCATCCTGATTAACAAGCTTCAGCGCAAACTGGGCTACACTTTTACACATTCTGAACTTTTACAGCAGGCGTTGACGCATCGCAGCGCCAGTAGCAAGCATAACGAACGCCTGGAGTTTTTAGGCGATTCGATTCTGAGCTACGTGATTGCAAATGCGCTCTACCACCGTTTTCCGCGTGTGGATGAGGGCGACATGAGCCGCATGCGCGCGACGCTGGTGCGCGGTAATACGCTGGCAGAGATGGCGCGTGAATTCGATTTGGGTGAATGCCTGCGTCTGGGGCCCGGCGAATTAAAAAGCGGCGGCTTCCGTCGTGAATCTATTCTGGCGGACACCGTGGAAGCGCTGATTGGTGGTGTCTTCCTCGACAGTAATATTCAGACTGTCGAAAAGCTGATCCTTGACTGGTATCAGACGCGCCTGGACGAAATCAGTCCGGGTGATAAACAAAAAGATCCGAAAACGCGCCTGCAGGAATACCTGCAGGGCCGTCATCTGCCGCTGCCAAGTTACTTAGTGGTGCAGGTTCGTGGCGAAGCCCACGATCAGGAATTTACCATTCACTGTCAGGTGAGTGGCATGGCAGAACCGGTGGTGGGCGTGGGCTCCAGCCGCCGTAAAGCTGAACAAGCAGCGGCTGAACAGGCGCTGATTAAACTTGGTCTGGAATAACAGTATTATCCCGGCGTCGCAACCGGCGCTGAAAACCTCAGGACTCGAATGAGCGAAAATGTTACATACAGCGGCTTTGTCGCGATAGTTGGCCGGCCTAACGTCGGTAAATCCACCTTACTGAACCAGTTACTGGGGCAGAAGGTTTCAATTACGTCGCGTAAGCCGCAAACCACCCGTCACCGCATTATGGGCATCCATACGGAAGGCGCTTATCAGGCGATTTACGTGGATACGCCCGGCCTGCATATGGAAGAGAAGCGGGCGATCAACCGCCTGATGAACCGTGCGGCCAGCAGTTCTATCGGTGACGTTGAACTGATCATCTTTGTGGTTGAAGGCACGCGCTGGACGCCCGACGACGAGATGGTGTTAAACAAGTTGCGCGATGGCAAAGTGCCGGTTCTGCTGGCGATCAATAAAATCGACAACATCCAGGATAAAAGCGTCCTGTTACCGCACCTGCAGTTCCTCAGCGAGCAGATGAACTTTATTGATATCGTGCCGGTTTCGGCCGAAAGCGGTAAAAATGTCGACACCATCGCCGCCATCGCCCGCAAGCATCTGCCGGAATCTGACCATCACTTCCCGGAAGATTACATTACCGATCGCTCACAGCGCTTTATGGCATCCGAAATTATCCGTGAAAAGCTGATGCGTTTCCTCGGTGCGGAACTGCCTTACTCGGTCACAGTCGAAATCGAACAGTTTGTGTCTAACGCGCGTGGCGGTTATGACATCAACGGTTTGATTCTGGTCGAGCGCGAAGGGCAGAAAAAAATGGTGATTGGCAATAAAGGCGCCAAAATCAAAACCATTGGTATTGAAGCGCGTAAGGACATGGAAGAGATGTTCGATGCCAAAGTGCATCTCGAACTGTGGGTTAAAGTTAAATCCGGCTGGGCAGATGACGAACGTGCGCTGCGTAGTCTGGGTTACACAGACGATCTCTGAATAAATGGAAGGCTGGCAACGCGCCTTTGTGCTGCATAGTCGTCCTTTCAGCGAAACCAGTCTGCTGCTTGACCTGTTTAGTGAAAGTGAAGGCCGTGTTCGTGTCCTGGCAAAAGGAGCACGATCACGGCGTTCTCAGTTAAAAGGCACACTTCAGCCTTTTACCCCGCTGCTGGTGCGCTGGAGCGGTCGTGGTGAGGTGAAAACGCTGCGCAATGCCGAAGCGGTTTCGCTTGCTCTCCCCCTCAGTGGTATCACGCTTTACTGCGGCCTGTACGTCAACGAGCTGTTGTCTCGGGTACTGGAACAGCACATCCCCTTTTCCGACCTGTTTTTTGACTATCTGCAATGTATCCAGACGCTGGCCGCCGCCGAGGGTTCACCCGAACCTGCACTGCGTCGTTTCGAGCTGGCGCTGTTGGGGCACCTTGGCTATGGCGTGGATTTCCTGCACTGCGCAGGCAGTGGTGAACCGGTCAGTGAAGACATGACCTACAGCTACCGGGAAGAGAAGGGCTTCATCGCCAGTCTGGTGCTCAATCAGCGCAGCTTTACAGGTAAACACCTGCAGGCGCTCTCCACGCGTGAATTTCCCGATGCGGATGCCCTGCGCGCGGCGAAGCGCTTTACCCGCATGGCGCTAAAACCCTACCTGGGGGGCAAACCGTTAAAAAGTCAGGAGCTTTTCCGTCAGTTTACACCGAAAAAAAAGCCCGATATTGCCGGCGAGCCCTGATGCGGGTCGTAGCGGAATCGCATCAGGGCGCGTTACACTCCATACAATGACCATAATGAACCGAGGATTGTCATGGCTGAGTTACTGTTAGGCGTTAACATCGACCACATTGCTACCGTCCGCAACGCGCGTGGCACCCATTACCCTGATCCGGTCCAGGCGGCTTTTATCGCCGAACAGGCGGGCGCGGATGGGATCACGGTGCACCTGCGGGAAGATCGCCGCCACATTACCGACCGCGACGTGCGTATTCTGCGTAATACCATCGAAACGCGGATGAATCTCGAAATGGCGGTCACCGATGAGATGCTGAATATCGCGTGTGACATCAAACCGCATTTCTGCTGCCTGGTGCCGGAAAAGCGTGAGGAAGTGACCACCGAAGGCGGACTGGATGTCGCCGGACAACAGGAAAAACTTAATGCCGCGGTAAAAAAACTCAGTGAGGCGGGCATTTTGGTATCCCTGTTTATCGATCCCGATCACCGGCAAATCGAAGCGGCTGTCACCAGCGGCGCGCCTTATATTGAAATTCATACCGGTGCCTATGCTGAAGCCCCTGAAGGCCCGGCACGCGACGCTGAGCTGGCCCGGATCCGTCAGGCGGCCACCTTTGCGGCCAGCCGCGGATTAAAAGTTAACGCCGGTCACGGTCTGACTTACCACAACGTCCTGCCGATTGCCGCGCTGCCGGAAATGCATGAGCTGAACATCGGTCATGCGATCATTGGTCGGGCGGTGATGAGCGGCCTGCCTGACGCCGTCAAAGCCATGAAACAGCTGCTGCGAGAAGCGCGTCGCTAATGGCTATTCTGGGACTGGGCAGCGATATCGTCGAAATAGAGCGGATTGCCGATGTGATTTCTCGCTCTGGCGATCGACTGGCGCGTCGCGTGCTGAGTGAGGCCGAATGGCAGCAGTATCAGCAGCATCGTCAGCCGGTGCGTTTTCTGGCTAAACGTTTCGCCGTTAAAGAAGCGGCAGCCAAAGCGTTTGGCACCGGCATTCGCGGTGGACTGGCATTCAATCAGTTTGAAGTTTACAACGATGCGCTGGGTAAACCACTCCTGCGTTTTTTCGATCATGCTGCTGAGGTGGCGCAGCGACTGGGTGTACAGCATGTCCATGTCACCCTGGCCGACGAGCGCCACTATGCCTGTGCTACGGTCATTATCGAAAGCTAACCGTGCAGGGCAACAAACTTATCCCACAGCGCATCGCGTGATTCGATGTGCTGGGGATCCGTCACAATGGTGTTATCAATAGGGCAAACCCGCTGGCAGGTCGGCACATCATAATGTCCCACACATTCGGTACAGCGGCTCACCTCAATCTCATAAATCATCTCACCCATCGAAATAGCCTGGTTCGGGCATTCGGGTTCACACATATCGCAGTTAATGCATCGTTCTGTAATCAGTAAAGACATCGAGGTTTCCCAATCGATAAATACTTTTTGTCGTTTTGGCGACATAATCTGTTGCGGTAGTAAATATTCCTGATGAGATATGTCGAACCCTTAGACGACTTTTGTAACTTTCAAATTGCAAGCCTGGCTGGTCATTAACATAAAGTTGGAATGTTAAAGCTTATGCGGAGTCGGCTGACAGTAGCATATTCTTTCAACGTCAAACATGATGCGAATAACTAAAAAAAGTGATACGCACCATTAATGTTCGTTACTTGCTGATTATTCGATAATTTAACTCTATATAGTCTTCATGGAGAGTAAGCATAAAAGTATAACTTTTAGCAAATTCAGCGAGACACGTGCGGGGACAGCGCCGCGTGTAGAAAAAACCACCACAGCGAGAATTGTAAGGATTATGCAGAAAAAAGGGGTGATAGAAATATTTTGTCATAAAAATGACAGAGATCAGGTGCGTGATTAAGAGTTTTCCGATAATATGCATTCATCAATAATATCGATGGATTGTGTCAGGTGAAAAAAAGAATTTTTTTGATAGCCGGCGTGGCTGTTCTGGCTGCAACAACCGCTTATGGAAGCTTATCCGCGGGTGGATCTCGGCCTGATTTCGTTACAGCAGCAGAAAATAAAACGAATAACTTCCTGCAATACAGCTATGGTAAGGGTAAATGTAAAGCCGCGCCCGGAACGGCATTGAGCTGGGACATGGAATGTAAGTATGACGGTGGCAAGAAAGTGGTTAAATTCGCTCTCTACTCCGCTGAGCATGCAACAAAAAAATCTGTTGATACCTTTTATCTCGTTGCAAAAAATCAGGCTGCAGTCGACTCAGCCAGCACAGGTATGGGGCAATATTTGCCTATTTCTACGCAAGATATAAGCAGTAGTTAGTCGGCCTTAATACACAGCTAATACTCAATTCAGTTTTAGAAGCCAGCGATATCGCTGGCTTCCTTCATTGTACTTTACAACAATCGCAATATCAGATGCGTTTTCCCTTCTTCCTAAATCAGCTTCTTCACCAGCGCCTCGCTGTGGCGAATATGGCTGGACGCGCGCTCAGGATCGTTCTGTACCAGCGCCATAAAGAGCAGGTCCGTTAACGCCAGCTGGGCGGTAGTCGAGGAGATCGCGGCGCTGCGCGTACTCTGTTCTTCTGCAACGGTGTACAGGCAGTGCGTGGCGCACTGCTGCAAAGTGTTAGGCGTAAAGCCGGTAAAGGCCAGCACGTCCGCGCCCACCCGCACTGCTTCCTGCGCGGCCAGGTTAATCTCACGACGTTCACCCGTGTAAGAGATCGCCAGCAGCACATCGCCGGATGACATGGCCTGTACGCTGGCCAGCAGCGCGTGCATGTCCTGCTCCGCGACGGCATTGATGCCAATCTTCATCAGCTTCCAGGAAAAATCTTTTGCCACCAGGCCGGATGCGCCGATTCCGACCAGTAAAATACGGCGTGCGCGCTTAAGCAGCTGCAAGACGGCATTCAGCTTCTCTTCGCTGTTGATATCCAGGGTCGCGCGAATGGCTGACAGCTTTTCTGTCAGTAATTTTTCGCCCACAGCCTTAAGGGGATCGTCACTGAGGATCTGATTATGCACGGTGATGGCATCTTTATCGGCCAGCGATTCGCTCAGTGCCAGCTTGAGTGCCGGAAAACCTTTATATCCCAGTTTTTGCGCAAACTTAACGACGCTGGACTGACTGACGCCAGCTTCTTCTGCCAGCTTTTGTGAACTTAAATGCCGTGCCCGATCCGGTTGTGACAGTAAAAAATCCGCCAGCCGGCGTTCGTTCAGCGCCAGTGAAGGATAAAGCTGGCGAATGCGCAGCAATGAACTCATGCCCAGTCCTCATGATGTAGCGGTGCGTCCGCAAGGAATAAATGATTCTAAAAGCATTGTAGCCACTGGAATAAAAAATGACAGTCATCGCCTCGCTGCGCGAAGATGACTACAATAGAGGCTGTTGATGCATATTCGTTAAAAAGGAGAGCTGTTTGACCAACGAGAGACAACGTCGCGTGGTGTTTTTCGACCTTGATGGCACATTGCACCAACAGGATATGTTTGGCACTTTCATGCGCTATTTGCTGCGCCGCAAGCCCCTGAATCTGCTACTGGTCGTGCCTTTGCTGCCCGTCGTCGGCGCGGGGCTGCTGTTCAAAGGGCGTGCGGCCCGCTGGCCGATGAGCCTGTTGCTCTGGTCAATCACCTTTGGCCGATCTGAAACCACCCTGTTACGACTGGAGGCCGAGTTTGCTCAGTGGTTTCGCCAGCGCGTGAAAGCGTTTCCGGTGGTGCAGAAGCGTCTCAGCGAGTACCTCAGCAGCGATGATGCGGATGTGTGGCTGATTACGGGCTCGCCGCAGTCGCTGGTGGAGCAGGTCTATTACGATTCGGCGTTTCTGCCCAGAGTAAAGTTGATTGCCAGCCAGATGCAGCGCGGCCTGGGTGGGCGCGTGCTGAAATTGCGCTGTCTGGGCCACGAAAAAGTGGTGCAGTTAGAAGAGCACATCGGCACACCACTGCAACTCTATAGTGGTTACAGCGACAGCAAGCAGGACAACCCGTTATTGTTCTTTTGTCAGCATCGCTGGCGCGTCACGCCGGCGGGTGAATTGCAGCAGTTAGAATAACCTGTACTGTGCTTCGGTTTTGCCGGCATGCCCGGTATAATGCGCCGCTTTTTGCTGCCGGGAGTGGTTCGTGTGACACAAGAACAAGATGAATACTGGATGCGCCGGGCGCTGACGCTGGCGCAACGCGCATGGGATGAGGGCGAGGTGCCGGTAGGCGCCGTCCTGGTTCACGGCGACCGCGTCATTGGCGAAGGCTGGAACCGGCCTATCGGTCAGCATGATCCCACCGCGCACGCAGAGATTATGGCGCTTCGTCAGGGCGGGAAAGTACTGGAAAATTACCGTCTGCTGGATACCACGCTTTATGTGACGCTGGAGCCGTGCGTCATGTGCGCCGGCGCGATGGTGCATAGCCGGATAGGTCGTCTGGTTTATGGCGCGAACGATGTGAAAACCGGCGCAGCCGGTTCGCTGATTGACGTGCTGGGTCATCCGGGGATGAACCATCAGGTAAGGTTAGATCACGGCGTGCTGGAAGACGCGTGCGCGGCGCTGCTGAGCGACTTTTTCCGCATGCGTCGTCAGCAACAAAAAGCGCTGCGACAGGCGCAGCGCGAAAGCTAATTCATTGCCACTTGTGGCGAAACGGCAGGATAGCCTTTGCCCATCTCCGCTTCCAGCGCGGCCTGCTGGGCAAGGCGCTTTTCCTGCTCCTGCAAATAGCCCACCAGGCTAATCTCATATTTACGAATATTTTCCACGTAGTTATACGCTTCCTGGCCCCGCGCGTAGCCGTAGGTCGTTTGCGCGTAATAACGCTTCTGGCTCAGCATCGGCAGGCGCAGTTTCACATCAGCCCAACTGTCCGGGTTGCCACCCTGTTTTGCCGTGAGCTTACGGGCATCCAGCATATGAGCATAACCCATGTTGTAGGCGGCCAGCGCAAACCAGATACGTTCGTCTTCCGGAATGGACTGCGGGACTTTATCCATCATATTTTGCAGATACTGGCTGCCGCCGCGAATACTTTGCTCAGGATCGGTTCGATCGCCCACTTCCACGCTGTCGGCGGTATTGCGCGTCAGCATCATCATGCCGCGCACGCCGGTCGGTGATGTCGCCTGCGGATTCCAGTGTGATTCCTGATAGGAGATAGCGGCCAGCAAACGCCAGTCGATATTACTGGCGTATTTCTCGAATAACGGTTTGATATCAGGCAGAACCGTATCAATCGCACGCAGGAAGGTGCGCGTATCCACATAATCAAAGGTGCCAACGTGCCCGAGGTATTTCTCTTCCAGCCGCGCCATTGCGCCTTCTTCGCCCATGCCATTAAAGAAATCCAGCATGGCTGCGTTCAGGCTGTCGTCGCTTTCGCGGGGCATATACCACGTCACCGGCTCTTCATCCGTGACGTCAAAGGCGACCGCCAGTTGTGGATGGATGCGCTGAAGCAGTGCGATGGTGACGGAATCGCCAATCGTATAATCCAGCTTGCCCTCGGCGACGGCCTCAAGTAGCGCTTTCGGGCTTTGATCGGTCGAGATAGCCCAGTCAAGGTCGGGATAGTGATCCGCTCTGGCGCTCTTGAGTGTAGACAGATAAGCCGATCCGGAGGCAACGACGAGCCGTCCCTTTAAATCGCCCAGGTTTTTCGGGCGAGTTTTATCCACACGATAAACCAACTGCTGGGAAACGCTGTAATAGCTGGGGCCCGTCTGATAGCGGTTCAGTCGCTCATTATTATAGATAAGGCCTGCGGCCAGCAAATCGGCTTTGCCGTCGTCAAGCGCATCAAACAGGTCGCTGATATTCGCGCGCACCGTGATTTCCAGCCTGACGCCCAGATAACGGGCGAAACGCTTCGCCAGCTCGTAATCCATCCCGGCCGGTGCTTTATTCACGGTGTAGTAAGTCAACGGTGAGTTTACGGTACTGACCCGTAGCACTCCCCGTGATTTAATCTGTGAAATCGTATCCTGCCCGCTCCCATGCCAGGGAATGGACGGCCACAGTGCCAGTGCTAACAGCACGGTGAGCAGACCGATAAACAGATAATTTAATTTCAGGCGTTTCAAATAGTTATCTCTCGATGGCTCCAAGGCCTCTGTCTTTTAAGGCAGTATTGATTTTGTTTTAACTCCCAGAGCGAGGGGCATTTTGCGCAACAAACTGAGGCAGAGCAACTTATAAAGCAATTTTTGCGCAATTATCAGCCAAATCTTGTTGGCCATAAATTTTGCGCAAACGGTTTCGTCGCGGAGTGGCTTTCTCTATAATACGCCCCGTTTTCCCCCTGTTGCGCCCAATGAAGCGTCGCACCCGGCGTTTCAAAGACGAGAGATCTTATGATGGAAATTCTGCGTGGTTCGCCCGCCCTGTCGGCATTTCGTGTAAACAAACTGCTGGCCCGCTTTCAGGACGCTCATCTGCCGGTGAGTGATATTTACGCTGAGTACGTCCATTTTGCCGATGTCAGCGCGCCGTTGAGTGAGGATGAAAAATCCCGTCTGCAGCGCCTGCTCAAGTACGGTCCTTCTCTCGCTGAACATGCGCCACAAGGGCGTTTGCTGCTGGTCACGCCACGTCCAGGCACCATTTCGCCATGGTCTTCAAAAGCGACAGATATTGCGCATAACTGCGATCTGTCACAGGTCCGTCGACTGGAGCGCGGTCTGGCGTTTTATGTTCAGGCACCCCAGTTGACGGAAACCCAGTGGCAAACGCTGTCAGCGCTGCTGCATGACCGCATGATGGAAACGGTGTACAGCGACCTCCATCAGGCCGAACAACTGTTTGCCCACCACGAACCTCAGCCGGTCAAAAGCGTTGATGTGTTGGGTGAAGGCCGTCAGGCACTGGTTCATGCCAATACATCGCTGGGCCTGGCGCTGGCAGACGACGAAATTGACTACCTGCTGGCAGCCTTTACGAAGCTGGGCCGTAACCCTAACGACATCGAACTCTATATGTTTGCTCAGGCGAACTCCGAGCACTGTCGTCACAAGATTTTTAACGCCGACTGGATTATTGACGGCGAAAAACAGCCGAAATCGCTGTTTAAAATGATTAAGAACACCTTTGAGCAAACGCCGGATTATGTCCTGTCGGCTTATAAAGACAATGCGGCGGTGATGGAAGGCTCTGAAGTAGGACGCTTCTTTGCGGATGCCGAAAACGGGGAATATGGCTACCACCAGGAGGCGGCGCATATTCTGATGAAGGTCGAAACGCATAACCATCCTACGGCGATTTCGCCGTGGCCTGGCGCGGCAACCGGCTCCGGCGGCGAAATTCGTGACGAAGGGGCGACCGGACGGGGCGCGAAGCCGAAAGCCGGTCTGGTCGGCTTCTCGGTGTCGAACCTGCGTATTCCGGGCTTTGAGCAGCCGTGGGAAGAGGATTTTGGCAAGCCCGCGCGCATCGTCAGCGCACTGGACATTATGACTGAAGGCCCTCTGGGCGGCGCGGCGTTTAACAACGAGTTTGGCCGTCCTGCATTGAATGGCTATTTCCGTACCTATGAAGAACAGGTCAACAGCCACAACGGCACCGAACTGCGCGGTTACCACAAGCCGATTATGCTGGCGGGTGGCATCGGGAACATCCGTGCCGATCACGTCCAGAAAGGCGAGATTACTGTCGGGGCAAAGCTGATCGTACTGGGCGGCCCGGCAATGAATATCGGTCTGGGCGGCGGGGCGGCCTCATCTATGGCGTCGGGCCAGTCTGACGCTGATCTCGACTTTGCCTCCGTACAGCGTGATAACCCGGAAATGGAACGGCGTTGCCAGGAAGTGATTGACCGCTGCTGGCAGTTAGGCGACGACAACCCGATTCTGTTTATCCACGATGTCGGTGCGGGCGGGCTGTCGAACGCCATGCCTGAGCTGGTCAGCGATGGCGGTCGCGGTGGACGTTTCAACCTGCGTGATATCCTCAGCGATGAGCCAGGGATGAGCCCGCTGGAAGTCTGGTGTAATGAATCGCAAGAGCGTTACGTCATGGCGGTGGCACCCGAAAAGCTGGCTGAATTTGCGGCGATTTGCGAGCGTGAGCGCGCGCCTTTTGCGGTTATCGGTGAAGCCACAGAAGAGCAGCATCTGACGCTCAACGACAGCCACTTTGATAACAGCCCAATTGATATGCCGCTGGATGTGCTGTTGGGGAAAACCCCGAAAATGACGCGCGATGTCGTCAAACAGCAGGCGCAGGGCACACCGTTACACCGTGATGGCATCGTCTTAACGGAGGCGGTGAATCGCGTTCTGCACTTACCGACCGTGGCGGAAAAAACCTTTCTGATCACCATCGGCGATCGCAGTGTGACCGGCATGGTGGCACGGGATCAGATGGTAGGACCCTGGCAGATCCCTGTAGCCAATTGTGCGGTCACGACCGCCAGCCTCGACAGCTATCATGGTGAAGCGTTCGCTCTGGGTGAACGCGCGCCGGTGGCGCTGCTCGACTTTGCCGCCTCAGCACGACTGGCGGTTGGTGAAGCGCTGACAAACCTTGCCGCCACGCCCGTGGGGTCATTGAAGCGTGTAAAACTCTCGGCAAACTGGATGTCAGCCGCGGGTCATCCGGGCGAAGATGCGGGCCTGTATGACGCCGTGAAAGCTGTCGGTGAGGAGCTGTGTCCGGCACTGGGCATTACTATCCCGGTGGGTAAAGACTCCATGTCGATGAAAACCCGCTGGCAGGAAGGCACTGAACAACGCGAAATGACGTCGCCGCTGTCGCTGGTGATTACCGCCTTTGCGCGTGTCGAAGATGTTCGTCGCAACGTGACGCCTCAACTGATGGCGGATCAGGACAACCTGCTTCTGCTGATCGATCTGGGTAACGGTGCCAATACTCTGGGCGCAACCGCGCTGGCGCAGGTGTATCGTCAACTGGGCGACAAGCCTGCCGATGTACGTGATGCACAGCAGCTGGCAGGCTTCTTTAATGCGATGCAGGCGCTGGTCAGCCAACAGAAACTATTGGCCTACCATGACCGTTCCGATGGGGGCCTGCTGGTCACGCTGGCAGAAATGGCCTTTACCGGTCACTGCGGTGTAGATGTTGATATCGCGGCGCTGGGCAGTGATGCGCTGGCGGCGTTGTTTACTGAGGAACTGGGCGCAGTCATTCAGATCAAGGCCGCCGATCGTGAAGGTGTCGAGCAGATTCTGGCTCAACATGGACTGGCGCAGTGCAGTCATGTGCTGGGCAGCGCACAGCCGGGCGATCGCTTCGTGATTCGTTCAGGCGACAGTGCTGTGTACAGCGAAAGTCGCACCACGCTGCGTACCTGGTGGGCGGAAACCACCTGGCAGATGCAGCGTCTGCGTGATAACCCGGCCTGTGCTGATCAGGAACATCAGGCAAAACAGGACGACAACGATCCGGGTCTTAACGTCAGCCTGACCTTCAGGCCGGAAGAGGACGTTGCCGCGCCGATGATTGCGACAGGTGCCCGTCCGCGCGTGGCCGTGTTGCGTGAGCAGGGTGTTAACTCTCATGTGGAAATGGCCGCAGCCTTTGACCGCGCAGGCTTTACCGCCGTGGACGTTCATATGAGCGATCTGCTGGCAGGACGCATCGATCTGGAACGTTTCCAGGCGTTAGTGGCCTGTGGTGGCTTCTCTTACGGTGACGTACTGGGAGCCGGTGAGGGCTGGGCGAAATCTATCCTGTTCAACCCGCGTGTGCGCGATCAGTTCGAAGCCTTCTTCCATCGTCCGCAAACGCTGGCGCTGGGTGTTTGCAACGGTTGCCAGATGATGTCCAACCTGCGCGAGCTGATTCCTGGCAGCGAACTGTGGCCGCGCTTCGTGCGTAATCAGTCTGAGCGCTTTGAAGCGCGCTTCAGCCTGGTTGAAGTGGCCGCCAGCCCGTCATTACTGCTGGATGGCATGGCGGGTTCGCGGATGCCTGTTGCGGTATCACACGGAGAAGGTTTTGTAGAAGTGCGCGATGGTACTCACCTGGCGGCGCTGGAATCCAAAGGGCTGGTGGCGCTGCGCTTTGTGGACAATAGCGGTAAGGTGACGGAAACCTATCCGGCCAACCCGAACGGTTCGCCAAATGGCATCACTGCCGTGACCAACGAAAGTGGGCGCGTCACCATTATGATGCCGCATCCTGAGCGTGTTTTCCGTACGGTCAGCAACTCCTGGCATCCGGCGGAGTGGGGGGAAGACAGCCCATGGATGCGCATTTTCCGTAACGCGCGCAAACAACTGGGTTAATTGCCGTAAAAAATGGGGAGGCCAGGTGCCTCCCTTTTTTTATGGGCACGAGATGTTGGCAAAAGGAGACAGCCGTCACCTTTTGTTGTCGCTGATTGGTGACATCTATCTCTATGATTTTATTATACGGCAGAGGTACGATGAAAATGTGTTGGCATTTGGCGACACATTTGCCAGACCAGATGGTCTGAACGGGCCGTTTTCACTGCTCGCTTACCTGCAAGAGCCTGAACAGAAAGGGGCTTTTAATATTGGCATGATCTTTGCTATAATTATCGCGCTGCTCATTCACTTGTTTATGAATGCCACCGCACTGCGGTCAGAGCTCATAAAGCCCGAATGACGCACCAAACGGAGCCTGCCGTCCACCACACCGATAATCGTATGCATTGCATCGTTATCAAGCATCGGACGTAACGTTGAGTTAGGCTCCACCCATTCTCACGCGCGGCTAAGGCGGCGCGTCTGCGGCAGGCCAGATGGTCTGCCGTTTTCTTTTCTGCCTCTTCCTTCTCCGGGCCGACTCCGCTAGCATCCGGTAAGCGTATCTTTATGGAAGCCGTCGCGTGAAAAAATGGCGTTTTTTCCCCCAATCTCTGCGTCAGCTGGTGCTGATGGCCTTTTTGCTGGTGCTCCTGCCCTTACTGGTACTGGCCTGGCAGGCATGGGAAAGCCTCTCCGCACTCAGCAATCAGGCGGCGGACACTAACCGCAACACCTTTACCGATGTCCGGCGCAGCGAAGCCATGGCACGAACCGCCATTGAGCTGGAGCGCAGCTATCGTCAGTATTGCGTACTGGGTGATGCCTCGCTGGCGAAGCTGTATCAGACGCAGCGGATTCGTTACAGCCAGATGCTCAGCTCCCATGCTGATAATCTGCCCGATTTACCGGCTTTTAAGACGCTACGGGACACGCTGCCGCTGTTGGAAACCCTGCAGTGCCAGAACGGTAATCCGATGGGCAGTGCTGCGCAGGCGCTTGACCGTTTTTCCGCAACCAACGCACAACTGGTGCACGACACGCGGGAGGTGGTATTCGCCCGCGGCTTACAGCTTCAGCGCGAAATCGCCGATCGCGGTCAGTTCTTTGGCTGGCAGGCGCTGATTCTGTTCATTATCAGCCTGACACTCACGCTGCTGTTTACCCGCATGATCATCGGTCCGGTCAAAAGTGTCGAACGGATGATTAACCGCCTTGGCGAAGGGCGGGAACTGGGCAGCAGCATGGTGTTTCGGGGGCCACGGGAATTGCGTTCGCTGGGGCAACGTATTGTCTGGCTGAGCGAGCGGCTGCACTGGCTTGAATCTCAGCGACACGAATTTTTACGCCACCTTTCACACGAACTGAAAACCCCGCTGGCCAGTTTGCGTGAAGGTACGGCGCTTCTGGCGGATGAAGTCGCGGGCGTGCTAAATCCGGAGCAGAAAGAAATCGTCTCCATACTCGATACCAGCAGCCGTCATTTGCAGCACCTGATTGAACAATTGCTCGACTACAACCGCAGGCTCGCTGATGGGCCAATCACGCTTGAGGCGGTCAAACTGGACGATATCGTGCATGACGTTGTAAATGCCCACGCCCTTTCGGCGCGTAACAAACAGATGCATGTTGAGATCGATCTGAAGGCCACAGATTGCCTGGCTGAGCCTATGCTATTAATGAGCGTAATTGATAACCTCTACTCTAACGCCGTGAACTATGGCAATGAATCCGGTAACATCTGGCTTCGTAGCCAGCAGCAGGGCGATACAGTCATCATTGAGGTCGCTAACAGCGGTACGCCCATTCCCGAGCATGAGCAGGCAATGATTTTTGAGCCCTTTTTTCAGGGTAGCCATCAGCGCAAAGGGCCGGTTAAAGGCAGTGGGCTGGGGTTAAGTATCGCAAAGGATTGTCTGCGCCGCATGCACGGCAACCTGCAACTGGTCAGCCGCGATGACGCGGATGTTTGTTTTCGCATTGAACTGAATACCACCGCCGGGAAAGTCTGAAGTATGAAATTTTTTGCCGCGATTCTTATAAGCGCACTGAGCACCCTGATGCTCAGCGGCTGTGCCTCCTCACCGGCGACCTCGGCATCCCAGCCCGCACCAAACTCTGTCGCGGTGCCTGAAACGCGCCTGGTGGATTATCTGACAACCCGCTGTAGCGATATCTGGCATATTGAAAACACTGCCGCGCTTGCCAATCCCCTTTACTGGATGCGCAGTATTGACTGCGCCGAACGACTTTCGCCCGCGGAAGCCCGCGCCGAGGCGCACCGCTGGCCAGTAGACAGCTGGTCGCGAGCCTTTAAACAGGGCGTACTCATGGCAAATGGCAACGTAACGCCACTGGAACGGCGCGACTATATCACCGAGCTGGACAGCTACAGTGAGCAGTTCCCGCAAAACCTGCGGGCACTCATCCAGCTCTGGCGCAGTAACCAGGCGGCACAGCTGGATTTAAGTGCGCTACGTTCGCGGTACGTCCATCTGCAGCAGAGCAGCGATGCGCAGACGGATGCGCTGCGTCAGCAGCAGATAAAATTACGGCAGCAGTTAAGCGATACGCAAAGCAAGCTGGAGCGGTTAACCGATATCGAACGCCAGCTTTCGTCGCGCAAAACCTCAGAGATGCCAGAAGGCAGTCATGGAACGGCGTTGCCACAAGAGGAAGAGCAGTAATGATAAAACATGCGGCACATCTGCTGCTGGTGGATGATGATCCCAGCCTGCTGAAACTGTTAGGGATGCGGCTGAGCAGCGAAGGCTATCAGGTGACCACCGCAGCCAGTGGGCCTGACGCGCTTCGGCTGTTGCAGAAAGAGAAAATCGATCTGGTGATAAGCGATTTGCGCATGGATGAGATGGACGGCCTGGCGCTTTTTGGCGAAATCCAGAAACGCCATATGGGCTTGCCGGTCATCATTTTAACCGCACACGGTTCGATTCCAGAGGCCGTCGCGGCAACCCAGCAGGGCGTATTTAGCTTTTTAACCAAACCGGTCGATCGCGATGCGCTTTATAAGGCAATCGATGAAGCGCTCGCGCAGCGCGTCCCGGTCAGCGACGACCGCTGGCGGGAAGCCATCGTAACACGCAATCCTCAGATGCTGCGCTTACTTGAACAGGCGCACATGGTTGCTCAGTCGGATGTCAGCGTGCTGATCAACGGGCAAAGCGGGACGGGTAAAGAGGTGCTGGCGCAGGCTATCCATGCGGCCAGTCCGCGCGCCGACAAGCCGTTCATCGCGATCAACTGTGGTGCCTTGCCCGAGCAGTTGCTGGAATCGGAGTTATTTGGTCACGCGAAAGGTGCCTTTACCGGTGCGGTCAGCGCGCGCGACGGCCTGTTTAAAGCGGCCGAAGGCGGGACGCTGTTTCTGGACGAAATTGGCGATATGCCGCCCGCGCTGCAGGTGAAACTGCTGCGGGTCATACAGGAGCGTAAAGTCCGGCCGCTTGGCAGCAACAACGATATTGATATCAATGTGCGGATTATCTCCGCCACGCACCGGGATTTGCCGAAAGCGATGGAGAAAAACGAATTCCGTGAAGATCTCTTTTATCGCCTGAACGTCGTTAACCTGAAAATACCGGCGCTGCATCAACGTACCGAGGATATTCCGCTGCTGGCTAATCATCTGCTGCGCCAGGCCGCGGACCGTCACAAACCGCAGGTGCGCAGTTTTTCGGTGGATGCGATGAAGCGCCTGATCTCTGCCAGCTGGCCCGGTAACGTGCGTCAGTTAGTGAATGTGATTGAACAGTGCGTGGCGCTCAGTTCCTCGCCGGTGATCAGCGATGCGCTGGTAGAGCAGGCACTGAGCGGCGAAAACAGCGCATTACCAACCTTTGTCGAGGCGCGTAATCAGTTTGAACTCAATTACCTGCGCAAGCTGTTGCAGATGACCAAAGGAAATGTGACCAACGCGGCGCGTCTGGCTGGACGTAACCGTACTGAATTCTATAAGCTGCTGTCACGTCACGAACTGGACGCCAGTGACTTTAAAGAGTAATTTTCTGCCGCACCAGCCTGCAGCATGGCCAGCGACATTTATACTTAAAAAATCCCTCTGACCACGGAGGGCGCGAGGAAAGGGTCTGACATGAAAAAGATCGATGCAATAATTAAACCATTCAAACTTGATGATGTGCGCGAAGCGCTTGCTGAAGTCGGCATCACCGGGATGACCGTAAGCGAAGTGAAAGGCTTTGGCCGTCAGAAAGGGCACACGGAACTCTACCGTGGGGCAGAGTATATGGTGGACTTTCTGCCGAAGGTAAAAATTGAAATGGTGGTAGGCGATGATATCGTGGACACCTGCGTCGAAACCATCATGCGCACCGCGCAAACCGGCAAAATTGGCGACGGCAAAATCTTTGTTTTCGATGTCGCTCGCGTGGTGCGTATCCGTACCGGTGAAGAAGACGAGGAAGCGATTTAATCGTGTCCTTGTCGAAAGCCCGCCTGTCGCGGGCTTTTTTATTATTACATCACCTTATGCGGACCAAACACCTCATAGTAAATCCTGTCCGCCGTCACGCCGACCGCCAGCAGCTGCTGAACGACGAACTGCATAAAGCCCAGCGGCCCACAAAGATAGAAGTGGGTATTCACCTCCTGCAGACGTGGTGAAACGCTCGCCAGATCCATAAGGCCTTGCGCATCATAACGACCTGCATCACCCTGATTTGGCTCGCGATACCAGATATGTTGGGCAAAATCAGGCAACAGGTCACCGGCCGCGCGCACTTCATCTGCAAAGGCATGCTGCTGGCCGTTTTCAGCGGCATGTAACCAGTTGACCGCTGCCGGGTGCTGCCGGGTAGCCAGCGCATGCAGCATGGCCAGCATCGGCGTTTGCCCTACGCCCGCTGAAATCAATGTGACCGGCGTCGTCGGACTTGCCTGGAGAAAAAAATCCCCGTGTGGAGGCGTCAGCTGAATCTCATCGCCTGCTTTGGCCTGTTGATGCAGCCAGCCTGAGACTGTTCCCCCGGCTTCCTGTTTTACCGCAATTCGGTAGGTCTGCGCATCGCTGACGGTGGTGAGTGAGTACTGACGAATTTGCTGATAGCGGAAGCCCGCTGGCTGCAGATGCAGTGACACATACTGCCCCGGCCTGAAGGACGCAATGGGTTTACCATCAACAGGAGCGAGGGTAACGCTTTTGATCACGTCACTTTGTTGCTCAATCGCGCTGATGAAGAAGGCTCTCGTGCCGCGCCAGCCGCCTTGCTGGTGTGCCGATGCCTGATAAAGGGCTTCTTCACGCTGGATAAAGATATCGGCCAGCACTGTGTAGGCGCGTCTCCAGGCGGCGAGCACCGCTTCGCCAGGATTCAGCATGGCGTCGATAGAGGCGAGTAAATACTCACCCACAATTTTATATTGCTCAGGCTGGATAGTCAGGCTGGCGTGCTTTTGGGCAATTTTTTCGACGGCTGGCCGTAGCGCCGTCAGATTGTCCAGATTGACCCCGTAGGCGCAAATCGCATTAAACAGCGCTTCACGCTGTGCGCCATTGCGCTGGTTGGCCCTGTTAAAGACATGCTTTAACTCTGGATGATGAGAGAGCATCTGACCGTAAAAATGGGCCGTCAGATCGGGGCCGCATGCCGCAATCGCGGGAAGGGTGGATTTCACAATGTGAATCGTCTGGGCATCAAGCATGGCAATACCTTACTTAAAGTTGCATTTTAAATGCATCTTATAGCCGGGCGTTTTGTTCTGTAAATAGCGTTGTGGTTTACAGGAAGACTGAGCGGCAAATTTTCAGACGGAGAAATGGAAAATTTCCGTTACAGGGTGCGGGGAAAAACAGCGGAAAACCGCTTGCAAATCGAGCCAAAAACACATCGCCAATGCGAAGCCAAACGTTTGCGTAAAAAGAGGGGATTGGCCCTACCGTCCCCTGGTAAAAGGGTTTACACTGTCTGCCTTCGCCCTTTGGGGGCGTAATTTGCCGATTTAAAGATAGCCAGTCAGGAGATGCGGATGTTAAAGCGTGAAATGAACATTGCCGATTATGATGCCGAGTTGTGGCAGGCGATGGAGCAAGAGAAAGTGCGTCAGGAAGAGCACATTGAACTGATTGCTTCTGAAAACTACACCAGCCCGCGTGTAATGCAGGCGCAAGGTTCACAGCTCACCAACAAATATGCTGAAGGCTATCCTGGCAAACGTTATTACGGCGGCTGCGAGTATGTAGATATTGTTGAGCAGCTGGCTATCGATCGTGCGAAAGCGCTGTTTGGTGCAGATTATGCCAACGTACAGCCGCACTCAGGTTCACAGGCTAACTTTGCTGTGTTTACCGCCCTGCTGCAGCCAGGCGATACCATTCTGGGTATGAACCTCGCGCACGGTGGTCATCTGACGCACGGTTCGCCTGTTAACCTGTCGGGCAAACTCTACAATGTCGTGCCTTATGGTATCGATGAAACCGGTAAAATTGACTACAACGAACTGGCTGAGCTGGCAAAAACGCACCAGCCTAAGATGATCATTGGCGGTTTCTCTGCGTACTCGGGTATTTGCGACTGGGCCAAAATGCGCGAAATCGCAGACAGCGTTGGTGCCTGGTTGTTTGTGGATATGGCGCACGTTGCTGGTCTGATTGCGGCTGACGTTTACCCGAACCCTTTACCGCACGCGCACGTTGTGACTTCTACAACCCACAAAACGCTGGCCGGTCCGCGTGGCGGCATCATTCTGGCGAAAGGTGGCGACGAAGAACTGTACAAAAAGCTTAACTCTGCGGTTTTCCCTGGCGGCCAGGGCGGCCCGCTGATGCACGTCATTGCGGGTAAAGCCGTGGCGTTCAAAGAAGCGATGGAACCCGAGTTCAAAACCTACCAGCAGCAGGTGGCAAAAAACGCGAAAGCGATGGTCGAGGTCTTACTGGAACGCGGTTATAACATCGTGTCAGGCGGCACTTACAACCACCTGTTCCTGATTGATCTGGTGAGCAAAAACCTGACCGGTAAAGAAGCGGATGCGGCACTGGGCCGTGCCAATATCACCGTGAACAAAAACAGCGTGCCGAACGATCCGAAAAGCCCGTTTGTCACCTCCGGTGTACGTATCGGTACCCCAGCGGTCACACGTCGTGGCTTTAAAGAAGCGGACGTGCGTGAACTGGCCGGCTGGATTGCTGACGTGCTGGACGATGTGAACGACGAAGCCACGATTGAACGCACGAAGCAAAAAGTGCTGGATATCTGTGCGCGCCTGCCGGTTTACGCCTGATCCCGTCAGGTGAGTCAACGGTGGAAAAAGGATGGCCCCGGCCATCCTTTTTTATTGCCCGTCTCACGTGGCTCTGACAAAGTATCGACCTCTTAACACGACCGGTCACACTATTGCTGGAGGGAACATGGCAATCGGCTCCGCCAGATGGCTTGGATTAAGCTATTTCACCTACTTTTTTTGTTACGGTATTTACCTGCCTTTCTGGGGCGTCTGGCTAAAAGGCGTGGGACTGAACCCCGAACAAATTGGCCTGCTGCTTGGCTGCGGCATGGTGGCGCGTTTTGTAGGCAGTTTGTTCATCGCCTCGCAGGTTAAACATCCTTCTCAACTGATTACGGCGTTGCGGCTGCTGGCGCTGCTGACCTGTCTTTTTGCCGTGGGATACTGGACTGGACAACAGTGGTTGTGGCTGCTGTTAGTGATGACCGGCTTTAATCTGTTTTTCTCCCCGCTGGTGCCTTTAAGTGATGCGCTGGCGGCGACCTGGACGCAACAAATTGGTCTGGCCTACGGGCCGGTGCGCCTCTGGGGTTCTCTGGCCTTCGTCATCAGTTCGTCGTTGACCGGTATGCTGGTGACGGCTTTTTCATCCCAGGCGATTTTAATGCTGCTGTCAGCGGGCGTCATAAGTATGCTGGCGGGCATGTTGCTGACGCCGCAAACACACCCTCAGGGCAGCGAACGCAAGAGCAACGTCAGCGGTGGCTGGCAGGCCTGGCGCGATCTGATACGGGAAAACGCGGTCTGGCGTTTCATGGTGTGCGTCACCCTGCTGCAGGGAGCGCATGCGGCCTATTACGGCTTCAGCGCGATCTGGTGGCAGGAAAGTGGCTATTCCGCCTCGTGCATTGGTTATCTGTGGTCGCTTGGCGTGGTGGCAGAAATTGTGATCTTTGCGCTGAGTCACCGTCTGTTTCACCGCTGGCAGGCGCGCGATTTACTGCTGCTGTCCGGCGTTTGCGCGTTAATTCGCTGGAGCCTGCTGGGGGCCAGCACGGCACTGCCGGTGTTGATTGTGGCGCAAATTCTCCACTGCGGTACGTTTACGGTCTGCCACCTTGCAGCCATGCGTTTCATTGCTTCACGGCAGGGTGCGGAGGTGATTCGGTTGCAGTCGCTCTATTCGGCGCTGGCGATGGGCGGCGGTATCGCCGTGATGACGATGATTTGTGGCGTGCTGTTTACCCATCTTCATGGACAGCTGTTTTGGGTGATGGCGCTGGTGGCGCTGCCTGCGCTGTTTCTGCGCCCGCGTCAGGACTCCAGCAAATAGCGAATGCGTTGCTGATGATATTCGGTCAACGGCAATTCTGCATGGATCAGCGGGGGCGAAAACAGCGGCAGGGAGGTGACATAAGGCGAGATAATCAAATCAACTTCGCGCGGCGCGCCGTCGCGCTGAAAGTCATCCACATGCTGATAGGTGATATTAACGGGTAATAAGGTGATTTCCCGGATCTGCTGCTCAACGTCCTGTTCCAGCGCCGGATCGTCACCGGTCAGGAGCAGCACCTGTTTTTCCTGAAGGGCGCTGCTCTGCATCAGCCAGGCACCAAAAATAATGGTTATCAGACTGACTTCTTCCGGTTTAAAACAAATCGCGTATTCCTGCTCAAACGCCACCAGCGCCTGCTGAGTGGTTCGCAGCAGGCGCGGATAAAGCCTGGTTACGTCTTGTGCCACACTGTCATCAATGCCAATAGTAAAGTAAGTGCGATCCAGCGCCTGCGCCAGGTGCGTATACAGTTGCTGCTGGAGTTCGGCACGTTCAGGAAAAGGGGTGCCTGACGAAGCCTCGAAGTCATCGATCAGCTGATGCGTGGCGCGCATGAGCCGCTGTTCACTGGCGTGACGGATGCCGTCCGGATGCGGCGCGTGGATGAGGCTGAACAGTAATGTCCAGAAGTCGGTTTCACTCGCATCCGGTGCGAGATGGCACCGTTTTTTCCAGTGACGAATGACATCAGTGGCCGCGCGGCGCTCCGCCTTCATCGCCAGCCAGGCCTGCTGTTGTGCAGTAAAGAGGGCAGGCTGGCGCTGGCACAGGCCGTATTTCATAAATATTTGTAAAAAGAGTTGATCGCGTGTACTGAAAGGGCGATCAAGGCACAGGCTGCAGTGCTGGATGAGTGCCTGTAGATTGGTTTCATCGTAGAGCGCCTTCTCAATTTTCATTTGCTTAAGGCGCTGGCGAAGCGGTGTCGCAAAATGCTCACAGACAAACGTCTGCGACAGACGCAAACTGCGCCGCAGGTTATGTATAAGACAAATTCGTCTGTCCAGCTCTGTACCATGAATGCGCAAGCTGCCATCCACCATTTGGTGAAGTTCCAGTTGATGATAGCGCTGTATCTCATCACCCACGGCGGCAATATCTTGCCTGGCGGTGGCAGCATCCACGCCGTTAAGCAGGCTTAACCGCGTGAGCGTCAGCACGGGAGTGGGCAGAAACAGCAATAACAACAGGTTGCAGCGGCGCTGAGAAACGGTGAAGAGTGGTGCTGAAGATGTAGCAGAACTCATCAATCAATATTCCCGCTGGCTATTTTTAGCTAAGAATAGTCAACTGCCCTGACCGGTGAAGGGTTTACCCGGTTTTTTGTTCAGAGGTTTAAGGCGGGTCACAAAATTTTGTTACTTATGAAACCTTTTTATCAGGAACGTTACTTTATAACATTATGAAACGCATGTTTTTCGCACTGCTAACCCTGATAAGTTCGTCAGCACTGGCACATCCTCACAGCTTTATTGATATGAAAACGGAACTGGTTGCTGACGGCGATCGGTTTACGGGCTTGAAAATGATCTGGACCATGGATGAGATTACCTCCGCCGATCTTCTTTACGACGCGAGCGATGCGAAACCGGGCACCGTGGTCTGGAAAAAACTGGCAGCCGGCGTAATGGCGAATGTGCTGGGACAACATTATTTTTCTGAAATCTGGCATAACAAGCAGCGGGTGAAGTTCTTGAATCTACCAAAAGAATACAATCTGTCACGCAGTGGCAACAAAGCGGTGCTGGAGTTTGTGTTGCCGCTGGCCGAGCCACCTACATTAACCGGTCAGCGCTTTGAGATTCTCACCTTCGATCCCACGTATTTCGTCGACATGTTCTATGACAAGCCTGACGCCTTGACCGTGCCGCCAGCGTTGCAGTCACGCTGCGCCTTCACCTTGCATACGCCAAAGCCGAATGACTCGTTGAAGCAGTATGCCTTATCGCTCGACAAGGCCGATGCGCCACCCGAAGAGATGGATCTGGGCAGGCAGTTCGCGCAAACGGTGATTCTGACATGTCACTGACGACCATAGCGCGGCCCAAAAAACGGCTGTGGCCACTGGCAGTATTCATGGTCGGGCTGGTGACGGCGGTCAGCGCGATCTGGCTGTACTGGCCGCAAATTCTGCTGCAAAGTGTGCTCTGGCAAAAAATTCTCAACCGCGAGATGACGCAGCTCCTGCAACAGGTCGCCGAACATCCGCACCGGGCTGGCCTGTCATTACTGGCGTTTAGTCTGGTGTACGGCATCCTGCATGCGTTAGGACCTGGGCACGGTAAGGTTGTTATCACCACTTTCCTGGCCACTCATCCGGCAAAACTGAAAACCAGCATGAAGCTGACGCTGCTGGCATCGCTGTTACAGGGTTCAGTCGCGATTGTTCTGGTAACCCTGATGCTGGTGGTATTGCACACCTCATCACGCCAGTTGCATCTGAGCAGTTTCTGGCTGGAGAAGGGCAGTTATCTTCTGGTGATTGCCCTGGGAATCTGGACAGGTTATCGGGCGGTCAACTCTCTGTGGCGACTGTTCCGACCGAAACCGGCGATGAACATTCGTGCTCTGCATCCACACCATCATCATGATGATCAGTGCGGCTGCGGTCATGCTCATCTGCCCAGTGCACAGCAGGTAGCCGGTGCCGTTAACGTGAAAACCCAGTTACTGGTGGTTCTGTCGATGGGGCTGCGGCCCTGTTCAGGAGCCATCATGATGCTGCTGTTTGCTAAGGTGATTGGCGTTTACCTCTGGGGCGTCCTCTCGGCGGCGGTGATGGCGATGGGAACGGCCCTGACCATTTCGGCGATTGGTCTGCTGGTGCAGCGATCGCGTTCGCTGGCGCAACGGCTGAGTGCAAACAGCCACATAAGCGATCGCGCACGCAGTCTGTTGCCTCTGTTGGCTTTGCTGGGAAGCGTCATGTTAATCGTTGCGGGCTGTGCGTTATGGCAATCTGCTCAGCCGGGGTTGGCGGGCGGCATCCGGCCTTTCTGATTTCTATAGCAGCGAAAAGCGTTTTTCGCTGCTCATTCTGCAATATATTCCTCACTATTTTTTATTTTTCTGCTGACTGTTTAGTGGTGAAATTTGTTTTCACTGTCTACGCTGTTAATAGTTAAATCACCTCCCAATAATGGGATGAATAAAAACGGAACGATTCCGTGCTTTGCGAGGAAAATATCTCATGGCTGATACCCGTATTAATAATGGCTACACCGATCCGCTGGTAACTGGAACAGCGGGTTTGCCCCTAAAACGTATTTCATGGAGTGCCGTTTTTGCCGGTGTTATTTGCGCACTGATAATTCACATATTATTAACTCTGCTGGGAACAGCTATCGGCGCGACGACTATTGATCCCCTGCAGGAAGGCAATCCGTTTAAACATCTGGGCACCGGTGCGCTGGTGTGGACGGCGATTGAAATGCTTCTCGCCATCGTCGCGGGCGCCTATGTTGCCGGACGTCTGGCACAGCGCGAAGGCGCGCTGCATGGGTTACTGATGTTTGGCATAAGCACGGTGATAACGATTTATTTAGCCATCAGTCTTGCCAGTAGCGTATTAGGCGGTGCGATGAACATTCTGGGCACGGGCTTCCAGGCTGTCGGTCAGGGTATTTCAGCCGCTGCGCCATCTGTTACCCAAATGGCAAAAGACAAGCTGCAGGAAAACAATATTAATTTAAATGACATGCAGCGTGAGCTGGAAACGACGCTGCGTCAAACAGGCAAGCCTGAATTACAACCTGAAAAACTGAAGCAGGATGCGAATAATGAAGCGCAGAATGCAGAGAACCAGGCAAATAACACCGCTAATCATCCGCAAACCGCAGACACGGATTTAGCTAACTGGTTTAAAGGCGTTATTGATCGTCATGCTGATACATTACAGGCAGCCGATCGTGAGGCGTTGAAAAATATTATTAAAGCGCGCACCGGCAAAAGCGATCAGGAAGCAGAGCAGATCGTTAATCAGGCAGAGCAGAGCTATCAGCAGGCTATGCAGAAATATCAGGAGCTGAAACAGCAGGCTGAGCAGAAAGCCCGTGAAGCCGGTGAGCAGGCGGCTAAAGCGACAGCGAAAGCCAGCTGGTACGCCTTCTTTATCCTGATTATTGAAGCAATCCTGGCAGGCGTGATGGGCATGGTGGGACGTCGTACTCAGCCACGTCAGGTGTTGGCGAACGAACGTCGCTAACCGAAAGGCGTTAAAAAAGGCGGCACAGAATGTGCCGCCTTTTTCTTTAGCGCTTCAGCGCTTCGCTCAGTTCATCGCGCATGGACGACAGCAGCGCTTTAACCACACGAGGATTACCGGCCACAATGTTACCTGAATGCAGGTAACCATGATTGCCGGTGAAGTCAGTAACCAGTCCGCCCGCTTCACGCACCAGCAGTTCACCCGCGGCAAAATCCCACGGTTTCAGACCGATTTCAAAATAGCCATCCACACGACCTGCGGCAACATAGGCCAGGTCCAGTGCGGCAGAGCCGGTACGACGGAAGTCCGCACACTGTGTGAACAGTTTGGTCATGATGTTCATGTAAGCCGGCGCGTGCTGTTTTAGCTTGAACGGGAAACCGGTCGCCAGAATGGTGCCATCCAGATCGCGAGCGATGCTGCCGCGCAGACGGTAGCCGTTAAGCTGCGCGCCCTGGCCACGTACGGCACTGAACAGTTCATTACGCATAGGATCATATACCACCGCCACTTCAGTACGGCCTTTAATGCGTACGGCGATAGAAACAGAGAAGTGGGGCAGGCGTTTGATAAAGTTGGTCGTGCCATCCAGCGGATCGATTACCCATTGAATGTCCTGATCTTCACCTTCAAGTTCACCACTCTCTTCAGTAATAATGGTGTGCTTCGGGTAGGATTTACGAATCACTTCGATAATCAGGCGTTCTGCGTCGCGGTCAACATTGGTTACGAAGTCGTTACTGCCTTTCTGGCTGGCTTCGACGGCGTCCGGGGTTTCATAATTCTTGGCAATTAAATTTCCGGCCTTGCGCGCTGCGCGCACGGCAATGTTGAGCATTGGATGCATCGGTATCTCTCGCTGGATGTTAAAGAACGGGGAAAACGGCGCGGAGTATAGCAGGGTGTTCGGTAAATGTCCTGCTTTATGTTAGAGTACGCGTCATCATTTTCTGACCGATCCCAATTATGCTGCAAAATATTCGTATCGTACTGGTAGAAACTTCTCACACCGGCAACATGGGCTCCGTCGCGCGCGCGATGAAAACTATGGGCTTAACTAACCTCTATTTGGTCAATCCGTTAGTGAAGCCGGATTCACAGGCTATCTCGCTGGCTGCCGGGGCCAGTGACGTGATTGGCGAGGCGAAAATTGTCGACTCACTGGATGACGCGATTGCCGGATGCAGTCTGGTGGTCGGCACCAGTGCACGTTCCCGCTCGCTGCCGTGGCCGATGCTGGATTCACGTGAATGTGGCCTGAAAAGTATTGAAGAGGCCCGGCAGGCCCCCGTCGCCCTGGTGTTTGGTCGTGAGCGTGTCGGGCTGACTAACGATGAATTGCAAAAGTGCCATTATCATGTGGCCATCCAGGCGAACCCGGAATACAGCTCGCTTAACCTGGCGATGGCGGTGCAGATCATTGCCTATGAAGTCCGCATGGCCTGGCTGCAGGCGCAGGACAACGCCAGTCCCAAACCGCAGTACGAGGAATCACCTTATCCGCTGGTTGACGACCTGGAGCGTTTCTACCAGCACATGGAACAGATGATGCTGGAAAGCGGATTTATCCGTGAAGCCAATCCCGGCCAGGTAATGAGCAAGCTGCGTCGTCTGTATACGCGTGCCCGTCCTGAGCGCGACGAACTCAATATTCTGCGCGGGATGCTCGCCTCGTTCGAGAAGCGTAAAGGACCGAAACAAAACGGCCCTGAATAGTTGAGTAAAACGCCAGGTTAAATAGTTGAGTAAATTACTTGGTTAAATAGTTGACCAAATTACTCGGGAATGTCAGACTTGCCGTCATCTTCGCTAATCCTCCGATAACCGGACGCTATTGAGGTTGTATGCTATGAGACTGACATCCAAAGGACGTTACGCTGTTACCGCTATGCTGGACGTTGCCCTGCATTCTCACCAGGGCCCTGTTCCACTGGCTGACATCTCTGAACGCCAGGGTATATCGCTCTCTTATCTGGAGCAGCTGTTCTCGCGGTTACGTAAGCACAATCTGGTATCCAGCGTTCGTGGTCCGGGTGGCGGTTATCTGCTGGGCAAAGAAGCCAGCGCGATTGCGGTGGGTGAAGTGATCTCCGCGGTTGATGAATCTGTGGACGCCACCAAATGCCAGGGCAAAGAAGGCTGTCAGGGTGGCGAGCGCTGTCTGACCCATGTGTTGTGGCGTGACCTGAGCGTCCGTATTAGCGAATTCCTGAACAACATTACGCTGGCTGAGCTGGTGAATAATCAGGAAATCCTGGATGTGGCCGACCGCCAGAATGCTAACGACAATCGTCGTTTCCAGCACGCCCGCGCACAGGAAATCAACGTTAACCTCCGCGCCTCCTAATCCTCTGCTTCTCCGGCCCTTACTGCTAACGCGGCAGGGGCTGAATCTGCTATAAATACGTATGATTTTTTATACGGAGCTGTAGCGCAATGAAATTACCGATTTACCTGGATTATGCCGCCACGACGCCGGCCGATCCGCGTGTGGCCAGCAAAATGATGCAATTCCTGACGCTGGATGGCACGTTTGGTAACCCGGCCTCCCGTTCGCACCGTTTCGGCTGGCAGGCAGAAGAGGCGGTGGACGTTGCGCGCAATCAGGTCGCGGAGCTGGTCAATGCTGACCCACGTGAAATCGTCTTCACCTCCGGGGCCACCGAATCCGACAATCTCGCCATTAAAGGCGCAGCCCATTTCCACCAGTCGCGTGGTAAACACATCGTCACCAGCGTAACCGAACATAAAGCGGTCATTGATACCTGCCTGCAACTTGAACGTGAAGGCTTTGAGATCACCTGGCTGACGCCAGCAGCGAATGGCCTGATCGCGCCTGACGACCTGCGCGCCGCGCTACGTGACGACACGGTGCTGGTTTCCATCATGCACGTGAATAACGAAATCGGTGTGATTCAGGATATCGCTGCGCTGGGCGCCCTGTGCCGGGAGCGGGGCATCCTGTTCCACGTCGATGCGACGCAAAGCGTCGGGAAACTGGCTATCGATCTCGCTGAACTGCCTGTTGATCTGATGTCGTTTTCCGGTCATAAAGTTTATGGTCCTAAAGGCATTGGCGCGCTCTATGTCCGTCGTAAGCCGCGTATCCAGATTGATGCGCAGATCCACGGCGGCGGTCACGAGCGCAATATGCGATCGGGCACCTTACCGGTGCACCAGATTGTCGGCATGGGTGAGGCTTACCGCATTGCCAAAGCGGTGCGTGAAGAAGAGATGGCCCGCTTGTCGCTGTTGCGTGACAAACTGTGGCACGGCATCCGTGAGACAGGCGGCGTAACGGTGAATGGTGATTTGCAACACAGCTGCGCCAACATACTTAACGTCAGTTTTGCTGATGTTGAAGGTGAGTCGTTGATCATGGCGCTGAAAGATCTTGCGCTGTCGTCCGGATCGGCCTGTACTTCCGCCAGTCTGGAACCTTCCTATGTTCTGCGCGCACTCGGTCTGAACGAAGAACTGGCCCACAGTTCACTTCGCTTCTCACTGGGGCGGTTCACCACTGAAGAAGAGATCGATTATGCCATTGCGCTGGTGCAGAAGTCCGTGACGCGCCTGCGTGAACTCATGTAGTCATAATCAGGCCTGAAGAGGCTGACCACTGCGCACCGGCAACGCCTGCGGTGTGCGGCGTAACATCTGTATGAAAAGCCATCGCAAAACAGGCTGGATGAAACGAATAACGAATACGGAGCCCTACAATGAGTACACAACCGATGAATATCACGCTCAGCAACCAGCCCGCCGATGCGCGCTGGGGTGAAAAAGCACTGTTAAGCAGCAATGAAAACGGTATGACCGTGCACCTGCGTGAAGCCGATGCGTTGATGAGCATCCAGCGTGCCGCGCGTAAGCTGGATGGGCAGGGCATTCGTCATGTTGCCCTGACGGGCGAAGGCTGGCATCTGGAGCAGTGCTGGGCCTTCTGGCAGGGCTATCGCAGCCCGAAAGCCAAAAACAGCGTTGACTGGCCGCAGTTGGGTGAACATGAACAGGCGGAATTTGATCGCCGCCGTAAGATCGTAGGCTGGGTGCGCGATACGATTAACCTGCCTGCAGATGATTTAGGGCCAGAGACGCTGGCACACAGTGCCGTAGATTTACTGAGCGAGTTAGGTGGCGAAGCGGTCAGCTATCGCATTACCAAAGGCGATGATTTACGTGAGCAAGGCTATATGGGCCTGCACACGGTAGGACGGGGCTCAAACCGTCCGCCGGTTTTCCTGGCACTGGATTTTAATCCCACCGGCGATAGCGAAGCGCCGGTTTACGCCTGCCTGGTCGGTAAAGGGATTACCTTCGATACCGGTGGCTACAGCCTCAAAACCAGTGCCACCATGGACTCCATGAAGTCAGATATGGGCGGTGCCGCGACGGTGACCGGTGCACTGGCCATGGCCATCGCGCGCGGACTGAAAAAGCGCGTCAAACTCTACCTGTGCTGCGCGGATAACATGGTCAGCAGCAACGCCTTTAAGCTGGGTGACATCATTCGTTACCGCAATGGCAAGTCGGTAGAAGTGATGAACACCGATGCGGAAGGTCGTCTGGTCCTGGCAGATGGTCTGATCGATGCCAGCGAGCAGAATCCGACGCTGCTGATCGATGCGGCAACGCTGACCGGCGCCGCGAAAACGGCGGTGGGCAACGATTATCACGCCTTGTTTACCTTCGACGATGTGCTGGCGCAGTCGGTGATGGGCAGTGCGGTCAGTGAAAACGAACCGTTCTGGCGTTTGCCGCTGGCAGAGTTCCATCGCAGTCATCTGCCGTCAAACTTTGCCGATCTGAATAACATCGCCAGCCCGGCACATTCTGCCGGTGCCAGCAGCGCGGCGGCGTTCCTGTCCTATTTCGTCAGCCACTATCAGCAGGGCTGGTTACATATCGACTGCTCGGCGACGTACCGTAAGAGCGCGGTCGATCAATGGTCGGCAGGCGCAACCGGCTTGGGCGTGCGCACTATCGCCAACCTGTTACTGAAATAAATGCAATCTCCGCGGTGACCTGGTCACCGCTTTTTGAAGGTAGAAGTGAATGATGAACCGTCTTGAAGAGGTGCTGAAGCTGGCCGCCACGGAGCCTGCCCATCGTCCTGAGTTTTTTCAGCTACTGCTGGAGGCGGATGCATGGGTGCCGGGGGAAAGCACCCAGCAGCAGTTGGATGCCAGCACGCCTGTCGACCTGCAGCACTGGGAAAAAGAAGATGGCAGCAGTGTGATCCCGTTTTTTACCTCCGAACAGGCGATGAGCGAGGCGATCAACGATGAGCAGCCTTATGTGCGGCTGCCGGTACGTACGCTGTTTGAAATGACCCGTGGCGAAACGCTGTTTCTTAATCCAAAGTTGCCCACGGGCAAAGAGTTTTCTGCGGCGGAAATCAGTCATCTGCTGGGGGAAGAGGGCAGTGCCCTGATGCAGCAAACGGTGCTGGAAGGCGGTCAGTCACTGCTGCTGTCAGAAATCGCGGAACCGCCCGCGCAGATGATCGACTCGCTGACGCAGTTGTTCAGCAAATACAAGCAGGTTAAACGCGCTTTCATTGCCAGCATTCGTGAACAGGCGGATGATGTGCCTAATCTGTTGATTGGTATTGAAGCGGACAGCGATATTGAGGCAATTATTCAGGCGGCCGGCAGCGTAGCCACCGATACATTACTGGATGATGCACCCATTGATGTGTGTGAGATTACGGCAGAGGACCGCGGAATCAGTCACTTCTTTACCGCGCACATTACGCCCTTTTATGAACGCCGCTGGGGCAGTTTCCTGCGTGAGTTCAAAGGTGGTCAGCGGATCATCTGACACACTGCGCGGCCTGTTCGGCCGCGCGTTTACCGTTACTTCGCAATCGGCAAATCATCCCGGCTGCCCCATTCGGACCAGGATCCGTCATACAGCGTCACTTCCCTTGCACCCAGGGCCGTCAGCGCCAGAATCAACACCACCGCAGTCACGCCAGAGCCACAGCTGGCTACGATGGGTTTGCTGATATCCACACCGGCTTCCGCAAAGCGTGAACGAAGTTCGGCTTCCGGCTTGAGTGCGCCCTGCTCGACCAGGCTATTCCAGGGCAGATTAAGGCTGTTAGGAATGTGCCCACGGTGCAATCCCGGACGCGGTTCATCGACCTCAGCATTAAAACGGTTCGCCGCGCGCGCATCGACAATTTGCGCGCCGCCTTCATGGCTAATCAGCAAGACATCCGTCAGGCGTTTCACCAGGCCTTCATCGAACTGTGCATCAAACTCACCTTCCGGCAGACTGACCTCGCCCTCAGCCAGCGCATAACCCGCCGTTTTCCAGCCCTGCAGACCGCCAGCCAGAATGGAGACCTGTGCCACGCCAAAGGCGCGCAGCATCCACCATGCGCGGGGCGCAGAAAACAGATTGCCTTCATCATAAACAATCAAATGCTTATCACTGTTGATGCCCAGTTCGCGCATCGCCACCGCGAAGCTTTCGGCCCGGGGTAACATGTGGGGATAAGGGCTGGTGTGATCGGAAAGCGTTTCAATATTGAAAAAAGGCGCACCAGGCAAATGCTCCGCCAGATATTCTTTTTGAATATCGCGCGTGGCTTCCATGCCCGGCGGCAGCATACGCGCATCCAGAACCTGGAGCGTGCCGTCATTAAAATGTTCTTGTAACCAGTCGGCGGACACAAACAGTGGCGTCGTCATAACAACCTCTTCTCTGCAATCTGTGATGCCAGTGTCGGGCAATGTGCCCACCATCTCAAGAGAAGCGTTGATTAAATGCGAAGGTTGATGTGAAATCGTGCAGCATTATAAAACAATTCCCCTGGGGCACGGTGAAGGATTTACCATGAAACAACGCATTAACCGGCTGCTGTTCAGCATGCTGATCGGCGGCGCGCTGCTGTCTGCCGCCACGTTACCTGCTTTTTCCGTCAGCGCTGAAACGCCTGCCGCCAGTGCGCAGGTCAGTAAGCCGTTGAGCATTATCGACCTCTCCGAGCTCCAGCTCGAGGGTGCCGCCGCACTGGTGTTAACGTTCAATCAGCCGCTTGATGATAAGCAGGACGTGGCCAAAAAAGTCCGGCTGACGGACGATCAGCGCGGCAAGGTGGATGGCGGTTGGGAGCTGTCCGGGAATCGCAAGGCGCTGCGTTTTCGCCATCCTGAACCCTCACGGCACTTTACTGTGACCGTCGATCCGGGCTTGCGCGCCGCCAATGGTGAAACGCTGACCGCGGCTTACAGCCAAAAAATCACCACGCGCGACATTGAGCCGATGGTGGGCTTCGCCAGTCGCGGTTCTTTGCTGCCATTGCGTATTGCGCAGGGCCTGCCGGTGCTGGCCTTGAATGTCGATCAGGTGGATGTCGATTTTTTCAGGATTAAAAACGCGGGCCTGGCGCAATTCCTGTCCCAGTGGAATAACGGGAGTAATCTCTCAACCTGGCAATCTCAGGAGCTGCTTAAAACCAGTGAGCTGGTTTACAGCGGCCGCTTTGAGCTTAACCCGGCACGCAATACGCGGGAAAAACTGCAGCTGCCGCTAAAAGACATCAAGCCGCTTCAGCAACCGGGCGTTTATCTGGCCGTGATGAAACAGGCCGGCACGTATCATTACAGTATGCCAGCCACGCTCTTCACCCTGAGCGATATCGGCCTGTCACTGCACCGTTTTCCGGGCCAGTTTGAGCTGTTTGCCCAGAGTCTGGAAAACGGCGATCCGCTCTCAGGCGTCAATGTCAGAGTCCTGAACGATAAAGGGCAGGTCCTGCAAAACGGCACCAGCGACAGCAGCGGGCATGTGCGTCTGAAAGCCGAAGACAAGGGCAAGTTCCTGTTGGCAATACAGGGCGATCAAACCTCCCTCATCGATCTGGCTCGCCCGGCATTAGATTTAGCCGAATTTCCCGTGGCGGGACCGGAGGGCTATGACAAGCAGCTGTTCGTGTTTGGCCCGCGCGATATCTACCGTCCCGGCGAAACGGTGATCGTCAATGCGCTGCTGCGTGATGCTGATGGCAAACCGTTACCGGCCCAGCCGGTTAAAGCCGAAGTGGTACAGCCCGACGGTGAAGTGGTGCGCACCTTTGTCTGGCAACCGCAGGACGGGTTGTATCAGCAGCGATTCAGCCTGCCCACGACCGCCATGACCGGTGGCTGGATGCTGCGGCTGAACACCGGTGATAACCTGCCGCGTCAGTGGCATTTCCGCGTCGAAGATTTCCTGCCAGAGCGCATGTCGCTGACGCTGAAAAACGATGAGCAACCTCAGCCTGCCGATGCGGATATCACCTTTAACGTTGAGGGGCGTTATCTCTATGGTGCGCCTGCGGCGGGGAATGCGCTGCAGGGGCAGCTCTATCTACGTCCTGCCCGGGACGCGGTGGCAGCGCTGCCTGGCTATCAGTTTGGGGATATCACTGAGGAGGGCGTCAAACGCAGCCTGGGTGATGTGGATATCAAACTGGATGCGAACGGCAAAGCCCAGCTAACCGTCGAGAATCAGTGGGACCAGCTTCACTCGCCGCTAAACCTGATTTTACAGGCCAGCCTGCTGGAAACGGGTGGACGGCCTGTGACCCGACGTGCCACTCAGGCGATCTGGCCCGCGGAGGCGCTGCCGGGCATTCGTCCCCTGTTCGGCAACAAGTCGATCTACGATTACCGCAGTGACAGTTATCGCGATGAGCCGACCGTGCCGGAAAACAGCCTGGCCGATTTTGACATTGTTTACGCCAACAGTCAGGGCGAAAAGCTGGCGGCAGAAAAGCTGAATGTGCGCTTGATTCGCGAACGTCGTGACTACTACTGGAGCTTCTCTGACAGTGAAGGCTGGCAGTCACGCTACGACGCGAAAGATCTGCAGGAAGATGAGCGATCGATTACGGTGCCCGCTGAGGGCAGTACCAAAGTCAGCTTCCCGGTCGAGTGGGGCAGCTACCGACTGGAAGTGCAGGCGGGTGAAAAAATTGTCAGCAGCGTGCGTTTTCAGGCGGGCTATGACTGGCAGGATAATACCAATGGTACGGGCGCTCTGCGCCCGGATCAGGTCAAACTCCGCTTAGACAAAGCCGCTTATCAGCCCGGAGAAACCGTGCATCTGCAGGTGGAATCGCCCACGGCCGGTAAGGGCTATCTGATGGTTGAGTCCAGCAGCGGCACGCTGTGGTGGCAGCCGCTGACCGTTCCGCAGGGCGGGACGACGGTGGATGTGCCGATTGCCAACAGCTGGCAGCGTCACGATCTCTATTTTAGTGCCATCGTCGTACGGGAAGGGGACAAAACCAGCGGCGCTACGCCAAAACGTGCCGTCGGACTGCTACATCTGCCGATGGCGACCGACGCGCGCCGCCTGACCCTGACGCTGGATGCGCCCGAAAAGGTTCGCCCTGAGCAGAATCTGACGGTCAATGTGCAGGCCAGTCGTGAAGGCGGCCCGCTGCCGGATAAGGTGCATGTGCTGCTGTCGGCGGTGGACAGCGGGGTTTTGAGCGTGACGGATTACAAAACCCCGGATCCCTGGCAGGCCTTTTTCGGCCGCAAACGTTATAACGTCGACCAGTACGATGTGTTTGGGCAGTTGATTGAAGGCGGCGGACGCCTGGCAGCGCTGCGCTTTGGCGGCGACGGCGAAGACGACACGCTGACGCGCGGCGGCAAGAAACCCATTACCCACGTCAACATTGTGGCGCAGCAGCTACAGGCTGTTACGCTGGATAAAAACGGCAAGGGCTCGATCACGCTCCCTGTCCCGGCATTTAACGGTGAACTGCGCCTGATGACGCAGGTCTGGAGCGATGACAGCTTTGGCGCGGCAGAGCGCAAGCTGGTTGTGGCGGCGCCGCTGGTCAGTGAACTGGCCACGCCGCGCTTCCTGGCCAGCGGCGACAGCGCATCGCTGGCGCTGGATATCACCAACCTGACTGATTTACCGCAAACGCTGAAGGTGGATCTCGCAGCCCGGGGGCTGATTGCGCTGTCCGGCGCGGCCACGCAAAACGTGACGCTGGCCAAAGGTGAGCGGAAAACGCTACAGGTGCCGGTCACCGCGCAAAATGGTTTTGGTGACGGTAACGTTCAGGTCACGATTTCAGGCCTGAATCTGCCGGGTGAGCAGGTGCGGCCCAGCCAGCAGCAGTGGAAGATTGGCGTCAGGCCCCCTTATCCGGCCCAGACGCTCAGTTTTGACGCGGTGATCAACGGCGAGCAGCCGTGGCAGGTGACGGCGGCAGCCTTTGCCGGCCTGGACGCGGCTACGCTCAGTGGACAACTGACGCTGAGTAATCGCCCACCGTTGAATATTGCGCGCTATATCAGTGCGCTTTATGCCTATCCCTACGGTTGTCTGGAGCAAACGGCGAGCGGGCTGTGGCCATCGTTGTACACCAGCCAGGCGCAACTTACCGCCATGGGTATCAAAACCAGCTCTGATGAGGTTCGCCGGGCAGCGGTGGAAACCGGTATTGCCCGGTTGGCGGGCATGCAGCGCGCGGACGGCAGCTTTGGTTTATGGGGCAAACAGAGCGAAGAAGAATTCTGGTTAACGCCTTACGTGACGGATTTCTTACTGCGCGCCAGTGAGGCGGGCTATGCGTTGCCTGATGAGGTCGTCAGCCGGGCGAACGCGCGCCTGCTGCGTTATCTTCAGGACCCGGCGCAGATCACCGGAGGCGGCAGCCAGCACGTCGAAGCGTTACGTTTCAGCGTGCAGGCTTATGCCGGACTGGTGCTGGCGCGCCAGCAGCGGGCACCGCTGGGTGCCTTACGTGCGCTGTATGAAAAGCGTGACAAGGCCCAGTCGGGCCTGGCGCTGATGCAGTTGGGCATTGCGCTGAAGCTAATGGGTGATGAACAGCGTGCGCAACTGGCAGTGATGCAGGGGACAACGCTGCCACGCGCTGAGAACCGCTGGTTTGGCGACTACGGCAGTACCGTGCGCGATCAGGGCATGATGATTGCGCTGCTGGCTGAAAATCAACTGCAGCCGGACCTGCAAAACAGCCTGCTGCTGTCACTGTCTAAAGAGGTGACGGGCAAGCGCTGGTTCTCCACTCAGGAGAATAATGCCCTTTACCTGGCGGCCCGGACGCTGCAAACCGCCAACGGGCAACGCTGGCAGGCGCAACTTTCGGGTAGCGATCAGCCTGTGAGTGGAGATGCGCCGCTAAATAAAGGACTGGATCATCAGCAACTGACTCAGGGCGTTGACGTACGTAATGTCGGCAGCACGCCGCTGTACGCCAGTCTGAACGTGGTCGGCTATCCGCTGAGTCCGCCTGCGCCAGTCAGCCATATGATGGCGATTAAACGCGAGTACTTTACGCTGGATGGGCAGGCTGCCGATTTGAATAATCTGCGCAGCGGAGAACTGCTGGTGGTGCGCCTGACGATCTCGGCCAAACGCAGCATTAGCGATGCGCTGGTGGTGGATTTATTGCCCGCCGGTCTGGAGCTGGAAAATCAGAACCTGGCGGACAGCAGTGCCAGTCTGGGGGACAGCGCCGATGCCTTAAAAGAGAGCATGATGGATATGCAACAGGCCAGCATCAGGCATATTGAGTTCCGTGATGACCGCTTTGTTGCCGCTCTGGCCGTCGATACGTATCGTCCCACCACGCTGATTTATCTGGCGCGGGCAGTCACACCGGGGCGCTATCATTTGCCCCCGCCGCAGGTGGAATCCATGTACGTGCCCGAATGGCGCGCCATTGGCAGCACACCGCAGCAGCTGCATGTACAGTAATCGGGTGCGTGCGTGATCAGGCACATCAGAAAGCGGTGGCTGCTGGCGCTGCCGCTTTGTGTTCTGGGGCTGCTGCTTGCGCTGCTGATACTGGACCGGCTGTCGCCACTGCCGCTTAAAGCGGTCCAGCCTGCGCGAGTGGTGGTCGCGGAGGACGGTACGCCGCTGTGGCGATTTGCCGACAGTCAGGGGATCTGGCGCTATCCGGTCACGCCCGAAGAGGTTTCGCCCGCCTATATCCAGGCGTTGCTGACCTATGAAGATCGCTGGTTCTGGTATCACCCTGGTATTAATCCGCTGTCTGTGCTGCGGGCCGCCTGGCAGAATCTTCGCTATCGTAGTGTGATTTCCGGTGGCAGCACCTTAACGATGCAGGTGGCACGGCTTATCGACCCGCAGCCGCGGACGCTGCGCGGCAAGCTGATTCAGACATGGCGAGCCCTCCAACTGGAGTGGCACCTGTCAAAACGCGACATCCTGACGCTTTATCTTAATCGCGCGCCCTTTGGCGGCACGCTGGAAGGCATTGGCGCAGCCAGCTGGAGCTGGCTGGGCAAAGCCCCGTCGCAGTTAACCCGCGGGGAAGCCGCCTTGCTGGCCGTGCTGCCGCAGTCACCCAGCCGCCTGCGGCCCGACCGCTGGCCGGAACGGGCTGAGGCGGCACGTAATAAAGTGCTGGACCGTCTGGCGCAATATCACGTCTGGTCTGCGCGTCAGGTGGCCGAGATCCGCCAGGAACCGGTCTGGCTGCCACCACGGCAAATGCCGCAGATGGCACCCTTGCTGGCCCGGCGGCTGTTGTCGATCAGCACTCACGAAAAAATCGTCTCAACGCTGGACCCGTCGCTGCAGCGTGAGCTGGAAAGTATGACGCTGAACATCAAAAATCAGCTGCCGCCGCGCACCTCGCTGGCCATTCTGGTGGTCGATCACACCACCATGGCCGTACGTGGGTATGTTGGTTCCGTTGACTTTGCTGACGACAACCGCTTCGGGCATGTCGATATGATTGCCAGCGTACGCTCACCGGGATCGATCTTAAAACCCTTTGTTTATGGCATGGCGCTGGATGACGGGCTGATTCATGCCGAGTCGCTGCTGCAGGATGTGCCGCGCCGTTTTGGCGACTACCGTCCGGGTAACTTCGATACCGGTTTTCATGGGCCGGTCAGCGCCAGCGAAGCGCTGGTGCGTTCCCTTAATCTGCCTGCGGTGCAGGTGCTGGAAGCGCTGGGTCCCAAAAATGTCGCGGCCCGCCTGCGCAATGTCGGGCTTAACCTGCGCTTTCCGCCCGGCGCCGAGCCGAATTTGTCATTGATCCTGGGGGGCACCGGCGCGCGCATGGACGAGATCGTTGCGGCGTACAGCGCTTTCGTGCGTCGGGGCAACGCCGCGCAACTGCGCTGGATGCCCGATCAACCGTTGCAGCAGCGGCCTCTGCTTTCGCCCGGCGCGGCGTGGATTATCCGCCGTGTCCTGGCGGGTGAAGCGCAGCCTGCGGGCAAAGGGAACCTGCCTGCGGTTGTACCGCTGGCGTGGAAAACCGGCACCAGCTATGGCTATCGCGATGCCTGGGCGGTGGGCATGAATCCCCGCTATCTGATCGGCGTCTGGGTTGGCCGTCCCGATGCAACGCCCGTCGCAGGGCAGTTTGGTTTTGCGTCTGCCGTTCCCGTGATGAATCAGGTAAACAGCGTACTGATGAACCGTTTAGGCGGACAGGAGGTGCCCGTTGATCCTCGTCCCGCATCGGTTACGGTGGCCAGCATCTGCTGGCCGGGCGGACAACCGCTGCCTGTGGGCGATGAAAACTGCCGCCAGCGCCGCCAGAGCTGGGTGTTGAATGACACATTGCCGCCCACTTTGCTGGCATCGGGCCAGGAAAGCCTCAGCGGTTTACGGTTGCGCTACTGGCTAAATGACCAGGGCCGCCGCGTGGCGGCTGACTGTCCGCACGCTGTCAGCCACGATCGTTTACTGTGGCCCTTACCGCTGGAAGCCTGGCTACCGTTGCAGGAGCGACGGCGTCAGCGGTTACCGGCTATCGACAGTCAGTGCCCGCCACTCACGCAGGGCAGCAGTGCGCCGCTGATTGTCACAGGCGTCATTGACGGGCAACGGGTGCAGCCGTTGCCGGGTAATTCCACCCTGGTCATGCCGGTTGCGGCACAGGGCGGGCAGGGTAATCAGCGCTGGTGGTTTTTGAACGGTGAACCCGTGACGGCGGAAAACCAGAACGGCACGCTGTCGCTGCGTCTTGATCGCTCAGGTGACTATCAACTGGTGGTGATGGATGAAGCCGGGCAGCTTGCGACCGTTAACTTCACACGGGGATGATGGTTTTTTGCGCTAAATCAGATTTGAAAGCCTTCCGCATCGACACAGATCAAGATTTTTCAAGAAATTATGGGTTCTGTGATAGGCAACGTCACACTCAACCCCTATAATCGGCGCCGTTTCTTAGCCGGGGCGTGCGCCCTCGGTTTCTTCAGAACGTCAAGACAGAGGTCATCATGGCAATCGAACGTACTTTTTCTATCATCAAGCCAAACGCCGTCGCGAAAAACGTGATCGGTGCTATCTACAACCGTTTTGAAAGCGCAGGCTTCAAAATTGTTGGCGCAAAAATGCTGCAGCTGAGCAAAGAGCAGGCTGAAGGTTTCTACGCAGAGCACCAGGGCAAGCCGTTCTTCGACGGTCTGGTTGAATTCATGACCTCTGGCCCGGTTGTGGTTTCTGTACTGGAAGGCGAAAATGCCGTTCAGCGTCACCGTGACCTGATGGGTGCAACTAACCCAGCCAACGCACTGGCCGGTACACTGCGTGCTGACTATGCTGACAGCTTCACCGAAAACGCTACTCACGGTTCTGACTCTGCAGAGTCTGCAGCCCGTGAAATCGCGTACTTCTTCGGCGAAAACGAAATCTGCCCACGTACCCGTTAATTACTGACGCGTACACGGCTTTACAAAAATCTGCTGACCCGCGGTCACTCGCACCTGTTATCGGGCAGCAGATGTTGTACAATATTGCGCCTTCATTGAGCCAGCTTAGTGAAGGCGTAATTTTTTCTTTTCCCAACCGCGCCATAACGTGTAACAACGAGGCCAGAGAACACTATGTCCGAACAGATTGTGACGCCCGCGTCCACCTCACCGCTTTCCGTTTCGCCCAAAAGCCAAAAAATTAACCTGCTGGATCTTAACCGTCAGCAGATGCGCGAATTCTTTGTGTCCCTGGGTGAAAAACCGTTCCGTGCCGATCAGGTGATGAAGTGGATTTACCACTACTGCTGCGACGATTTCGAGCAGATGACCGACATCAATAAAAAGCTGCGTAACCGCTTAATGGAACTCACCGAAATTCGCGCGCCGGAAGTGGTCGAAGAGATGCGTTCAACGGACGGCACCATTAAGTGGGCTATTCGCGTGGGCGATCAACTGGTGGAAACGGTATATATCCCGGAAGGCGACCGTGCCACGTTGTGCGTGTCCTCCCAGGTGGGCTGTGCACTGGAATGTAAATTCTGCTCAACGGCGCAACAGGGCTTTAACCGCAATCTGCGCGTCTCCGAAATTATCGGCCAGGTCTGGCGTGCGGCAAAAATTGTCGGTGCAGCCAAACTGACCGGCCAGCGTCCTATCACTAACGTCGTGATGATGGGCATGGGCGAACCTCTGCTCAACCTTAATAACGTCGTCCCGGCAATGGAAATCATGCTGGATGATTTCGGTTTCGGTTTATCAAAACGCCGTGTGACGCTGTCGACCTCGGGCGTGGTTCCGGCTCTCGACAAGCTGGGTGACATGATTGACGTGGCGCTGGCTATCTCGCTGCATGCGCCCAATGATAAACTGCGCGATGACATCGTGCCGATTAACAAGAAGTACAACATCGAAACCTTCCTGGCGGCAGTCAAACGCTATATTGGTAAATCCAACGCCAACCAGGGACGTGTCACGATTGAGTATGTGCTGCTGGACCACGTGAACGACAGCACCGATGATGCGCATGAGCTGGCGGCACTGCTCAAAGAAACACCGTGCAAAATTAACCTGATCCCCTGGAACCCCTTCCCGGGCGCACCTTATGGTCGCAGCTCAAACAGCCGCATTGACCGCTTCGCTAAGGTGCTAATGGACTATGGCTTTACCACCATTGTGCGTAAAACCCGCGGGGACGATATTGATGCCGCCTGTGGTCAGCTGGCGGGTGAAGTCATCGACCGCACCAAACGTACCCTGCGTAAGAAGATGGCCGGTGAAGCCATATCTGTGAAGGCGATCTGAAAGGCGGACGAACAGGGTTTCTGATCGGTTACCGGCGTGGCAGGCTGCAGCTCACCACACGGATGACAGGGAGGAAACCTTATGCGCAAAGGAGCAGGCGCGCGGCTACTGGCCGTTTTTGTTGTAAGCGGTTGTGTCAGTTCACCGTCGCAACCCGGGGCCGCAGAATTGCGTTTACAGCTGGGTATGCATTACCTTGCCGTAAACGATTACAGTGCGGCGCGCCGTAATTTCCTTCGCGCGCAGGCGGCAGCGCCAAAGGATTATCGGGTGCAGCTGGCCTTTGCCAGGCTCGCTCAGCGTCAAGGGCAAACTTCTGCTGCGCATCTTCATTTTTTACAGGCGCAGCAAATTGCCCCATATAATGGTTACATCGCTAACAATTACGGTGCGTTTCTTTGCACTTTAGGGCAGTATGATGAAGCGCATCAACAGTTTATCCGGGCAAAAGATGCGCAGGAAGGAGACGCCCGCATCGATGCGTACGAACTGTCGGGATATTGTTATCTGCGGGCAGGGGACAGACAGTCAGCGCGAGCAGCATTGTCTTATGCGCGTGATGCGGACAGAAGTAAGGGAGAATCGCTGCTGGCTGAAGCTGAAAGAGCGGTCGAACATGACCAATGGGCTAACCTGGCGCTATTGTTAGAGCTTTACCAGCCGCTGCCGGAGACGGCACGCAGCCTGGCGTTACACATACGTTTCGCCGCGCAACAGGGAAATCACGCAGACGTTTCACGTTATGGCGACCAGTTAGCGCGACGTTTTCCGCAATCGATACAGTACCAGCGTTATTTAGCTAATGAATACTGAAGCCACTCAAGAAAATTCTGCAGTTCATTCCACAGGTGCCCGCCTGCGTATCGCCCGTGAGCAAATGGGACTTACGCAGCAAAATGTCGCTGAACGCCTGTGCCTTAAACTTTCTACCGTGCGTGATATTGAAGAAGACAAGTCACCTGCGGATTTAGCCTCTACCTTCCTGCGCGGTTATATTCGTTCCTATGCGCGTCTGGTGCATATTCCTGAAGAGGAACTGCTGCCGATGATGGCAAAACAGACGCCAGTGCGGGCAGCCAAAATCGAACCGATGCAAAGCTTCTCATTGGGTAAACGCCGCAAGAAGCGGGACGGCTGGTTAATGATCTTCACCTGGCTGGTGGTCTTTGTTGTCGTTGGTCTGACGGGGGCCTGGTGGTGGCAAAACCATAAAGCCTCTCAGGATGAACTGGTGTCGATGGCCGACCAAAACGGCAGCAGCGGTGACAACAGCCAGTCGATTCCCTTAGGGCAAAACAGTGGTTCGTCCTCCGCGCCAGCGGATAACAGTACCAGCGTGCCGTTAACCAGTGGAAACAGCGCGGCGAACCCTGCTCCTGCTAACAGCGGCACAGCGGCCAGCACGCCCGCTGAAAACGACAACGCAAATGCAGCCACCTCCTCTTCGGCAGAGAACAATGCCGTGGTTTCACCCAGTCAGGCACCCGTAGAGAACACTACCGCACCGACGTCGTCGAACGCTACGCAGCCCATGCCTGTGGGCGCAGCGGCCGTCAGCGAACCTGCCGCCGATCCGAATGCGGTGGTGATGACTTTCACGGCTGATTGCTGGCTGGAAGTCAGCGATGCGACGGGCAAAAAACTGTTTAGCGGTATTCAGCGCAGTGGCGGTAAACTGAGCCTGTCAGGAACGGCCCCGTATCGTCTGAAAATTGGTGCGCCGGCAGCTGTTCATGTCGAATATCAGAATAAACCCGTTGATTTAAGTCGCTTTATCCGTAATAACCAGGTTGCTCGCCTGACGTTGGGTGCGCAATAACAGCGTAACGCGTGTTCCGGGCAATTGTGGAGAAGAAATATGCATAACCAAGCACCCATTATCCGCCGTAAGTCCAAACGTATTTACGTCGGCCAGGTGCCGATTGGCGATGGTGCGCCCATCGCCGTTCAGTCAATGACGAACACCCGCACCACCGATGTGGCCGCGACGGTCAGTCAGATCAAAGCCCTTGAGCGCGTGGGGGTGGATATCGTTCGCGTGTCGGTGCCCACGATGGATGCCGCCGAAGCGTTTAAACTGATTAAGCAGCAGGTCAATGTCCCGCTGGTCGCCGATATCCATTTTGACTACCGTATCGCGCTGAAAGTGGCGGAGTACGGTGTGGATTGCCTGCGCATCAACCCCGGCAACATTGGTAACAACGAGCGTATCCGCTCTGTTGTCGACTGTGCCCGCGATAAAAATATTCCCATCCGCATCGGGGTTAACGCCGGATCGCTGGAAAAAGATCTGCAGGAAAAATACGGCGAACCTACGCCGCAGGCTCTGCTGGAATCGGCCATGCGTCACGTCGATCATCTGGATCGCCTCAACTTCGATCAGTTTAAAGTCAGCGTAAAAGCCTCGGATGTGTTCCTGGCCGTTGAGTCCTATCGTCTGCTGGCCAAACAAATTGAGCAGCCGCTGCACTTGGGGATCACCGAAGCGGGCGGCGCACGCGCAGGGGCAGTAAAATCCGCTATTGGTCTGGGATTACTGCTTTCAGAAGGCATCGGCGACACACTGCGTATCTCGCTGGCCGCTGACCCGGTGGAAGAAGTCAAAGTGGGCTTTGATATCCTGAAGTCGCTGCGTATCCGTTCACGCGGCATTAACTTCATTGCCTGCCCGACCTGTTCTCGTCAGGAGTTTGACGTGATTGGCACGGTAAACGCGCTGGAGCAGCGACTGGAAGACATTATCACGCCGATGGATGTCTCTATCATTGGCTGTGTGGTGAATGGCCCGGGCGAAGCGACAGTGTCCACGCTGGGCGTGACCGGCAGCAACAAGAAAAGCGGTTTCTACGAAGACGGTGTCCGTCAGCGCGATCGTCTCGACAATGACAATATGATCGATCAACTGGAAGCACGCATTCGCGCCAAAGCGGCGATGCTGGATGAAACGCGTCGTATCGACGTACAGCAACTGGAAAAATAATCCTTTGCGCGTACGGCATGCACGACTTTTTTAGCTGAGCCTGTGCGGTTTCATCCTCATGAGGTATGATGCCGGACAGGTTTTTTTGCATTAAGAGATTTTAACGTGGCGAAGAATATTCAAGCGATTCGCGGGATGAACGATTTTCTGCCTGCGGATACGGCCATCTGGCAACGAGTTGAAGATGTCCTGAAGTCCGTGCTGGCGAGTTATGGTTACAGCGAAATTCGCTTACCTATTGTAGAGCAAACTCCCCTGTTCAAACGTGCAATCGGTGAAGTCACCGATGTGGTTGAAAAAGAGATGTACACCTTTGACGATCGTAATGGCGAAAGCCTGACGCTTCGTCCGGAAGGGACGGCAGGCTGCGTGCGTGCCGGTATCGAACACGGCTTGCTTTACAATCAGGAACAGCGCCTGTGGTACATGGGCCCTATGTTTCGCTACGAGCGTCCGCAAAAAGGGCGCTATCGCCAGTTCCACCAGATTGGTGTGGAAGTCTTTGGCCTGCAGGGGCCGGATATTGATGCCGAGCTGATTATGCTGAACGCCCGCTGGTGGAAAGCGTTAGGTATCGCCGACCATGTGCGCCTTGAACTGAACTCTATCGGTTCACTTGACGCGCGCGCCAGTTACCGCGAGGCGCTGGTTGCCTTTCTGGAACAGCATAAAGAGGCGCTGGACGAGGACTGCAAACGCCGCATGTACAGCAACCCAATGCGCGTGCTTGACAGTAAAAACCCGGATATTCAGACGCTGCTGAACGATGCGCCTCAGCTTGGTGACTTCCTCGATGAAGAATCACGTGCCCACTTCGATGGCCTGCGTGCGTTGTTAGATGATGCCGGTATCGCTTACACGGTGAATCAGCGCCTGGTACGTGGGCTCGATTACTACAACCGCACGGTGATTGAATGGGTCACCGACAGCCTCGGCTCGCAGGGCACCGTATGCGGCGGCGGACGTTACGATGGCCTGGTCGAACAACTGGGTGGACGTGCGACGCCAGGTGTCGGTTTTGCCATGGGCATGGAGCGTCTGGTGTTGTTAGTGCAGGCGGTGAACCCAGAATTTGAACCCGCGCGTAATGTCGATGTCTATGTTATCGCCTCAGGTCAGGGCGTTCAGTCAGCGGCAATGCAGCTGGCCGAAAAATTGCGTGATCAGCTGCCCGACATGAAGCTGATGACTAACTTCGGCGGCGGGAACTTCAAGAAGCAATTTGCACGCGCAGATAAGTGGGGCGCTCGCGTGGCGCTGGTGCTGGGTGAAGATGAACAGAAAGCCGGCCAGGTCGTGATTAAAGATCTGCGCAATGGCGAACAGCAAACGCTGGCGCAGGCGGATGCTGCGGCTGCACTGCGCACGCTGTTACAGTAAGCGCGTTATGGCACAACCATTGAAAGGAGAGGGATTGCGTGGAAGTGTATAGCAATGAGAACGAACAGGTTGATGCGCTGCGTCGCTTTTTCGCCAACAACGGTAAAGCATTAGCCATTGGTGTGGTTATCGGTATTGCTGCATTAGGTGGCTGGCGTTACTGGTCGAGCCATGAGCAGGACTCTGCTAAAACCGTGTCGGCTGAGTACCAGAAACTCACCAGCGCCATGCAGGTCAGCAAGCCTGAAACGCTGGAAGCCGTTAACACGTTTGCCCGCGAAAACAGCAATACCTATGGTGCCCTGGCGGCGCTGGATCTGGCGAAGCAGTATGTCGACAGCAATCAGCTGGACAAGGCCGAGAGCCTGCTGCAAAACGGATTAAAAGACACCAAAGATGCCAATCTGCAGGCGGTAATTAACCTGCGCCTGGCACGCATTCAACTGCAACAGAATCAGGCTGATGCGGCACTTAAAACCCTTGACGGTGTGAAGGGTGATGGCTGGACAGCCATTGTGGCTGACATCCGCGGCGAAGCGCTGCTGAGCAAAGGCGATAAGCAGGGCGCGCGCGATGCATGGAGCAAAGGCGTCGAATCTGACGCGTCTCCGGCGCTGAAGCAAATGATGCAGATGAAGATGAATAACTTAAGCTAAGCCAGTCAAGAGAGAGCGCATGGAATTACGTAAATACCTGCTGCCGGGGCTGATTTCAGTCACCCTGCTCAGCGGTTGCTCGCTGTTCAGCGGCGAAGAAGATGTAGTGAAAATGGCCCCATTGCCGAAAGTGGAAAACCAGTTCACGCCGAAGACAGTATGGAGTACAGGCGTGGGCGACGGGATTGGCGATTTCTATTCCAACCTGCATCCGACCTGGCAAGACGGCACCGTTTATGCGGCTGACCGCTTTGGTATCGTAAAAGCGCTCGATGCAGCGGATGGCAAAGAAAAATGGAAAGTCGACCTCTCTGAGAAAACCGGCTTCTTCTCTAAAAACCTGTCTGCCATGCTGTCCGGTGGTATTACCGTCAGCGGCGATCGCCTGTATATCGGCAGTGAGCGCGGTCAGGTTTATGCCCTGAACACCAGTGATGGTTCGATTGTATGGCAAGCCAAAGCGGCTGGCGAAGCGCTGTCGCGTCCTGTGGTCAGCGATGGCCTGGTGCTGATTCATACCAGTAACGGTATGTTGCAGGGTCTGGATCAGGCGACCGGGGCGGTGAAGTGGACCGTGAACCTGGACATGCCTACGCTGTCGCTGCGCGGTGAATCAGCCCCGTCAGTTGCCTTTGGTGGCGCGATTGTGGGTGGCGACAACGGACGCGTCAGCGCCGTGATCATGAATCAGGGCCAGTTGATTTGGCAGCAGCGTATTTCACAGCCGAGCGGGGCGACGGAAATCGACCGCCTGAGCGACGTGGATACCACGCCGATCATCGTAAATGGTGTGGTTTACGCGCTGGCGTACAATGGCAACCTTTCCGCACTGGATCTGCGTTCAGGGCAGATTTTATGGAAACGTGAAATTGGCGGCGTGAAAGATCTGATTGTCGATGCCGGGCGTATCTACCTGGTGGATCAGGACGATCGTGTGATTGCCCTGAATGCGGATGGCGGTGTCGCTATCTGGCGTCAAAGCGAGCTGCTGCATCGTAATCTGACCTCACCGGTGCTGTATAATGGCTACATCGTCGTCGGTGACGGCGAAGGCTACCTGCACTGGCTGAACACCACGGATGGCCGCTTTGTTGCCCAGCAAAAACTGGACAGCTCGGGCTTCCAGACTGAGCCTGTTGTCGCCAGCGACAAGCTGCTGATTCAGTCGAAAGATGGTGAAGTTTATGCCATTACCCGCTAACGGGTAAGTTGTCAGGCAGGGTTATCCTTCCGGCACAGCGGCTCCTGATTTCATCAGGGGCCGTTTCGTTTTTAGTCAGGCATGGTATCCTTTGCGCCGTAAGCCTGAACTGAACGGCTAAAGCCGTTATAATCACGCCATTCGGGCGAATTAATACATTATTGAGGCATTGTTATGGTACCTGTGGTCGCGCTGGTTGGGCGTCCCAATGTGGGAAAATCTACGCTGTTTAACCGTTTAACTCGCACACGAGATGCGCTGGTAGCGGATTTTCCTGGACTGACTCGCGATCGCAAATATGGTCGCGCCGAAGTGGAAGGGCGCGAATTCATTGTTATCGATACCGGCGGTATTGATGGCACCGAAGACGGTGTTGAAACGCGTATGGCGGAACAGTCGCTGCTGGCGATTGAAGAAGCCGACGTGGTGCTGTTTATGGTGGATGCCCGTGCAGGCATGATGCCCGCCGATCAGCAAATTGCAAAACATCTGCGCGCACGTCAAAAAGCGACATTCCTGGTCGCGAATAAAACGGACGGGCTCGATCCGGATCAGGCGATTGTGGATTTCTATTCACTGGGTCTGGGGGAGATTTACGCTATCGCCGCGTCCCACGGCCGTGGTGTGACCAGCCTGCTGGAGACGGCGCTGCTGCCGTGGATGGAAAAGGTTGATCCCGTAGAAGTCACCGAAGAAGATGAAAACGAAGCCTACTGGGCCGCGTTAGCCGCAGAAGAGAACGGTGAGGAAGAGGAAGAAGAGGACGATTTCGACCCGACCACACTGCCGATCAAGCTGGCGATTGTCGGACGTCCAAACGTCGGTAAGTCTACGCTGACTAACCGCATTCTGGGTGAAGATCGCGTGGTCGTTTATGACATGCCAGGCACCACGCGCGACAGTATCTACATCCCGATGGAACGTGACGATCGTGAATATGTGCTGATCGATACCGCCGGGGTGCGTAAGCGCGGCAAAATCACCGATACGGTGGAGAAATTCTCGGTCATCAAAACCCTGCAGGCGATTGAAGACGCTAACGTGGTAATGCTGGTGATCGATGCGCGCGCCGGCATTTCCGATCAGGATTTGTCACTGCTCGGCTTTATCCTGAACAGCGGCCGCTCACTGGTGATCGTGGTGAACAAGTGGGATGGTCTGTCGCAGGAAGTGCGTGATGAAGTCAAAGAGACGCTGGACTTCCGTCTGGGCTTCATCGACTTTGCGCGCGTGCACTTTATTTCTGCGCTGCATGGCAGCGGTGTAGGCAACCTGTTTGAATCGGTAACCGAAGCGTACGACTGCTCAACGAAGCGTGTAAACACCTCGCTGCTGACGCGCATCATGAACATGGCGGCAGAAGACCATCAGCCACCGCTGGTGCGTGGTCGCCGCGTTAAGCTGAAGTACGCCCACGCGGGTGGCTATAACCCACCGATTGTGGTGATTCACGGCAACCAGGTGAAAGATTTACCGGACTCCTACAAGCGTTACCTGATGAACTATTTCCGTCGTTCTCTGAACGTAATGGGCACGCCAATCCGCATTCAGTTTAAAGAGGGTGAAAACCCGTATGAAGGCAAGCGTAACCTGTTAACGCCAACGCAACAGCGTAAGCGTAAGCGTCTGATGGCGCACATGAAGAAAAATAAGCGTTAACTAATCGAGGGCCAGATGGCCCTCTTTTTTTGCCCTGGCATTGTGCTTATTTACACAATGGTGAAAAACGCTGCGCCAGAACTGTGGGCATTTCGTACCCGACAGCGGCAAGGTCCACTGCACAGGATGGGATATCCGCTGTCACAGGGCGCCTGTCTGTCCCGATTGTCATCAATCCTTACGTGACTGAGGCGAGGTGACTGATGACGTCTTCCAGCATGCGGGTTTACTTTCCCGATACCGACTGACGTACATCCTTGTCCCCTTAAAAGCTCAAAACATCACTTTAGTTGTCCGCTGGGCTACTCTCTGGATCGGCGTGGCCTTATCCAGCGTAAAAATTTGTAGCGAAAATGCTATTGCTTAGTAACAAACAGGTTTAAAACTTCACTGCATAACGTACCAGGTGGTACAATTTCGCCGCGTCATGACGGAGTATCGCCTGCTCTGGCTTCCTCCGGAAACATATCATTCATTTCATGGACGCAGGTCTGATTTAATTGGAATTAAAACAACGCTGTCTCATTAACCTGCAACGTTAACCGCGATACGCGCGAAAAGCGGCGGGCGAAAGAGCGGACTTTGTTTATCAGGAGAGTAAGTGTTATGGCTGAAACATCCTCTCGATCCGGTAAAGGATTGAGAATATGGTCTGTGCTGCTCGGGCTGGTGCTACTGGCAACCGGCCTGTTCTTTGCTGTTGGCGGGGGACAACTCGCAACGCTTGGCGGCAGTTGGTATTTCCTGGTTGCGGGCATCGTTATCGTGCTGTCAGCCATTCAGTTTTTCCGGGCAAAATCCTCAGCGGTTGTGCTTTTCCTGCTGGTATTTTTAGGGACTCTGGTCTGGGCGGTGGTGGACGCTGGCCTGGTCTTCTGGCCACTGGTTTCTCGCCTGATGGTGCCCGCCGGTTTAATGATTCTGGCCTTCCTTACCTGGCCCGCCTTACGCAAGCGCGAGAATAAACCTTCGCTGGCAAAACTCTCTTATGCGCTGTCTGCCGTCATCGCCGTGGGTATGGTGGCTACATTAGTCCAGATGTTCCAGCCGCATCCAACCGTGGCGGCAACGGGTCCTGAACTGCCGCTGATTCCGGTAGAGAAATCGAAGCAACAGCAAAACTGGGATAACTACGGTAATACCGCTGGCGGCAGCCGTTTTGTCGCGCTCGATCAGATTACCCGTGACAACGTGAAGGATCTGCAGGTTGCCTGGACTTACCGTACGGGCGACATTCCCGAAAGCCCAACCGGTAACGGTGCGGAAGATCAGGAAACGCCGTTGCAGGTCGGTAATACACTTTACCTGTGCACGCCGCACAATAATGTCATCGCCGTCGAAGCTGACAGTGGAAAGCAGATCTGGAAGCGTGAAATCAACGCACAGGCTGAAGTCTGGCCGCGCTGCCGTGGTCTGGCCTATTTCGACGCGACGAAACCGCTGAACCAGCCAACGCAGCCCGGCTCAACGCCAGTACCGGCCGTAACGCTGGCGGCAGAAGACAGCTGTCAGCGCCGTATTCTGATGAATACTATCGATGCGCGCCTGATTGCGATCAACGCCGACAACGGTGAATTCTGTGAAGACTTCGGTAACCATGGCATCGTCGATCTGAAAGCGGGCTTAGGTGATGCGCCGGATCCGCTTTATCAGCTGACTTCAGCCCCAACGCTTGCCGGAACCACGGTGGTCGTGGGCGGCCGCGTGGCGGATAACGTGAAAACCGACATGCCTGGCGGCGTGTTGCGTGGTTTTGATGTGATCACCGGTAAAATGCGCTGGGCGTTTGACCCGGGCAATGTCGATCCTAATGCCATCCTGATGCCTGGCAAGGACTATACGCGCAGTACGCCGAACTCCTGGGCGCCGATGTCGTACGATGCGGCCATGAACACCGTGTTCATTCCTATGGGCAGCTCCTCCGTTGACCTGTGGGGAGCCAATCGTACCGCGCTGGACCATAAATATGGAGCCTCGGTACTCGCGCTGGACGCGACAACCGGTAAAGAGAAGTGGGTTTATCAGACCGTTCATAACGATCTGTGGGACTTTGACCTGCCGATGCAGCCCAGCCTGATCGACTTCCCGATGAAGGATGGCAGCACCAAACCTGCGGTCGTCATCGGCGGTAAAACCGGCATGATTTTTGTGCTGGATCGTCTGACCGGTAAGCCGCTCACCAAGGTTGAAGAGCTGCCGATGCCGCAGGGTGACATCCCGAACGAGCAATATACAAAAACCCAGCCGCATTCGACCGGTATGCCGATGATTGGTAATCAGACGCTGAAAGAGTCGGATATGTGGGGCGCAACCCCGTTCGATCAGCTGGCCTGCCGTATCGCGTTTAAGTCAATGCGCTACAACGGCCTGTTTACCGTACCTGGCACTGATAAGTCGCTGAGTTTCCCGGGTTCACTGGGCGGGATGAACTGGGGCAGTATGTCCACCGATCCGAATAACAACCTGTTGTTTGTTAACGACATGCGTTTAGGATTGTGGGTACAGATGATCCCGGTTGATACCAGCAAAATTTCACGCGGCAGCAACGGGGGGGAAGCCATCAATACCGGTATGGGCGCGGTTCCGTTGAAAGGCACGCCTTATGCCGTGAACAAAAACCGCTTTATGTCACCGTTGGGTATTCCTTGTCAGGCGCCACCGTTTGGTACCCTGTCTGCGATTGACATGAAAACCCAGAAAATCGTCTGGCAGGTGCCGGTAGGTACGGTAGAAGATACCGGTCCGTTCGGCATCAAAATGCGCGCGAAAATGCCTATTGGCATGCCGACGCTGGGCGGTACGCTGGCGACGCAGGGTGGACTGGTGTTTATTGCCGGTACTCAGGACTACTACCTGCGCGCGTTCGATAGCGCCACCGGTAAAGAAGTCTGGAAAGCCCGTTTACCTGTCGGCAGTCAGGGTGGACCGATGAGTTATGTCTCACCGAAAACCGGTAAACAGTACATCGTGATTTCCGCCGGCGGCGCACGCCAGTCGCCGGATCGTGGTGACTATGTGATTGCTTATGCGCTGCCAGACAGCAAATAAGCGACGATAAAACAAAAGGGCCATCGTGGCCCTTTTTTTTGCGTAACGGAAAACCCGTTTTCCCGACAGGATAAGCTGCGGGTTCATAAGACGTGCCGCAGGGCAAACCCGAAGCCGCCTTCTGAGAAGGCGGCTTTGTTACTTACCGTCGCGCAACAGCGACTTGAGTTCTGGCGGCGCCTGTTGCTCGGGAACCAGTATGACGACCGTGCCGGACTGCTGGCGCGTGGCATATTGAATCTGGATGCGGAAGTAACGTTGATCCCCGCGTCCCACCTCTGCTGCTTTTTCCTCGGGTTCGCCCAAAGGCATCGCCCGTTCCAGTACCTGACAGACGTGCGCTTTTTCGGGAGGCGGAAGTTCGCCCAACGGAAATCGACGCTCATTCCGTAAGCCAGGAATAAAAGCAAAGCCGCCTTCTTGCGTTACCACAATCGTTGCGTCATCGGTGAGCTCGGGGAGTTGACTCATAACACGCCTACCTCTTTCCACGCTTGTTCAATTGCGCTCGCCACCGTGGTGTCGAAGCGCTTTTTACCATGCTGCACGGTGAGCTGTGCAAAGGCTTTGAAGTCCGCATCCTGATGTAAATCTTTATCGCACAGCGTGTCGTACCACGCCTGACCCGCTCGCTCCCAGGCATATCCGCCCAGGGCTTTTGCGGCCAGATAAAAGGCACGATTAGGGATCCCGGAGTTCAGGTGCACACCGCCGTTATCCTCACGTGTTTTAATATAGTCCTTCATGTGGCCTGGCTGAGGATCTTTCCCCAGCATCGGGTCATCGTAAGCGGTGCCGGGATGTGACATTGACCGCAGACCTTTACCATTGATGCCTTTTGCCAGCAGCCCTTCACCGATGATCCAGTCGGCCTTATCGGCTGTCTGTTTCAGACTAAACTGTTTCACCAGCGAACCAAACACATCAGACATGGACTCGTTCAACGCACCGGCCTGTTCAAAATAGATCAAACCGGCTTCGGTTTCTGTGACGCCGTGCGACAACTCATGCGCCACCACATCAATCGCAATCGTGAAGCGGTTAAAGATTTCGCCATCACCGTCGCCAAACACCATTTGCTGACCGTTCCAGAACGCGTTTTGGTACTTCTCACCGTAGTGAACCGTCCCAGCTAGTTTCAGACCGTGATTATCCAGAGAATTTCGTTTATAGATTTGCCAGAAAAAGTCGTGTGTGACACCAAGATAGTTCCAGGCTTCGTCGGCAGCAACGTCACCATTTGAAGACTGGCCTTCTTTACGCACCAGCGAGCCAGGTAATGTTTCCTGGTTTTTGGCATCATAGATTTCACGCTCAATCTTCCCGGCCTGCGTGGTTTTTGGCGCTGCCGTCTTTTTCCAGTGTTCAGCCATCAGGTGCTGAACATGGGTCAGTGTACGACGTGCCTGCTCCTGCTGGTGGCCGGTGCCGTGATCGATAATCTTGCGAAGAATATAGGGAGGAATAACGCTGAAGGCCATTTGAGACTCCTTGGCATGAGGGATGTACCAGGAAGTATAGTTAAGAAATGCTTTTCTTTCGTCTCGGTTTTTCAGGAATAAGTTGCGTGACCTGGCTTTCAACCCAGCCATCATCAAGGCGGGTGCGTAACCGATCGCCCTTATTCAACTGACCAGTTTTTTTCACGACCTGTCCATGGGTATCCGTCGTAACGCTGAAACCCCGCGCCAGCGTGGCGAGCGGGCTGACGCCTTCCAGTTGCGCGGCAAGCTGACCAAAACGTTGTTTATCGCGGTTAAGCATTTTTTCCATGGCCTGCTGCAGACGATAGTGCCAGTTCTGCAGACTTTTTTGTGCCTGATACAGGCGTTCTTGTGGCTGCTGTTGGGCCAGCCGCTGTGCCAGGCGATCCTGCTGACGGCTGGCGTGGCGAAGCCGTGTTTCCATCGCATCGCCCAGGCGCTGTTGTAGCCGGAACAGCAGGGTCTGCTGGCGCGCGAGGCGCAACTGCGGATGTTGCTGCTGCAGGCGATGGTCTAAACGGCTGAACAGACGCTGCTGACGCGCCAGATAGTAATCCATTGCCATTTCCAGCCGCTGCTGTTGTGACTGAAGTTGACGCAACAGCTCAAGCTGATTACGGCTGACAATTTCGGCCGCAGCCGATGGCGTTGGGGCGCGCAGGTCAGCGACAAAATCAGCAATCGTGACGTCAGTTTCATGCCCGACAGCACTGACCACGGGAATGTGGCTGGCAAAGATAGCGCGCGCCACGCGCTCGTCATTAAAGCTCCACAGATCTTCCAGCGAACCGCCGCCGCGTCCCACGATTAACACGTCGCACTCTGCCCGCAGGTTAGCGATTTCAATCGCACGTATGATCGCGGCAGGCGCATCTACGCCCTGTACGGCGGTGGGATAAATCACGACCGGTAGTGAGGGATCGCGACGGTGAAGCACACGCAGTACATCGTGCAGCGCCGCGCCGGTAGCAGACGTTATGACGCCGACCTGCTTTGCCGGTTGCGGCAAGGGCTTCTTATGTTCTGGTGCGAACAGGCCTTCCTGCGCCAGCTTTGCTTTCAACTGTTCGAACTGCTGCTGGAGCAGGCCTTCACCGGCGGGATGCATGCTTTCAATAATCAGCTGATAATCGCCGCGCGGTTCATACAGCGTAATATTGGCGCGTACTAAAATCTGCTGACCATGCTGCGGGCGAAAGGTCACACGACGGTTGCTGTTACGAAACATCGCGCAGCGCACCTGTGCACCATCATCTTTCAGCGTGAAGTACCAGTGGCCAGAAGCCGGCTGGGTAAAATTAGAGATTTCGGCACTCAGCCACACCAGGCCCATCTCATTTTCCAGCAGCTGGCGCACTGTGGTATTGAGACGACTTACGGTAAAAATATTGGCGTTCGGTGGCAGCGACATGTGACGAAGATCAAATTCCAAATCAGTAGGTTAATTAGTCGATACTACAGGCCCTGTTGCGCGGATCAAGACTTTTTCTAAAAAACTAGTGGAGGCAATCGATTACGCCCTGTATAATGCCGCGGCAATATTTTATCTATTCTCACGCACCCGAGGTGGAGTATTGCCATGTTAAGAATCGCTAAAGAAGCACTCACTTTCGACGACGTCCTGCTCGTTCCTGCTCACTCCACCGTCCTGCCTAATACGGCCGACCTCAGCACGCAACTGACCAAAAATATTCGCCTGAACATTCCCATGCTTTCTGCTGCGATGGATACCGTGACCGAAGCGGGCCTGGCGATTGCGCTGGCACAGGAAGGCGGTCTGGGCTTCATTCATAAAAACATGTCAATTGAACGCCAGGCAGACGAAGTCCGTAAAGTCAAAAAACATGAAAGCGGCGTGGTTACCGAACCACAGACCGTACTGCCCACCACCACACTGGCCGAAGTTAAAGCGCTGACCGAGCGCAACGGTTTTGCTGGTTACCCTGTGGTGAACGCGAAAAACGAACTGGTGGGCATCATCACCGGTCGCGATGTGCGCTTTGTGACCGATCTGAACCAGCCTGTCACTGCCGTGATGACGCCGAAAGAGCGTCTGGTGACGGTGAAAGAAGGCGAAGCCCGCGACGTTGTTCTGCAAAGAATGCACGAAAAACGCGTCGAGAAAGCCCTGGTCGTGGACGACAGCTTCCATTTGCTGGGCATGATCACCGTAAAAGATTTCCAGAAAGCCGAACGTAAGCCTAATGCCTGTAAAGATGCGCAGGGCCGTCTGCGTGTGGGTGCTGCTGTCGGTGCCGGTGCGGGCAACGAAGAGCGCGTGGATGCACTGGTGGCTGCCGGTGTTGACGTCTTACTGATCGACTCTTCTCATGGCCACTCTGAAGGTGTACTGCAGCGCATCCGGGAAACCCGCGCGAAATACCCTGATCTCGAAATCGTCGGCGGCAACGTGGCGACTGGCGCGGGTGCGCTGGCGCTGGTTGAAGCGGGCGTAAGCGCCGTTAAAGTGGGCATCGGTCCGGGATCCATCTGTACGACCCGTATCGTTACCGGTGTCGGTGTTCCGCAGATCACCGCCGTTTCTGACGCTGTTGCGGCGCTGGAAGGCACGGGCATCCCTGTTATCGCTGACGGCGGTATCCGTTTCTCAGGTGATATCGCCAAAGCCATCGCGGCAGGTGCTTCCTGTGTCATGGTAGGTTCTATGCTGGCAGGTACAGAAGAATCGCCGGGTGAAATCGAACTTTACCAGGGCCGTGCCTTTAAATCTTATCGTGGGATGGGGTCACTGGGTGCGATGTCTAAAGGTTCATCAGACCGTTATTTCCAGACCGACAACGCCGCTGACAAGCTGGTGCCGGAAGGCATCGAAGGCCGTGTAGCCTATAAAGGCCGCCTGAAAGAGATCGTGCATCAGCAAATGGGCGGTCTGCGTTCATGTATGGGTCTGACCGGTTGCCCGACCATTGACGATCTGCGCACTAAAGCAGAATTCGTCCGTATCAGCGGTGCGGGCATCAATGAGAGCCACGTGCACGATGTGACCATCACCAAAGAGTCGCCGAACTACCGCATGGGTTCATAACCCCGCAAGATTTCCCGCCCGGCGACAGCCGGGCGCTTTACTTTATCAAGTCACCGTTTTGGAAAACCCTCAATGACGACGGAAAATATCCATAAGCACCGCATTCTGATTCTCGATTTTGGTTCTCAATACACGCAACTGGTGGCGCGTCGCGTCCGTGAGCTTGGCGTGTACTGTGAACTCTGGGCCTGGGACGTTACCGAAGCGCAGATTCGCGAGTTCAATCCCAGCGGTATCATCCTGTCGGGTGGCCCGGAAAGCACCACCGAACACGACAGTCCGCGCGCACCTGACTACGTTTTCACGGCTGGCGTGCCCGTGCTGGGCGTCTGTTATGGCATGCAAACCATGGCTATGCAGCTGGGTGGTAAGGTCGAAGGCTCTAACGAGCGTGAATTTGGCTATGCGCAGGTAGAGGTGAACACCGCCAGCGCACTGATTCGCGATATCGAGGATGCTATCAGCGCATCAGGCAAACCGTTGCTGGATGTCTGGATGAGTCACGGTGACAAGGTGACCGCGATTCCGGCTGACTTCGTCACCGTTGCCAGCACGGAAACCTGTCCGTTTGCGATTATGGCGAACGAAGAGAAGCGCTTCTATGGCGTGCAGTTCCACCCGGAAGTCACCCATACGCGCCAGGGCCTGCGCATGCTGGAGCGTTTCGTTATCGATATCTGCCAGTGTGAAGCGCTCTGGACACCGGCCAAAATCATTGAGGATGCCGTTGAGCGCCTGCGTGCACAGGTGGGCGACGACAAAGTCATTCTGGGCTTGTCCGGTGGTGTCGATTCCTCTGTGACCGCGATGCTGCTGCACCGTGCGATTGGTAAAAATCTGACCTGCGTTTTCGTGGATAACGGTCTGTTGCGTCTGAACGAAGCGCAGCAGGTGCTGGATATGTTTGGCGATCACTTTGGTCTGAACATTGTTCACGTCGATGGTGAAGCGCGCTTCCTGGATGCGCTGGCCGGAGAAAGTGACCCTGAAGCGAAGCGTAAAATCATTGGCCGCGTTTTCGTCGAAGTCTTTGACGAGCAGGCGCTGCGCCTGGAAGACGTGAAGTGGCTGGCACAGGGCACCATCTATCCGGATGTGATTGAATCCGCTGCCTCTGCCACCGGTAAAGCCCACGTCATCAAATCGCACCACAACGTCGGCGGCCTGCCAAAAGAGATGAAGATGGGCCTGGTCGAGCCATTACGTGAGCTGTTTAAAGACGAAGTGCGTAAGATCGGTCTGGAACTGGGCCTGCCGTACGATATGCTCTATCGCCATCCGTTCCCGGGCCCGGGTCTGGGCGTACGCGTACTGGGTGAGGTGAAGAAAGAGTACTGTGACCTGCTGCGCCGTGCGGATGCCATCTTTATTGAAGAGCTGCATAAAGCCGATCTCTACAATAAAGTCAGCCAGGCCTTTACGGTGTTCCTGCCCGTCCGTTCCGTGGGCGTAATGGGCGATGGCCGTAAATACGACTGGGTCGTTTCACTGCGTGCGGTCGAAACCATCGACTTCATGACTGCCCACTGGGCGCACCTGCCGTATGATTTCCTGGGCCGCGTGTCCAATCGTATCATTAACGAAGTGAACGGCATTTCCCGCGTGGTCTATGACATTTCCGGTAAGCCACCGGCGACGATTGAGTGGGAATGATCCCGCTTTCGGCATAGCCCGACAGTCGGTTATATCAAGCACGAAGCCCGCATGATTGCGGGCTTTTTTATTCTCCGTCCTTCGGCTGTCTTGCGAGACCCTGTCGAAACCTATAAGGCACAGCCTCTGCTGATGCGGAAAAGGGTAACGCGGCACGCCAGGTCGACATATAAGGCAAAAAAATCAGCCGGCATTATCCGGCTGATTTTATTAACAGTATTTCTGCCGGAGAGAAGGAGACGCACCTCCCCGGTCGGGCAATGCTTACTTAAGATGTTCCTTCAGCTCCACGGATGCCTGGCTTATCGCTGTGCGTACCGTTGGCTCTTTACTCAGGGCATTCAGCAAACCAAAGTCGTGGATCATGCCGTTGTAGCGGGTAACGGTTACCGGCACGCCGGCCGCGTCCAGTTTACGGCCAAACGCTTCCCCTTCGTCGCGCAGGACATCCAGTTCGGCGGTCTGAATCAGCGTCGGTGGTAAACCCGCCAGCTCTTCTTTGGTTGCGCGCAGCGGCGAGGCCAGAATGCTGTTCCGATCTTTTTCTGAGGTGGTGTAGTTGTCCCAGAACCACTTCATCATGTTACGGGTCAGGAAGTAGCCATTGGCAAACTGCTTATAAGAAGCATCGTCAAAGTTTGCATCGGTGACAGGCCACAGCATTACATCGTAGCGAATAGCCGGGGTTTTATTCTGCTTAGCCTGCAGCGCAACGGCGGCAACCATATTTCCGCCTACGCTGTTCCCCACCAGAGCCAGGCGCTTACCGTCCACCCCAATTTCAGCGCCGTGTTCGGCTACCCATTTTGTTGCCTCGTAAGCCTGGGTAATGGCGACCGGATAGTGCGCTTCCGGCGAAGGCGTGTAGTTTACAAACACGGCCGCAGCACCGGATTCATTCACGAGATCGCGTACCAGACGTTCATGTGTCGGAAAATCACCCAGCACCCAGCCACCGCCGTGGAAAAACATAAACACAGGCAGTACGCCAGCGGCATGGGCTGGTTTGACTATTGTCAGCGTCAGCGGTTTACCCAGTGCCGTAATGGTCTTTTCAGAAATCTGTGCAGGCGGCAGCGTGGCACCTTTCTGCGCCCCTGTAAGTACCGCACGGGCTTCTTTAGGGGATAAGGTTTCAATCGGTTTTCCGCCGCTACTGTTAAGCGCGTGAAGAAATGCCGCCACGCCAACGGTGGGCTCCGGTGCGTTTTCGACCGGACTGGCCCATGCTGATGTCATCTGGCTGGCTAACAGTAAAGCACCTGCGGTGAGTTTCACTTTCATTGGGGTTTCCTTGTGTTTGCTATTAAGTAGTGTGCTATTTAGTTTGGCTACAATGCCAGTGAATTATCATCTTGTAAACAACTAAATAGTGAGCGATCTAAATTTTTACTGTCTCACGGTGGGATGAACGCGCCAAAACAGCGCCAAATAGCGGGGGCGGAATAAAAAATAACTCTGTTTATTAGTGGCTTAAAACGGTGGGTGATAATTTAACACCTGCTTTTTTTGCGCGCTACACTCATGTTGAAGCCGCTACGTTCGCGAACAGGCTATCCATTATTGGTACGTCTTGATCGAGCCGAGTTAAATCAGAGCAGTGCAACAGCCGCGCTTGCGCTGCTGATATGGAAAATGTTCGGTGTCGAGGGGGAGGCTGACGCGCTCGGTAAACTGCTTTTGCCAGAAGCACAACCGCGCTACCGGGACTGGTTGCAGCGCATTGCGGATCAGGCCAGCGGTCAGTCCCCTTAGCGCACTGGCGTAACCGGGGGAGGAAAACCGTGCAAAAACCTTTGCGTCACCTTGCCATGCGTTTCAGCGCAGAAATGCTGATTTATGCGTTAATGGGATGCTCGCCGCTGATCATCGCGCTTACGGCAGGGCAGGTTGCCAGTGTGGCCGGTTGTCCGCTGAATGAGAGCCGCGCGTATCCCTGCTTTATTCTGGGATACGATACCGGCCAGCTCCTTTACAGGATGGGCGTTTCAGGCTGGTTCAGTCTGTATAGCCTGCCGCTGGGGGCGATGCTCATGATGCTACGCACCGCAGCCTTCTTTGGGCAACTGTATTCACATGACCGTGCCAGGGGCAGCTAACGTGTCATGCCGCCGCAGGCGAAGTGAAGTCAAAGCCGGTGCTTTATTGCACTATAACAGCCTGTCTCTGATCCCCGGGAACCCTCATGCTGACCCTGAAAATTTTTTGTCTCTGCTTTCTTACCGTCATTGTGCTGTCGCTCGCGGCCAGTCTGGCGCAGGCGACGCGCGGCGCTGATGCCCTGAATCAGGGCGGCTGGGCGACTGCCCGGCGGGATTCGGCAGGGCTCGCTCCCGATCCGCATGTTAACGCCAGTCAGGCCATCATTCAGGTTTATGCCGCACCGACCTATGGCTGGAAGGGTGCCGTTGCGGTGCATCCGTGGATTATTTTTAAACGCGCAGGTGAAACCCGCTATACGCGTTATGAAGTCATCAGTTGGGGCAGTGGCGATAAGGTAAGGCGCAATGCCTCTTTGCCTGATGGTTACTGGTACGGTGCAAAACCGCGTTTGCTGGTGGAGCACCGTGGCCCTGAAGCGCAGAACCTGATTCCGCAGATTGAAGCCGCCATCAAAACCTATCCCTGGCCCACGACCTATCATGCCTGGCCCGGACCGAACAGTAATACTTTTATGGCGCACATTGGGCGCAACGTGCCCGCGCTGAAACTGAATCTGCCTGCTAACGCTCTGGGGAAAGACTATCGGCCATTATGGCGTCCGGTTGGCTTACCGCCTTCAGGGCGCGGGGTTCAACTGTCCCTGCTTGGCGTGGCGGGCGTAACGATCGGCGTGCAAGAGGGCGTGGAGTTTAATCTGTTAGGGCTGAGTGCTGGCGTCGGATTTGCGCCGTTTCAGCTGCGCCTGCCTTTTATCGGCGGTGTAGGGCATAACAACCTGCAACATGATCATCCCTGATTGCCGGCCAGGGTGAGGTGTCGGGCGCATTGACGTCCTGCCCTTGTCTGCCCTGACGCGCTAACGGCCCACAGGTTAGCGCGTCCCGGCCGGTCAGCAGACGCCGAAATCGCCATCTTCGTGATAAAGATTCACGCTGTCTGCTTTAATTTCAATTTCCTTTTTGCTGGCATCATCTACGCGCGCGCACCAAAGCGTGTCGCCTTCTGCACGCAGCACGACCATTTTAGGACCGCCCGTTTTCGACTGAACCAGGTCATCAGGGTTAAACATATTTCCTCCGTTGTTTTCTGATGGTTATGTCTGGCATCGCAGCCTCGCATTTTTTGCGCGGCCTTTTCCATTTTAGACACAACCCGTTTTACCTGCCGTCCGACTGCTCGCATCCTGTCCGCACATCACAAAAATACCGCAAGGTTGTCAGTTGACAACCGTGAAAATATAAGGAATGCTACGCGCCATGGTGGACAGAAAGCGGCACCCGAATAAAGAGATTGAGGCAGCATTACGTTACGCAGAATCTTACGGATGGCGGGTTATTGCCTCCGGTCATCATGCATGGGGAAAGCTGTATTGCCCCTCAAATCTTGAGACATGCCGGTGTGGGGAATTTTGTCTGACCTGTATCTGGCACACACCAAAAAGCGCGACGAACCATGCAAAAGCATTGCGGCGCGTCGTAGATAACTGTAGTGAGATAAAAAAACGCAAGCGAGGGCATTAACATGACGGAATACTGTTTCACCTTGCGGTTTGAACTGCCTGAAACGCCAGCATCCATTGATACACTACTGGAAAAACTGGCCGAGGCAGGATGCGATGATGCGCTGGTGGGCGCGGGAACCGCTGGCAAGCTGGCGCTGGAGTTTACCCGCCAGGCGATGTCGGCCAGCGATGCGATCGACAGTGCGATCCGGGATGTTCAGGTTGCCATTCCTGGCGCGGTCATGATCGAAGCGGCACCGGACTTTGTCGGCTTAACCGATGTGGCTGACCTTATTGGCGTGTCGCGTCAAAATATGCGCAAACTGATGCTGACGCACAGCAAACAGTTTCCACTGCCGGTGCATGATGGCAAAACTGCTATCTGGCATTTAGCCGACGTGCTGGAGTGGCTGGGGCAGCGCAATCACTACCAGCTACCCGCGGTCACCTGCGAACTGGCGCAGGTAACCCGTCGGCTTAACGTGTTGGGTTCCGTGCAGCGCTACGGTTACCAAAAAACTAAGCCCTAGTGCGGCAACAGGAAAAGCGTCGCCAGGCCCAGGAAAATAAAAAAGCCACCGGTATCGGTAATGGCCGTAATCAGAACGCTGGAGCCCACGGCGGGATCGCGTTTCATTTTGGTCATTACCAGCGGCACCATCACGCCCATGATGGCCGCCAGCAAAAGATTCAGCACCATCGCCAGCATCATCACGCCGCCCAGTGCCATATTGCTGTACATGAGCCAGGTGATGGCACCCATAATCCCGCCCCAGAACAGGCCGTTAATCAGGGCGACGCCAATTTCTCGCTTAAACAGAAACGAGAAGTTGCCCGGTTCAACCTGATGCAGCGCCAGGGCGCGGACAATCATGGTAATGGTCTGGTTACCGGTATTGCCGCCGATGCCGGCGATAATCGGCATTAAAGTCGCAAGCGCGACAATCTGTGAGATAGTGCCCTCAAACAGCCCAATCACGCGGGAAGCGATAAAGGCTGTGCAGAGGTTGATGGCCAGCCAGGCCCAGCGATTTCGCACCGACTTACGGACCGGAGCAAAGACATCCTCTTCCTGGCTGATCCCGCCCATTTTGCGGATGTTGCTTTCATTTTCTTTGTTTACCAGGTCGACCACATCTTCAATCGTGATACGGCCAATGAGCTTGCCCTGGGCGTCCGTCACCGCTGCGGAAATCAGGTTATAGCGTTCAAAGGCACTGGCGGCGTCTTCGGCTTTATCGTCCAGCTGAAAGGTGGTGGGATGGGGATTCATCACCTCGCTCACGAGGGTTTTGGGTTTATTCAGCAGGATATCCGTCAACAGCAGTTCGCCGAGCAGCTGATTCTGTTCATTGGTAATGAAGATTTTGTCCGTGCCGTCGGGCATGCTTTTGCCTTTGCGCAAAAACCGTTGCACGGTCGCCAGCGTGACGTCCTCGCGTACAGTGAGGATATTGAAGTCCATCACCCGACCCACGCGATCGCGGTCAAACTTCATCACGCTCAGAATACGCGCCCGTAGTTTGGGCTCCAGGGAGGTCAGTAAGCGCCCGGTGAGGCCGCGCGGCAGATAGCGCACCAGCCAGGCCTGGTCGTCAATATCCAGCGGCGCGATAGCCTGGAGAATATCGCGGTCGCTCATCTCGTCGGTCAGGCTGTCCCAGACGGTTTCTGACGCTTCAACCAGCACATGGCCGCGTTTTTCCGGCGGCACCAGGCTCCAGAGCGCCAGGCGGGCTTCTTCAGGCAACGCTTCAAGGATGTCGGCCAGGTCAGCCGCATGGAGCTGGTCGATGTCTTGTTGCAGAATTTCCCGATGTATCACATTTTCACGTTGCTGCTCAGGCGAGAGATGACCGGCTTTATTCCGTAGTGTCTCGCTGAGACCCTGCTCATTGAGCAGCAGCGTCAGAATACGATGACGAATTTCATTTAAACGTTGAGTGTGTGAGGCAGACACATTGCATCCCTTTAGTCTGAAAGCACCTGCACGAAGTGTAGCGTTTTGACTGAAAAAGGGAGGCAAAAAATCGTCCCGCAGGCGGGAATGCGCGCGGATGTGTCAGCGAAAAGCCTGTAAGGGATTAACGACTGCTGGAAAGCGTCGGGATAGCAGGCGCGGATTCAGTTTGCTTTTGCTGATGATGCTCGAAGGCCGCAGGCAGGATAAAAACGAGACGGCTAAACAGAATGATAAAACTGATGAGTAAAACAACCCGCGTCATACTGACGCTTTTTTTACGTCTTCGGGGAGAAAGGGCGCTGTTCACGCAAAGAAATTCCTGTAATAACCCGGACCGGGCGACAGCAATATTTAGTCACAGTCGCCCGGGTAAATCAACCGCTGTTTAAAAAAAATACAACGGATCAATAGCTGGCTTTCTGGGCCAGCAGGGTCGCAAAACGGCAGTTAATCCGGTTGCCGTTTTCATCTTTGCGATGAAGCTGTCCCCAGTTTTCGTTGTATTTCACAATGTGCCAGTTGCGGTAGTAATGGCTTAACTCACCGGACTTAAACGCGAAAGGGAAGTCAGACGGACAGGGCGCATCCTCGGTATTCATCGCGGCCACAATCAGGTTAAAGCCATTTTTCACGGTACAGGCTTGCATATCCGCGATGAGCTGGGGAATGGTGGCCGGTTGCAAAAACATCATGACCACCGTCGAGATGACCACCTGCCAGGCCCCGTTAAAACGCACCTGATTTAAATCCTGCAGCGCCGTATGAATGCCGGTCAGCCCTTCAGCGGCGATGATCTGATTGAGCCGTTCCAGACTGGCGGGATTGTGATCCCAGGCCGTCACGTCAAAACCATGTTGGTTAAGGAACAGCGTATTACGTCCGCTTCCGCACCCCAGATCAAGCGCTTTTCCTGGTGTCAGTTTAGGCAGCGCCTCGGCCACCTCCGAGTGCACAGGGGTTAAGCCATAGGTTTCTGAAAAATAGTTATCGGTTCGCAATGTCATGATTATCCGTTCGGTAATGCGGGCAGCAAGTGCCCGCACAATCAGGCTTCTGCCAGAATCAGCTTCCAGCCGGTGACCTCATTCCAGTAGTTTTGCTCACGCTCCAGATCGAGCTGGACCAGGTTATTTTGACTGAAATAGCCCGCCGGGAAGGTAAGCGTCCAGTGGCCCTCATCACAGGTCAGCGTTAACGCGTCAGGACGTGTAGTCGCCTGGCGCTGGTTGTTCAGTAAGGTGCCAAGGCGCAGCAGGAATATCAGCGGCAGAAACTGTTTTTTCTTAAACAGCGTGACGCGAGGCAGTTCATCCACTTTGACGGCTTTACGGTGGAATCTGACCAGTGCTGCCAGCAGCATCTGCTGATCCTGGTTGAACCCCGGCAGGTTGGTGTTCTGCAAAATATAGGCTGAGTGGCGTTGCATGCCGCTGTGGTTGATCGTCAAGCCGACTTCGTGCAGCATCGCCGCCCATTTCAATAGCGCCGCCAGCTGAGGATTCGCGAGTTTGGGATTCTGGTCGCGCCATTGCAGATAGAGCTGCTCGGTGGTTTCCAGCACTCGACGCGCCTGGTCGCTGTCGATGGCATAGTGATTCGCCAGGCTCTGAGCGGTGCGGCTGCGAATATCCCGATGGCGGAAACGGCCTTCCATCTCATAAAGTACGCCTTCACGCAGCGCGCCATCGCTCAGGGTCAGTTCACGAATCGCCAGCGCATCAAACACGCCGCAAAGAATCGCCAGCCCCGGAACAAATACGCTTTTGCGCTCTTCAGACAGGCCTGGCAGACTCAGCGCAGCGAACGATTTATGCTTGATCACTTCATCATAAAGCTTTGTCAGTCGCTCTGGCGTAATCAGCTTCTCTTTCTCGCCCATCGCCAGCAGCACTTCGCAGGCCGCTTTGATGGTGCCGGAAGCACCAAGGGCATATTGCCAGCCGTGCAGACGATATTGCCACGCCAGGGTTTCCAGCTTCTGCGTGGCGGCCAGCCGGGCGCGACGGAAGTTTTCAACGCTGATTTCGCCGCCAGGGAAGTAAAGCTGGGCAAAGCTGACGCAGCCCATGCGGCGGCTTTCGACCAACTGAGGCTCAAAATCTTCACCGATGACGAGCTCTGTCGAGCCGCCACCGATATCAATCACCAGCTTGCGTCCTTTTTCCGGTTGCGTATGTTCGACGCCCATAAAGATCAGGCGCGCTTCTTCGTGACCGGAAATCACCTCTATTGGATAAGGAATGACCTCTGCCGCGCGCTGTAAAAACGTCTCAGCGTTAACCGCCTGACGCAGCGTATGTGTGCCGACAATCGTCACGTTGCTGGCATTAAAGCCCTGCAGGCGTTCGGCAAACAGTGCCAGGCAGTTCAGACCGCGCTCCATGGCGTCTTCGCTCAGGTAATTTTTGGCATCCAGGCCATCAGCAAGATGCACGCGCTGCTTCAGTCGCCCCAATACCTGCAAAGCCCCATCCACCACACGGGCAATGACCATGTGGAAACTGTTTGAACCGAGATCGATGGCCGCAAACTCTTGAGGTTTCGGCGTACTTTTTTGGGATATTGGCATAGGCGTTATTCAGGTTGTTCCAGCTTCTTAATGTATTCGTAAATCGCCATTTGCGACCGCACCTTACGACGATTGCCGCGCTGAACGTATTGGTTACTCAGCTCTTTATCCACGACGCGCGCTTTAACCGTGTCGCTGAGCTGAATGGCAATGATGTCCAGAATGCGCTGCTTTATTTGTGGATCCAGGATAGCCACGGCCACTTCGATACGGTAATCAATGTTACGCGTCATCCAGTCAGCCGAGGAGAGAAACACTTTCTTGTCTCCACCGTTTTCAAAGATATAAACGCGGTCATGTTCCAGGAAGCGATCAACGATACTGATCACACGAATATTTTCACTGATCCCAGGCAAGTCCGGAATCAATGAGCACATCCCACGAACCAGTAAATTAACATTTACGCCAACGCTGGAGGCCGTATAAAGCCTGTCTACCAGCCCTTTGTCCACCAGGTTGTTAATTTTAAGAGTTATGCCACTGGGGCGCTTTTGTTGGGCATTCGCAATCTCGTTATCGATCAAATCATACAGCATCCGACGTGAGTTTTGCGGAGAAACCATCAGGTGATCAAACGTCACCGGGCGGTACGGGTTTTCGATAAAGTTAAAGACCCGGCGCACTTCATTGGTGATCCGCGCATCGGCGGTCAGCAGCGAGTAGTCCGTGTACAGACGCGCGGTTTTCTCATTAAAGTTACCGGTGCCGATGTGGGCATAGCGCACGATTTCTTCGCCTTCACGACGGGAAATCAGGAACAGTTTGGCGTGAATTTTCAGGCCAGGCGCCGAGAAAATAACGTGAACACCGGCTTCTGTCAGGCGCTTAGCCCAGTAAATGTTGGCTTCTTCATCGAAACGCGCCTGAAGTTCGACGACCACCGTCACTTTCTTACCGTTATAGGCGGCGTGAATCATCGCATCCATGATGCGGGAATGCTTGGCGACGCGGTAAATATTAATTTTAATCGCCAGCACGCTGGGGTCGAATGATGCCTGGCGTAGCAGTTCCAGCACATGCTCGAACGTGTGATACGGATAATAAAGCAGGACGTCGCGATTACGAATGGCGTCAAAACCGTTGCGGAAGCCGTCAAAACCAATGTGGCGAATCTGCGGCATCGGACGGTTAATCAGGTTGTTTTTTCCGACGTTAGGAAACCCGATAAAGTCTTTGAAGTTGTGATAGCGTCCGCCTGCCAGCACGGAGTCGTAGTTGGAAATCGACAGCTTGTCGCACAGCAGCGCCACCATAGAATCCGGCATATCGCGCTGATAGACAAAACGCACAGGTTCTGCCGTCAGACGCTGTTTCAGGCTGGAGGACATCAGTTCCAGCAGGCTGGACTCCATTTCGGTGACCAGATCGTACTCCGCATCGCGCGTCATTTTCATTGAATAGGCGTTCAGCGTGTCGTAATCGTAGAAACCTTTGAAAATATCATCCAGGCAGTAGCGCAGGATATTATCTAACAGGATCATAGGCTTGCGGCGGCGCGGCGGCTCCGCGGGCAGGTTAATAAAACGCGGGACCTTGTCTGACGGGATTTCCAGCAACGCGTACTGAATATCGCTGCCGCGAATGATCTCGACCGCCAGATAGGTGTAATCGTCTTTCAGAAACTCCGTCAGGTCGGTTTCATGGGTAATCAGGATCGGCGTGATGTGCTGACGCAGTTCATGCTTAAAGTAGTGACGCAGCCAGCTTTGCTGATTAGGTGAAAGCTGACGTTCGTTAATCAGAAAGATTTGATTGCGCGCCATTTCCAGCAACAGGTCGTTGTAGAGCGCATCAAATTCCTGATCCGATTTCAGGACGCGCTGCTGAATCTTCTTCAACAGGTGGCGCGGTGTGCTGGCGGAGCCTTGCTCTTCGCCAATCAGGATGCGTCGTTTCAGGTCGGCAAACCGGACCTTGTAAAATTCGTCGAGGTTATTTGAGTAAATACCTAAGAAACGCATACGTTCAATCAGCGGATTACTTTTGTCTGCCGCTTCCTGCAAAACACGTTCGTTAAAGCACAACCAGCTCATTTCTTTTTCAATATAAAGCTTTACCTGACCCATTCTCACTCCGTATGACGGTTGCAGGACTGACGACGCTACAGTATCCATCAGCATTATGGCGAGAGTATGGCAGGCTTGTCCAACAGCAAAAGTTGTCTTATCAAGCCGCTACGGGCAACATAGCGACTCATTTTCGCCGCATAATCAGGGCCGCATGAGCGTAAACCATATTCCCGTCCAGTTTAGCGATCGCCGACGTCGTGCTATTGACCGTTATACGCGGCGCCTCGTCACGTGCTGCGGGGTCGCTATTCTGTTACTGATGATGCTGCTGTTCTTTTGGTTGCTCTGGGTGGTCCTGCCGTTGTTTAGCGCACCGGGTGTGCACAGTCTCAGTCATCAGCGGCTCTGGGATGCATCGCCCGCACTGGCCATTGGTAATAAAGGCAGCGTTGGCTGGCGTATCAGTCGTGATGGCAAGGCACGATTTATACCGCTGAATGGCCAACCGCCTGAGCCCGCGCTGATGCTGACGCCCGCGCCGCAACAGGTGGTAACGAGCGCCGATGGCAATATGGTGCTGCTCAACGCACAGGGCAGTTTAACCCTGTTGCAGCCGGTGATAAGCAAAGGCGAAGGCGAGTGGCATTTTCCGTTGGGCGATAGCGGCTTTCGTCTGCCCCAGGGCGACGTAAAAGAAATGGCTGTCGCCACACTTCGTCCCGATCAATGGCGGATTGCAGCGCTCACTGACGCGGGCGTCAGTCTGTTAACGCTGGAAACTAACCGCCAGGCTGCGCTCATCCAACTGCCGGGTCTGCAGCCTGCGCATCTGGTGCTTTCGCCTAAAGGCGACCTGCTGTACACCACCGAAGGCCGCCTGCTACGGGTCTGGCAAATCGATGACGGGCGGGCCTGGCTGCGGGAAACGCAGATGCTGCCGGAAGCGCCCCAACATATGCAGTTACTGGCCGGAGGCCAAACGCTGCTAATTCAGGACAGTCACGGTATTACGCAATGGTTTTCCATTGCTGGCGATAACGGCCTGCGCCTGCACGCCATCCGCACGTTCGCACACAGCGCCGGACAGGGTCTGATCGTCAGTGAGGCGCAGCGCCGGGTTTTCGCTACCTTTGATCAAACCGGCCTGCTTAAGGTCTTTGCCAGCAAACAGGATGGGCCCATTCTGCAACACCAGTTAGCACCCGGCATCCTGCAGGCGCAGTTTTCGCCGCAGGGTGACAGCCTGTTGCTGGAGCGATCGTCAGGTTGGGAAACCCTTAAACTGACCAATCCCTGGCCGGATGTGACCTGGCGTAACTTCTGGCAAAAAATCTGGTATGAAAACTATCCCAAAGCCGACTGGGTCTGGCAGTCCACCAATGCCGGAGACAGCTATCAGGCGAAGTTCAGTTTAATTCCGATGGTGGTGGGCACGCTGAAAGCGGCCAGTATGGCGCTGCTTTTTGCCACGCCGCTTGCCCTGGCTGCTGCGATGTACACCGCCTGGTTTATGGCACCGGGTTTACGTCGTTGGGTGAAGCCTGCGATAGAGATGATGGGGGCGCTGCCCAGTGTGGTGATTGGGCTGATTGCCGGATTATGGTTAGCGCCCCATGTCGGTCAGGCATTAACAGGAATTCTGTTGCTGCCGGTCACGCTGGCGGGCAGTCTGCTTGGCTGCGGTATTCTGGCCCGCCGCTTACCGGCCCGCTGGCGGCAGCCGGGCCATGAGGTTATCCTGCTGCTGCCCGTGCTGCTTATTGTCGCGGCGTTAACGCTCTGGCTACCCACGCTTATCGTGCCGGATGCCGGTGACTGGCTGCCGCATTACGCGCAGCGTAATCTGCTGATAGCGGCGCTGGCGATGGGGTTTGCGCTGGTGCCGATGATTTTTACGCTGGCGGAAGATGCGCTGTTCAGCGTTCCGGCGTCGCTGGGGCAGGGCTCACTGGCGCTGGGCGCCACGCCGTGGCAAACGCTGACGCGGGTCGTGCTGCCGGGAGCGTCGGCCGGCATTTTTGCCGCGCTGATGATTGGTTTCGGACGGGCCGTAGGCGAAACCATGATTCTCTTAATGGCCACCGGGAACACGCCGCAAACTGAAGGCGGCCTGTTCAGTGGCCTGCGCACGCTGTCAGCCAATATCGCGATTGAAATGCCTGAGGCGGCCGTTGGCAGCGCACATTACCGGATTCTGTTTTTAAGTGCGCTGGTGCTGCTGGTCTTCACGTTGATGATCAATACGGTTGCCGAGCTTATCCGCCAGCGTCTGCGCCTGCGTTTTAGCCAGTATAAGGAGCAGGCATGAAGTCGATACGACAAAACGATCGCTGGCGTTGGCTTACGGCGGGTGCCGTGACGGTCTGTTTACTGGCCTTTACCCTGTTGATCGCGCTGCTGGGATGGCAGGGGCTGCGCGCGTTCTGGCCCCATCGCGTCGATCTCTATCAGTTCACACTGCCTGATGGCAGCAAAACCCGTGTACTGGGCGAAACGCTTGAGCGGCAATCGCATTATCCGGCGCCTGCCGCCGCGTCAGACGGCAAACCGGGCGACGTACATCGCTATCTGATTAAGACAGGCAACCGGGACTGGGCCGCTCCTGACTTTCGGGCGGTGCTGAGTCAGCAGGCACCGATTGTCAGCCAGCCGGACGACGTGATGGTGCTGCAGCGCCGCAGTCAGGGGAATGCCTATGGCTGGTTTGTCGGCCTGCGGGAAGAGAATGATGTTCTTACGGCAAAAGACATTATGGCGCTTCTGCAACAGCGCCTTGAACAGGTAAAGCTTATCGAGCAGCAGGCCAGCGAGATGCGTCGGGTCGATATTGCCCGGTTGAATGAACAACTGGACCAGTTGGACGATCAGGCTGAGCATCAGCGCGCGGCAAAGCAGTTCGATTTGCAGGCGCAGTCAGAATATGAGGCCAACCAGGCGGCGCTGCAACGCCGCCTTCTTCAGCTCAATGACAGGCTGAACAGTCTGCAAGCGGAAAGCCAGCGTGATGCGCTGATTCTGCGCGATGTGAACGGCACTGATCACCGCATTCCTCTGTCGCAGATTGTGGAAGCCTGGCAACCTAACGCGATGAGCCTGATGCAAAAAATGGGGCATTTCTGCCAGCAGGTGTGGCGCTTTATTAGCGATTCGCCTGCCGAAGGGGAAAGCGAGTTTGGCGTGTTTCCGGCGATATTTGGCACGGTGCTCATGGTGCTGCTGATGTCTGTGGTTGTGATGCCGCTGGGCGTTATCGCGGCGCTGTGGCTACATGAATATGCGGAACGCAACGCGTTGACCCGTCTGGTACGCATCGCCGTGGTCAACCTGGCGGGCGTGCCCTCGATTGTTTATGGCGTATTTGGGCTGGGCTTTTTTGTCTGGCTGGTGGGCGGCACGGTGGACCAACTGTTTTACAGCAGCACCTTGCCCGCCCCGACATTTGGTACGCCCGGTTTGCTGTGGGCGTCGCTGACACTGGCCCTGCTGACCTTGCCGGTGGTGATTGTCGCGACGGAAGAAGGGCTTTCCCGCATTCCCGACAGTCTTCGGCAGGGCTCGCTGGCGCTGGGGGCGACCCAGGCCGAAACGCTCTGGAACGTGGTATTGCCTATGGCCGTTCCGGCCATGTTAACCGGACTGATTCTGGCCGTGGCACGTGCCGCAGGCGAGACCGCGCCTCTGATGCTGGTGGGCGTGGTTAAAATGGTGCCGGAACTGCCGATAGATGCGGTGTTTCCCTACCTGCACCTCGACAGAAAATTTATGCATCTGGGCTTTCAGATCTATGATCTCGCCTTTCAGAGCCCTAATACCGAAGCCGACCGGCCGCTGGTTTTCGCCACGGCGCTGCTTCTGGTGCTCATTATTCTGTTGCTGAACCTGTTAGCTATGGGCCTGCGTCACCGCCTGCGTGAACGCTATCGCCTGATGACTCAATAACTGACGATGACTATGATGCCCGAAACTGATATTGCGCTAACCGTTGATCATCTGTCGCTCTGGTACGGTGAGCGCCAGGTGCTTCAGGATATCTCGCTGCAACTGCCCAAAAATCGCATCACCGCATTGATTGGCCCGTCCGGCTGTGGCAAATCAACGCTGCTACGCTGCTTTAATCGTATGAACGACGTGATTGATCGCTGCCGCATCGAAGGGGACATTCTGCTGGATCAGCAGTCGATTATGCGACCTGCTCAGGATGTCTCTGCGCTGCGTCGCCGAGTCGGGATGGTGTTTCAGCGGCCCAATCCGTTTCCCAAATCGGTTTACGAAAATGTGGTGTACGGACTGCGGCTGCAAGGGGTGCGCGATAAGCGCGTACTGAATGAAGCCTGTGAACGGGCACTCCGGGCGGCGGCGCTGTGGGGCGAGGTGAAAGATCAGCTGGCACAGAATGCGCTGACGCTTTCCACGGGGCAACAACAAAGGCTGGTTATCGCCCGCGCTATTGCGATTGAGCCGGACGTCCTGTTACTTGATGAGCCAACATCCGCGCTGGACCCGATTTCTACCCTGGTGATCGAAGAACTGATGAGTACGCTCAGGCAGCATTTCACGCTGGTGCTGGTCACCCACAACATGCAGCAGGCTTCACGCGTGTCGGATTACACAGCCTTTATGCATCAGGGATCGCTGGTGGAGTTTGACACCACAGACAGGATTTTCACCACACCACAGGTGCGCCGGACAGAAGATTACATCACCGGGCGTTACGGTTGAAAGGGCAGGGAGCCTGGCTCCCTGAGCATTAATCGTGGGCGTAGCCCTGAGCGGGTAAGGGATGACCATCCAGCCAGGCTTTTCCCTCACGCATGGTCAGTCGGCCTTCGGTAAACCAGTTAATTACCAGTGGGTAGATGGCATGTTCCTGATGCTGAACGCGTTCGGTAATCTCGGCCTCGCTGTCTTCAGCAAACACCGGCACCCTGGCCTGCAAAATGACCGGGCCACCATCCAGTTCATCGGTCACGAAGTGCACGGATGTACCGTGCTCCTTATCGCCGTTTTCCAGCGCCTGGCGGTGCGTATGCAGACCGGGATATTTCGGCAGCAGCGACGGGTGAATGTTCAGCAGACGGTCAGAGTAATGCGCCACGAAGCCCGGACTCAGAATGCGCATATAACCCGCCAGCACCACCAGATCCGGTGCATACGCATCGATCTCACGCATCAGCTGCCGATCAAAACTGTCGCGATCGTTAAAGTCACGTGCATCCAGCGCTTTTGCCGGGATCCCGGCCTCCTGCGCGCGAACTAAACCATAGGCGGAGGCTTTGTTACTGAACACGGCAGCGACGCTGCCGTGAATACGCCCGTTTGCACAGGCGTCGAGGATGGACTGAAGGTTACTTCCGTTACCCGAAATCAGTACAACCAGCTTTTTCATGAATGAATAACCACACGCTCTTCCGAGTCTGAGGCGTTAATCACACCAATTTTCCAGGCGTTTTCACCGGCAGCACGCATCAGGTCAACGGCCTTATCCGCGTCAGCCGGGCTCAGCGCGATGATCATGCCCACGCCGCAGTTGAAGGTGCGATACATCTCATGACGGCTGACATTGCCCGCCTGCTGCATCCAGCCGAACACGGCAGGCCACTGCCAGCTTTTCTCGTCAATCACCGCCTGAGTATTGTCGGGCAGGACACGCGGAATGTTTTCCCAGAAACCGCCACCGGTGAGGTGAGCAATCGCGTGCACATCCACCTGCTCAATCAGGCTGAGGATGTTTTTGACGTAAATGCGCGTCGGCGCCAGTAAGTGATCGGCCAGCGGTTTGCCTTCCAGTTGCTCAACCAACGGATCGGTGCCGCTGACTTCCAGAATCTTACGCACCAGGGAATAGCCATTTGAGTGCGGGCCGCTTGAGCCCAGGGCGATCAGCACATCACCGTCCTGAACCTTGCTACCGTCAATGATTTCTGACTTTTCAACCACACCGACGCAAAAGCCCGCGACATCGTAATCTTCGCCATGATACATGCCCGGCATTTCAGCGGTTTCGCCGCCCACCAGCGCACAGCCTGACTGCAGACAACCTTCGGCGATACCGGTGATGACCGCCGATGCGGTGTCCACATCCAGCTTACCGGTCGCGTAGTAATCCAGGAAGAAGAGAGGCTCCGCGCCCTGTACCACCAGGTCGTTAACACACATAGCAACCAGATCGATACCAATGGCATCGTGACGTTTGAGATCCATCGCCAGACGCAGCTTGGTGCCCACGCCATCGGTGCCGGAGACCAGCACAGGCTCACGGTATTTTTGCGGCAGCGCACAAAGCGCACCGAAGCCGCCTAGTCCACCCATGACTTCCGGGCGACGCGTCTTTTTCACTACGCCTTTAATACGGTCAACCAGAGCGTTACCAGCATCAATATCAACACCGGCGTCTTTGTAGCTGAGAGAGGTCTTATCGGTCACTGCGAGGTCCCCACGCGAGTTGCGGTTGGTGGTTTAATATAAAGCGCGGCAATTCTATCAGCGCAGGCAAACGTTTGCGAGTCTCAGATTGCGTCCCCGACAATTTTCATCAATCCTTATTTTATGCGGTGGATTGCGCAAGCACATGTGGCGCGATGTTAAAAAGGCGGTATAATCCCGCGATTTTTTTTTAGCTCAACTCACTCCGGGAGAACAACAATGAAGATCGTGGAAGTTAAACACCCGCTGGTCAAACATAAACTGGGACTGATGCGTGAGCATGATATCAGTACGAAGCGTTTCCGTGAGCTGGCCTCTGAAGTGGGCAGTCTGCTGACCTATGAAGCCACGGCCGATCTGGAAACCGAAAAGGTCACCATTGAGGGCTGGAATGGCCCGGTTCAGGTTGATCAAATTAAAGGCAAAAAAATCACCGTTGTGCCCATCCTGCGTGCCGGCCTGGGCATGATGGAAGGCGTACTGGAGCACGTGCCCAGCGCGCGCATCAGCGTGGTAGGCGTGTACCGTGACGAAGAAACGCTGGAGCCTGTACCTTATTTCCAGAAGCTGGTGTCCAACATTGAAGAGCGCCTGGCGCTGGTGGTCGATCCGATGCTGGCGACGGGCGGCTCCATGATCGCCACTATCGATCTCCTGAAAAAAGCCGGCTGCAGCAGCATTAAAGTGCTGGTGCTGGTCGCTGCGCCAGAAGGCATTGCCGCACTGGAGAAAGCGCACCCGGACGTGGAGCTGTACACCGCCTCCGTGGACCAGGGCCTGAACGACAAGGGTTACATCATTCCGGGCCTGGGTGACGCGGGCGATAAGATTTTCGGCACCAAATAGTGACCTGTTCAGGCGGCTTCATGCAGCACCTTGCTGTCAGCCTGCAGGCGCAGGCCGAGCCGCTTTTTTTCGCAACAGCCAATAACCTTCATCAGCCGACCAGAGAGTCGGCTTTTTTTTGACCAAAAACAGACTATCAACTCAAGGGGACTTTTAATGACTCGTCGCGCTATCGGCGTTAGCGAACGGCCGCCATTACTGCAAACGATTCCGCTCAGCCTGCAACATCTGTTCGCCATGTTCGGCGCAACGGTGCTGGTACCCATCCTCTTTCATATCAACCCGGCTACGGTACTGCTGTTTAACGGTGTCGGGACGCTGCTGTATCTGTTTATCTGTAAAGGCAAGATCCCCGCTTATCTGGGATCCAGTTTTGCCTTTATTTCACCTGTTTTACTCCTGCTGCCGCTGGGTTACGAAGTGGCGCTGGGGGGATTTATTCTCTGCGGCGTGCTGTTCTGTCTGGTCGCGTTGATCGTCAAAAAAGCCGGTACCGGCTGGCTGGATGTGATGTTTCCGCCTGCTGCAATGGGCGCTATCGTGGCGGTCATTGGTCTGGAACTGGCGGGCGTCGCAGCAAACATGGCGGGCCTGCTCCCTGCTGAAGGTCATGCGCCTGACGGGACAACCGTGCTGATTTCGCTGGTCACCCTGGCCGTCACCGTTTTTGGCTCGGTGTTATTTCGTGGCTTTATGGCCATTATCCCGATTTTGATCGGCGTGCTGGTGGGCTACGCGCTTTCCGCTTTTATGGGCATTGTGGACTGGCGCGGCGTGGAAAGTGCGCCGTGGTTTGCATTACCGACGTTTTATACGCCGCGTTTTGAATGGGTGGCGATGTTAACGATCCTGCCCGCCGCGCTGGTGGTGATCGCCGAACATGTGGGCCACCTTGTGGTCACGGCCAATATTGTTAAGCGTGATCTGGTCCGTGATCCCGGCCTGCATCGTTCCATGTTCGCCAACGGTTTATCGACCATCATTTCGGGTTTCTTTGGATCCACGCCAAACACCACCTATGGTGAAAACATCGGCGTAATGGCCATTACCCGCGTGTACAGCACCTGGGTGATTGGCGGCGCGGCCATTTTCGCGATTTTGCTCTCCTGCGTGGGTAAACTGGCAGCGGCTATACAGGCGATCCCGGTGCCGGTCATGGGCGGCGTCTCCTTGCTGCTGTACGGCGTCATCGGTGCCTCCGGTATTCGTGTCCTGATCGAATCTAAAGTGGACTACAACAAAGCGCAAAACCTGATTCTGACCTCCGTGATCCTGATCATTGGCGTCAGCGGCGCGAAAGTGCACATCGGTGCCGCCGAGCTGAAAGGGATGGCGCTGGCGACGCTGGTTGGCGTTGCGCTGGCGTTGATTTTCCGCGTCATTTCCCTGCTGCGCCCGGAAGAAGTGGTGCTTGATGCAGAAGAGACACGCGACACATCGTCATGATGAAGCCCTGAAGACGCGGGCAGGGACGCCCGATTCATCTCTTCGCAAAAACTATGATAGACTGCCCCCGATTTTTGCCTGTTCGCTTGCTGAGGTGCTTCTGAACACGCCGGCACAATTGTCATTGCCACTCTATCTACCTGACAACGAAACCTTTGCCAGCTTCTGGCCGGGGGAAAACCCCTCGCTGATCGCTGCGATCAAGGGGGCGCTAAGCCAACAACATGGCAGCTATCTCTACTTCTGGTCGCGCGAAGGAGGAGGGCGCAGCCATCTGCTGCACGCTGCCTGCGCTGAAATGTCCGCGCGTGGTGAAGCCGTGGGCTATGTACCGCTGGATAAGCGCACCTGGTTTGTTCCAGAGGTGTTGGACGGCATGGAACAACTGCCGCTGGTTTGCATCGACAATATCGAATGCATCGCGGGAGAAGAAGCCTGGGAAATGGCGATTTTTAATCTCTATAACCGCATCCTGGAAACCGGTAATACCCGGCTCTTTATTACCGGCGATCGTCCCCCGCGTCAGCTGAACCTGCATTTACCCGATCTGGCATCACGGCTCGACTGGGGGCAAATCTACCGTCTGCAGCCGCTCTCCGATGAAGATAAGTTACAGGCTTTACAGCTTCGCGCCGGACTGCGTGGGTTCGAACTGCCTGAAGACGTCGGCCGGTTTTTACTGAAGCGGCTGGATCGGGAGATGCGCACGCTGTTTGATACGCTGGATCGTCTGGACAGCGCCTCTATCAGTGCGCAACGCAAACTCACGATCCCGTTTGTTAAAGAAACGCTTGGACTTTAAAGAATCGCCAGTACCGCCTCGGGCGGACGGCCTAAGCGGGCCCGATCGCCATTGATCACAATGGGCCGCTCAATCAGAATGGGATTTTCCACCATCGCGTCCAGCAAAGCGCTTTCGCTTAACGCTGCCTGATCCAGCGCCAGGGCGGTATAGGTCGGTTCGTTGCGGCGCATCAACTGACGCGCGCTCTCCATGCCCAGTTTCTGCAGCAGAATCTGCAACGTCGCTTTGTCGGGCGGCGTCTCCAGATAGCGCACAATCACCGGCTGGATGCCACGCTGCTCCAGCAGTGCCAGAGTTTCCCGACTCTTACTGCAACGGGGATTATGATAAAGCGTCACCATACTGCTTATCCTTTCTGATATTGCTTAAAGCGTTGCTGCAACTGGCGCAACTGATCGATGCGCGCATCATAACGCGCCTGTTTCAGGCTCCCCAGCGGCACCTGGGCACTGGCCTGGCTCAGGGCACTGATGGCCTGAGCGATCTGACCATTTAAGGCCAGACTTTCGGCACGGGCAAACAGCTCTTCGTCGGTATGGCCCTGCTGTGCTGAAGCCTGAGCCAGCAAATCCCATCCGTTGGTGTCATCTTTGTGTGTCCATGTATAGCGATTCAGAATGCGGCTGGCATTGGCGGGTTGCTTCGCTTCAACATAAGCGTTCGCCAGGTTGAGCTGAACGACCGGGCTGGTTTTAGCCGCCTGCGTCGCGGTCAACAGTGCAATGGCCTGCTGTGGCTGATTCAGGCCGATATCAATATCCGTCATCAGGTCAAGCAGCCAGACGTTTTCAGGCTGCTTAGCCAAAAGTGGCGTCACAATCCTTTTGGCTTCGCCATAGTTTTTGGCCTGCAAAAACTGCACCGCCTTGCCGTACCGGGAAGCCAACTGCTCGCGTGCATTACCGTTGGCATACTGGTTCAGTAACTCATCGGTCAGTTGATTACGGCCGGTCGGATACATGCCCAACGTGCGCACCTTTGCCAGATAAAAGTCCTGAGAAGACTGGACTACCACCGCGCGCATCTGGTTTGCCCGGTTGCGCGCATCGGCGAGACGGCTGTCTGGTAAGGGGTGAGTCAGCAGGATTTCAGGCGGTTTGGAAGAAAACCGGCTCTGATCGGCCAGTTTTTGCAGAAAGTCCGGCATGGCCTGCGGGTTAAAGCCCGCGCGCTGCAAAACCTGAATACCAATGCGGTCGGCTTCCTGTTCGTTATTCTGCGTAAAACTGATGATGCCCTGCTGGGTACCCGCCAGTGTACCGGTTAAGGCGGCCATGCCCGCCTGTGGGCTGGCCATCGCCAGCAGGATCGATCCCAAAGCCCCTACCCAGGTCAGCGGGGCATTGCGCTTTTGATCTTCCATCGCCCGCGCCAGGTGGCGCTGCGTCACGTGGGAGATCTCGTGCGCCATCACCGAGGCCAGCTGGCTTTCAGTATCGGTGAAGCGGAATAGCGCGGCGTGCAACACCACATTGCCACCAAAAAACGCAAAGGCGTTAAGTTCATCATTTTGAATCAGGAAAAAGTGGAAAGGCGTTTTAACCGCGTCCGCGTGAGAAACCAGCCGTTGACCGAGCTGATTGATGTACTGATTTAGCAGGGGATCGTTAATCAGCGGGGCGCTGGCACGTAGTTGCCGCACATAGAAATCCCCCATCTGCAACTCCTGATTAATCGACAGCGTAGAGCCTGCGGTCGTGCCCATATCCGGCAGGGAGTCGCTGATATCCGCCTGCGAGGTCAGCGGACAGGATAACGTGAGTGCAGGGAGTAGCGCAGCAATCAGCGTTTTTTTTAACCGGTTCAACATGCCTGAATCCTGTAATGAATCCCTGAATGGGACAGGTAAGCCGCTAATATGTTCTGTTTTACCCACGAATAGCGAGGCGTTCTGCGTATCTTAACCACAGGGCATGAAGAATGAAATGACGTTATCGCGCCCACCGCGCGGCAGGATTGTGATAATGCTTCAAACCTGACGAAAAAATTTGACGGTACAATGATCTGCAAAGCGCCTGAATAACAGCCTGTCCGGATGAAAATGGCCGACAACGTTGGCATAAACGCAAGGGCCGCATACAAAGATACACGCGGACTGACATGCGGGCCGGGTAGCCACACGGCGGACGCGCTGAAAAGCAACAAAAAAACTGAACATACTGGCCATTTTCCCAGGTATTCTCTGAAAAAAAGGCCCTGTACCGTAACGATTATCAGAAAGGTAAATTAAAAATATTGATGGTGAAAATGCCTTTATTGCCGACAGGCTATTTATGGCTGGCAAGGAAGCGCCAGGAAATCGCGTTATCCAATCACGAACCGTGACACGCTTTATGAACCATCTTAAATAAGAAAGAAAAAACACGGTCGATAAAAAATACTTTTTATCACGCTCCGTTTTTATTTTATGTCCGTCCCGACAAAATGCTATTAAGAATTTCAGCTGCTCTCCGCGCTGTACCACTGTGATATAGATAAGCCGCCGTCATCTTCAGGAGCCGCCGACGTTGCGGTAGCACGGTATACATCAGATTTAAACAGCAGGAGAGTGAGTGATGCGACCAGCAGCCTTTATTGTGGTAGCGGCGGTAGCGGGATTTATTGGCGGGAATGTTATGCAGTTGCCAGTATTAGTCGACAAGGTCAGCGGTAAAGTTGCCAGTAAAACAGAACCCAGTGATTACTGGAGCACTCCGGCCATTCAGGGCTATGGAAAAATACATTATGTGGATACACCCGCGTATAAACCCGGCACGGTAGCGGATCTCAGTAATAAAATTGTTTTTCAAATTAATCGCAGTGAAGGCGATATTCGTCGGCCTAATCTGGGGCTGGAGCGCGTGGCACGCGTCACGAATCTCTATTACGCCGCAGGTGTACCGTTAAATAAACTGAATTTCGTCGTGTCAATTAACAGTGATGCCGTTCCCGCCGCACTGAATAATGAACAGTTTCATAAAGCGTACGGGGTGGATAATCCTAACCTTCAGTTAATTAGCGCACTGGAAAAGGCGGGCGTGAAAGTGTCCATTTGCGATCAGTCAGTGGCGTTTCACCATTTCGAGCGTGACTGGATTGATACGCGCGTCACCCACACGATCTCCAGCGGCACCACCGTTGCCACGCTGCAAAACCAGGGTTATGCCTTTTTGATGCTGTAAGTCTCGCGATGGCGGTGCGCGCCGCTGTCACCTTAACGTCATCTTTCCGCGATGTGCATGTCATAAAACGCCTTTAGTGTAAGCGCCAATGAGATCGATCTCATTGGCGACTGACGAGGGTGAAATGAGTGACTTAATTCGTGTGGCAGAACGGGCTGGGGTTTCGCGCGCCACCGCCGCACGTGCCTTTTCCGATCCCCATCTGCTTAAACCTGGCACGCTGAAAAAGGTGCTGGATGCCTCGGAAGCACTGGGTTTTCGCCCCAACCATATTGCGCGCCAGCTCCGTACGCAGAGTTCGACCACTCTGGGCGTACTGCTGCCATCACTCAGTAACCCGGTGTTTGCGTTACAGCTTCAGGCAATGGAGCACCAGGCCCGGCTGGCGGGTTATGGCCTGCTGGTCGCGACAACGGATTATCAGCCAGAACGTGAGGCGTCGATCGTTGAACACATGCTGCGTCAGCGCGTAGCAGGGATGGTCCTGACCGTGTCAGATGCTGACAGCAGCGCCGTATTACCCACCCTGGCTGAAGCCCGCATGCCTTTCGTTCTGGCGCATAACATGCCGCAGAACACCGCCTGGCGCAGCGTCTGTGTGGATAACCGCCGGGCAATGGCAGAAGCCACTGCGCACCTGATCGCGCTGGGCCATCGGCATATTGTCATGGCGGCAGGGCCGATGTTGCAGTCTGACCGTGCACGTCAGCGCTACCTCGGCTATTGCGATGCGATGCAGCAGGCAGGCTTTACGCCCAGCGCGCTGGTTGATATGCCCAGCCACATTCACGCCCTGTTCGATCCCTTTTTACCGTTGATGACGGGCAGCGATCCGCTGACCGCCGTAATTTGCAGTAACGACCTCCTGGCCATCAGCCTGATGGGGGCGGCCGCGCGTGCAGGCATTAACGTACCGCAACAGCTGTCTGTTATGGGCTTCGATGGTATTGCCATCGGTGAACAGCTTTCGCCTTCACTGGCCAGCGTGGTGCAGCCCAGCGAGCGGTTGGGTGCCTGTGCCATCGATATGCTTCTCGATTCGTCTGCTGAGGCTTCGCGCTTACTGGACCACCACCTGCGTTCAGGCGAGAGCATCGCAGCAATTTTTCATTCTTCAACATCAGGAAAACATCATGTCTACACACAATAAAATTGCGCTGTTTGCCAGCGCGGCGTTGCTTACCGCCTGTGCATTATCCAGCCCGCTGGCGCAGGCCGAGGAGAATGCGATTTGCTACAACTGCCCACCGGAATGGGCGGACTGGGCGACACAGCTCCAGGCGATCAAAAAAGACACCGGTATTGTCGTGCCGCAGGATAATAAAAACTCCGGCCAGGCTCTGGCGCAGCTCGTCGCCGAAAAAAATAACCCCGTCGCCGATGTGGTGTATTACGGTGTCAGTTTTGGGATTCAGGCGGCACAGGCGGGCGTGGTGACCGACTACAAACCCGCCAACTGGGATCAGGTTCCGGCAGGGATGAAAGACCCACAGGGTAAGTGGGTCGCGCTGCACTCTGGCACCATGGGGTTTATGGTTAACGTCGATGCCCTGGGCGGCGCGCCGGTGCCGACGTCCTGGGACGACCTGCTGAAGCCAGAATACAAAGGCATGGTGGGTTATCTGGATCCCGCCAGTGCGTTTGTCGGTTATGTCGCTGCCGTGGCGGTGAACCAGGCGAAAGGGGGCACGATGCAGGATTTTACCCCCGCGCTGACGTGGTTCAAAAAGCTGCAGGCCAACAAGCCGATTGTGCCTAAACAAACCGCCTATGCCCGCCTTATCTCTGGCGAAATCCCGATTTTGCTGGATTACGACTTCAATGCCTATCGCGCGAAGTATAAAGATCATGCCAACGTCGTCTTTGTCATTCCTCAGGAAGGCACGGTGACGGTGCCTTACGTCATCAGTCTGGTAAAAAACGCCCCGCATGCTGCCAATGGCAAGAAAGTGATGGACTACGTGCTGTCGGATAAAGGGCAGGCGATTTGGGCTAACGCCTATCTGCGCCCGGTGCGGCCTTCTGCGATGTCCGCAGAGGCTAAAAAGCGCTTCCTGCCCGACAGCGATTACGCGCGCGCCCATACTGTTGACTACCAGCAGATGGCTGATGCACAGAAAGCCTTCTCTGCCCGTTATTTGAGTGAGATTCGGTAATGGCCTTGTCGAATGCCCGCAGCGGTTTACCGGTGGCCTCGCGCCACCGGTCTCGCCGACGTGAGCAGGGGGCCAACTGGCCATGGATGCTGCTGCCGGCCTTACTGTTTTTTGCCGCCTTCTGGCTGTTGCCTTTTGCCCGTTTATTACAGATGGGCATGACGCCGGATCGCAGCACCCGGCACAGTGGTTACTGGACAGTGATTACCCAGCCCCAGTATCTGCAAAGCCTTTTTAACACCGTCCTGTTGTCGCTGGCGGTCACACTGGTCACGCTCGCGATTGCCAGCGTGGTGGGCTGTTTTCTGGCTCGCCAGCGCTTCGCCGGGCGCGGCACCTTACTGGCGTTGCTCACGTTCCCCCTTGCGTTCCCGGGTGTGGTGGTCGGGTTTTTAGTGGTGATGCTGGCGGGACGGCAGGGCGTGCTGGCGCAGATCAGTATGCAACTGGTTCATGAACGCTGGACGCTGGCCTACTCGCTTACTGGGCTGTTTGTTGGCTATCTCTACTTTTCACTGCCCCGTGCCATTGTCACGCTGGTCGCCGCCAGTGAAAAACTGGATCGTTCGCTGGAGGAGGCCGCTCGCTCATTGGGCGCCAGCCAGTGGCGCATTATTTGTGACGTGATTGTGCCGGGTCTGAAACCGGCACTGCTCTCCAGCGGTGCACTGTGTTTTGCCACCAGTATGGGCGCATTCGGCACCGCCTTTACGCTAGGCACCGACCTGAGCGTACTGCCACTCACGATTTACGGCGAGTTTACTAACTATGCCAACTTCGCCACGGCGGCGGCGCTGTCGGTGGTCATGGGCGCGGTGGCCTGGCTGGGATTGATGCTGGCACGTGTACTGACCCAATCCCGGGAGGAGAAGACCTCATGAAACGGCGTGGACTGTTCTGGCTGCAAATCGCGATCACGACGCTGACCGCCCTGTTCATGATTGTGCCGGTGGTGTTATCCATGCTGGCGGGCGTCACGCAAAACTATTTTGTCGGCCTGCGTAGCGGGCTGACGTTGAAGTGGGTTGAACAGGTGTGGGACATGTACAGCGACACGTTTTGGCTGTCGCTGATGATCGCGGTGAGCTGTTTGCTTGTCACGATGGTTGTCGGCGTGCCCGCCGCCTGGGGATTACTCAAGTCGCCGTCGCGCTGGTCGTCACGTATTGAAGAGTGCCTGATGCTGCCCGTGGCGCTACCGGGCCTGGCGACGGCGCTGGGGATTATCCTGCTGTACGGCCAGTTTTCCGGCCTGCGCGACAGTTGGGTTTTTATCCTGATTGGCCATGTGCTGTTTACGCTGCCGTTTATGATCCGCCCGGTTCTGGCCGTGATGCAGGCTATCCAGTTGCCCCGACTGGAAGAGGCAGCCGCCAGCCTAGGGGCAGGCTTCTGGCAGCGTTTTTTCACCGTGGTGGTTCCCAACTGCCGTAACGGCATTCTTGCCGGGGCTTTTATGGTGACGACGCTGTCGGTCGGCGAATTCAATATTACCTGGATGTTACATACACCGCTGACCAAAACGCTGCCTGTGGGCCTGGCCGACAGCTATGCCTCCATGCGGCTGGAAGTCGGCTCGGCGTACACCTTGATCTTCATTTTAATGATTTTACCCCTGCTGCTGATGCTTAACGCCTGTAATCACTGGCTTGAACGTCAGTCACGTCAGCCACTCAGCGAGGAAAAGGCATGAATAACGATGCTGTTAACGTTACGTTGCGCGGCTGCGCGCGCCGTTTTGCGCATCACCAGGCGCTGCATCCTCTGGATCTCAGCGTGCACGCTGGCGAAACCCTGGTGCTGCTGGGGCCATCGGGCTGTGGCAAAACCACGACGTTGCGCATTATCAGTGGCCTGGAGCGTACCGATGCGCCGGGTGAAGTCTGGTTTGACGATCGCAACGTGACCGATTTGCCGATTGAAAAACGTAACGTCGGGATGGTGTTCCAAAACTATGCGCTGTTTCCCAATCTCAACGTGGCGCAAAACGTGGCCTACGGCCTGAAAGTGCAGTGCATCCCGCGTGCCGAACGCGAGGCACGAGTCCAGGAGATGCTGGAACTGGTCGATCTGACTGCACTGGCCCAGCGCCATATCGATAAACTCTCTGGTGGTCAGAAGCAGCGCGTTGCGCTGGCAAGAGCCCTGGCGGCCCGGCCTAAAGTGTTGCTCTTTGATGAGCCGCTGGCGGCGCTGGACGCCAAACTGCGCGAACGCCTGCGCGCAGACATCGGCGATCTGCTGAAAAAGCTGGCGATTACCGCCGTCTATGTGACGCACGATCAGCAGGAAGCCATGGCACTGGGCGACCGTATTGCGGTCATGGAGCAGGGCCGCCTGGTCCAGATTGCGACGCCGCAGGCCATTTATCAGCGTCCGGCTTCGCGCTTTGTGGCGGACTTCGTGGGCGCGATTAACTGCATTGAAACCGATGAGCAGGGGCAGCCGGTGAGATTCTGTCGTCCAGAGGATGTCCTGCTGGCAGAAGCGGGGCGCTATGCCCGACACGGCTGTATCGTCGCCAGCACCTTTCTCGGTGCCTCTCAACGCCTGCAGATCGATATTGGCCTGGATAAGCCCATCCAGGTCGAGCGTCACGCGCGCGAAAACTGGCATGCCGGGCAGCGTATCAGCTGGTCACTGGCCGGGCAGGCCGCGCTGGAATTTACCGCTTAAGGAGTGAAAGAGTGTCCGCTAATCCTACGCTGATCGCACAGATCAGTGACTTACATATTAAAGCGCAGGGGCGTTTGTCTTATAAGAAAGTCGATACGCACACGGCGTTACTGCGGGCCATCGCCACGCTGAATGCACTGCAACCGCGTCCTGACGTGGTCGTGATTACCGGTGACCTGGTGGATTTCGGCACCGCCGCAGAGTACCAGACGCTGCGCCAGGCGCTGGAGAGGCTGGAACGGCCCTTTTACCTGATGGCAGGTAATCATGACGACCGCCAGGCCCTGCGGGCCGCGTTTCCCGATCACACTTATCTGCAACAGGGCCCGACGCTCAACTGGCGGCTTATCGTCAGGGACGTCCAGCTACTGGCGCTGGATTCCAGCGTGCCGCACCAGCCATGGGGTGAACTTGATGATCGGCAGCTTCGCTGGCTGGATGACGCACTCACTGCGTCACCAGACATGCCCACATTGGTGATGCTGCACCATCCGCCGTTTGTCTGCGGTATTGATCACATGGACCGTCAGCGATTACGTCAGCCCGAAGCACTGGCGGCGATTATTGCCCGCCATCCCCAGGTTGAACGGGTGCTGTGTGGGCATGTACATCGGGCTGTTCAGACGCGGTTTGCCGGCACGCTGGCCTGTATTGCGCCCGGCGTTTCTCACCAGGTTGCGCTGGATCTGCAACCGGATGGCCCGGCCAATTTTGTGCTGGAACCGGCGGGGTTTTTGCTGCATCGCTGGCAGCGGGAGCAGGGCATGACCACCCACCAGTGCGCAATCGGCGACTACGACGGCCCCTGGCCCTTCTATGACGAAAACGGTTTAATCGATTAAATGCGCGTCAGGGCGATTTTTTGAACTGTACTGTGCTTAAGCCTGCTCAAAATGTCCTACAGCGTGTAGACTTACAGGCTGTAGAACCGCGATATGATAAAAACAACAGAGCCAGGCACAGCACAATGAATTTTCGCACTGTGGCGTCAACGCCATGTTAATGAATTTCCGTCCAAGAGCTGACTTACGCACGCTTATTGCGCTGCTGGTCATCATCAGCATCGTTATCACCCTGGCCAATAATTTATATGCCACATGGCGCGTGCAGCGCATGGTGCTGATCGACAGTACGCTGGAAGCCAACCGCGCCTACGCGGCTAAGCTGGCCTCGACCAGTGAGGTTTTTTTTCGTCTGGCGCAGTCACAGTTGCACTTTAGTGCCAATGTACTGGGAAAGGATTTCGATAACGAAGAACTGTTAAAAACGGAAGTGAATCGCCTGCGCGAGCAGACGGACAGTTTTAACTCGGTGGCCGTCGTGGATGAAAACGGTACGGTGCGGGCCATCTCGCCGGAGTCGCTGACCCTGACCGGCATGCATCTGACCAGTGATGCGTCACGTGAAGCGCTGCAAACCCGGCAGCCCATGATCAGCAAGCCCACGGTTTCCGCCGCCAATAACCTGCTTATCTTTGTCTCATGGCCCATCTGGAACAGTCAGGGACACTATCTCGGTTATGTCGGCGGCACCATTTACCTGAAAAAGAAAAGCATTCTGAATGCCCTGCTGGGTGAACAGTTTTACCGGGACGGCACCAGCGTCTTTGTGCTCGACAGCAATAATCAGGTGCTCTATCACCAGAACCGGCAACTGGTTGGCAAAACCATACCGCCGCTGTTGAGCGACCGTGAACGGCAGGAAAAAGATAACGGTTCACTGGTGTTAACAGAAACCGACAAACCCACCCGGCTGGCGGGCTATGCCATCGTTCCGACCACGGGCTGGATGGTCGTGGCGCTAAAACCGGTAGACGCGACGCTGCAACCGCTGTCGGGTCTGATACTTAAAGTCCTTAAACACTCGGTTCCCTTCGCGCTTCTGACCTTGCTGGTGGCGGTGATTCTGGCCCGGATGATCGCTATGCCGCTCTGGCAACTGGCCCGCAAAGCCAGCAAGATTGATGGTCAGAGCGCCACCAACGATATCGGCGGCATTCATGCCTGGTATTTTGAGGCGGCGCAGGTGAAACGTGCCCTGCTGACCGGTATCGGGCTGGTGCAGGATAAGATTGGCCGTCTGAGTTCTGAGGCACAAACCGATCCGCTGACTCAGCTCCTCAACCGACGTGGCCTGAATGCCGTGCTCGATTATTTCCAGACGCTGCAACAGCCTTTTGCCGTGCTGGCACTGGATATCGATCATTTCAAAAACGTTAACGATAACTGGGGCCATGACGTCGGCGACCGGGTGATCCAGCAGGTGGCCAGAACGCTCCAGCAAAGCGCCAGAAAGCAGGATATTGTCAGCCGTAACGGCGGGGAAGAGTTCCTGATGCTGTTACCGGATACCAGTCTGGCCGACGCCGAGGCCATCGCTGAGCGCATACGTCTGAGCATCGCAGGCGAGGCGGTGGAAAATGTCGGCAATATCACGCTCTCAATTGGCGTGGCCGAATGGAGTGCACGCCGCGTGCCGCTGGAAACCAGTCTGAAGCGTGCCGACGATGCGCTCTATCAGGCCAAAAACGCAGGACGTAACTGCACTGTCGTCGCGAAATAGCGCGAAAGCGGCGCACCCTTTTCATCGTCTGAAGGCAGAAACGATGCCCGATGCAGCAGGGCTGCGCTCAGGAATTGATATGTTCCCGGCAGTAGCGTCGCTTCCAGCTGGCGGGCGTTAAGCCCGTTAGCTTGCGAAAAATCTGGCGAAAGTATCCGACATCATTAAAGCCACACTGACGCGCCACATCGGTTAACGAGAGGGAATCCCCGGTCAGCAATTTTTCTGCCATGACGATACGCTGGCGGTGAATGGCTTCCGTCAGCGTTAAGCGGAAAACGCGCCGGTAAACCCGCCCAAGGTAATCTGCATTACAGTGCAGCGTTTTCGCCAGACCCGAGGTGGACAGGGGCAAATGATACTGCGTGCGAATCAGCTGATTCGCCTTCCAGGCCAGATCGGCACCGGGGCTGTCAACGGTGTTTTCTTGCATGGCCGGGACGGTAAGCTGCTGCAGGATAAGCAGTAAAATACACTCCAGCGCCACGCTACGGTGAATATTCTGCTGTTCACTGAGAAACTGCCGGAACAGGGCAATGACATAAGCCGGATCGCCTACGCGCGTATGTTGAGGAAGGTGCAGCAGGCTCTGGTGTAACGTTGTCTGCGGTACAGGATGTTTCAACCAGTCGAAATGCAGCCAGTAAAATTTCAGATCAGGCGGAAATACGCCTTCTCCCACATGCCAGTGCCCGGGCCTGAGCAGTAAACTTTCTCCCGCCGTCACGCGAAACAGCACGTCGTCCTCACGGATAGTGAGTTGCCCACGCTCAACGAAAATAATTTCCCAGGAGGTCAGTCTGCGCGCCGGATGTGACCCTGTCCCGCGCGAAATAAACAGACCGCCGTTTTGCACCCGAACCGGAAACGCGATGGATAAGTCGAACATCATGATGCCTTTTCCCGCTGCTGATAGCGTTTTTTAGACTCTTCTCCCTGATTATTAACTAAAAATAGCCGCCGTGTCTGATCAAGCTCACAGTTTAACGCTCAGGTCGGAATCCTCCCTTTTTTATACTTTTTCGTTCTCTTGTGGGTTAGCCGATTCCTGACAGAATACATCGGGTAAGGCGCCAAAACACCGATAAGCCCGTTATAAAGCGGGCAACCCTCTCTGTCCTGCATGAGGAAGACTTTATGACGTCTACGACACTTGAACAGAACACACTGGCGCAGTCGAACACACAGCAGATACTGTCCCTGCGTGAAAAAATCGGCTACGGACTGGGTGACGCTGGTGGCACCGTCATTACCTGCCTGATAACGAATTTTCTAACCTTTTTCTATACCGATGTGTTTGGCTTAACGCCAGCGCTGGTCGGTACGCTGTTTATGGTGCTGCGCATTTTTGATGCGATATCAGATCCGGTGATGGGCGTGATAGCGGACCGCACGCACAGCCGATGGGGCCGCTTTCGTCCCTGGCAACTGTGGATAGCCCTGCCTGTCGGAATTATTGGCACGCTGACTTTCACCGCGCCCGCGCTTAGCATGGACATGAAAATGGTCTGGGCCTTTGCGACCTATCTGCTGCTCTCACTCAGCTATACCGCCATCAATGTGCCCTATTGCGCGCTGATTAACACCATGACGACGCGCCACTCGGAAGTGTTGTCCTGTCAGTCCTGGCGCTTTGTATTGTGTGGTGTGGCTGGCTTTCTGGTCTCAGTAGGGCTGCCGTGGCTGGTCGCTGAACTGGGAAAAGGAAACGCGGTGCTCGGCTATCGCGCAGGGGTCGGGATCCTGTGCGGACTGGCGGTGGTGATGTTTCTGTGCTGTTTCTTTTGGGTGCGTGAGCGCGTACCGCTGGATACGTTAGGCAAGTTCACCCTGCGGGAACATCTGGCCGGGTTACGCAAAAACGATCAGTTGTTACTGATGCTGCTGATGTCTTTTTTGCTGATTAACGTCTTCAACATCCGCGGCGGCGGCTACATGTACTTCATTACCTATGTCCTTCAGGGAAGCACGGCCTATACCTCCCTGTTTTTTACCATGGTGACCTTAGCCTCCATTTTGGGCTCGTTCATCGTGAATCCGCTTTCCAGACGCATTGATACCGTCCGGCTTTACTTCTGGACCAATATCGTGCTGGCGGCGGTGGCGCTGTGCATGTGGTTTCTGCCGGTTGGGCCGGCGTGGCAGAGTCTCTGGCTGGTGGTCATTCTGAGTAATGGTGTCATTCTTGGGTTTACCCTGCCGCTGCACTTCGCCCTGATGGCCTTTGCCGATGACTATGGCGAGTGGAAAAACGGCGTCCGGTCATCGGGCATGAATTTCGCCTTTAACCTGTTCTTTATCAAGCTGGCATGGGCATCCAGTGCCGTCATCATCAGCCTGCTGTTTATTGCGGTGGCCTATAAACCGGGCACAGGCAATCAAACCCCGGCTTCGCTGCATGCGATTACCGCCATGGAAACGCTGTTACCGGCCCTCTTTCACCTGCTGCTGGCCTTTGCCGTCCGTGCCTGCAAGCTGACTAACCCGATGATGACGCAGATTTCGCATGACCTGCGTATTCGCCATGTCCAGTCTTAAGGAGAGCATGATGTCTGTAAATGAAGTCGATCTGCATAAGCTCCAGATTCACGATCCGTTTCTTGGTCAGTATCAGCATCTGGTGCGGGACGTGGTGATCCCTTATCAATGGGCCGCGCTTAACGATCGTGTTGACGACGCCGAACCGAGCCATGCCATAGCCAATTTCCGCATTGCGGCGCGCCAGCAGACGGGCGAATTCTATGGGATGGTGTTCCAGGACAGCGACGTGGCAAAGTGGCTGGAAGCCGTGGCCTGGTCACTGTGCCAGAAGCCGGATGCTGAGCTGGAGAAGACCGCCGATGAGGTCATAGAGCTGGTCGCGGCGGCGCAATGTGAGGATGGCTATCTCAACACCTACTTTACGGTAAAAGCCCCGCAGGATCGCTGGACAAATCTGGCCGAGTGTCATGAGCTCTACTGCGCCGGACATATGATTGAGGCGGGCGTAGCGTTTTTTCAGGCCACCGGCAAACGACGACTGCTGGCGGTGGTGTGCAAACTCGCCGATCACATCGACAGCGTGTTTGGCCCCGGCGAGCAGCAGCTGCACGGTTATCCTGGTCACCCGGAGATCGAACTGGCGCTGATGCGGCTGTATGACGTGACCCAGGAGCCGCGCTACATGGCGCTGGCCGACTATTTTATCACGCAGCGGGGAACGCAGCCGCACTTCTATGATGATGAGTACCAGAAGCGTGGTCAGACGTCGTACTGGCACACCTATGGGCCCGCGTGGATGATCAAGGACAAGGCTTACAGCCAGGCGCACCAACCTCTTGCGGAACAGCAGCAGGCGGTGGGGCACGCCGTGCGCTTTGTCTATCTGATGACCGGTATCGCGCACCTCGCACGGCTGAGCCAGGATGAATCGAAACGACAGGACTGTCTGCGTCTGTGGCACAACATGGCGCAGCGACAGCTCTATATTACCGGTGGCATCGGTTCGCAGAGCAGCGGTGAAGCGTTCAGTAGCGATTACGACTTACCGAACGATACGGTTTATGCCGAAAGCTGTGCCTCGATTGGGCTGATGATGTTTGCCCGTCGCATGCTGGAAATGGAGGCGGACAGCCAGTACGCCGATGTCATGGAGCGCGCCCTGTATAACACAGTGCTGGGTGGTATGGCGCTGGACGGAAAACATTTCTTTTACGTCAATCCGCTGGAAGTTCATCCGAAAAGCCTGCCTTTTAATCATATTTACGATCATGTGAAACCGGTTCGTCAGCGCTGGTTCGGCTGCGCCTGCTGCCCACCCAATATCGCCCGTTTGCTGACCTCTCTCGGCCATTATATTTATACGCCGCGCGAGGATGCGCTGTTTATCAATCTCTATATTGGTAACTGGGTCGAGATCCCGGTTGGCAATCAAACGTTGGGCCTGCGGATCAGCGGTAATCTTCCCTGGCAAGAAACCGTCACGATCACCATCGATTCCACCCAGCCTGTGAACCATACGCTGGCCTTGCGCCTGCCCGACTGGTGTGCGTCGCCGCAGATAACCTGTAACGGGACGGAAGTGAACGAGGCGGCGCGCAAAGGTTACCTGTATCTGACCCGTCACTGGCAGGAAGGCGATACGGTAACGTTAACCCTGCCCATGCCGGTGCGCCGGGTTTACGGCAATCCGCTGGTGCGCCATGTGGCGGGCAAGGTGGCCGTTCAGCGCGGGCCCTTGATCTATTGCCTGGAACAGGCGGATAACGGCGAGCAGTTACATAATCTGTGGCTGCCTGCGTCGGCGACATTCCGTACCTTTGCAGGGAAGGGGGTCTTTGCGCACAAGGTGCTGATTCAGGCGGAAGGGATCAGAAAAGCGGTGCGTGAACCTGAGCAACAGCTGCTGTGGCATTACGATCAGGCACCTGCGCTGGCGCAACCCCAGACCTTAACCTTTATTCCCTGGTTCTGTTGGGCCAATCGCGGAGAAGGGGAGATGCGTATCTGGGTGAATGAGGCCTAACGGCGTCATCTCTGCCAGCAGCCGGGCCCGGTGCCCGGTCTGAATTGCCGCAGGCGCGATCTGATTCGTAGCGTCTGCGGTGTTCAACGGTCTGCCGCCAGCGGCGAGGATTTTTCGTCAGCGCGGTTTTCGCGCCTTTTCAGCCCCCAAATATCCGGTACAATCGTGGCCCCTTATGACGTCATGGACCCAACGGCATGCTGGCTTTATTGATTCAATGGTACAAACGCCGTTTTAGCGACCCACAGGCGATTGGCCTGCTGGTGATTCTGCTGGCGGGATTTTGCATTCTGTTCTTCCTGAGTGGCCTGCTGGCACCGTTGCTGGTGGCCGTGGTTCTTGCTTATCTGCTTGAGTGGCCAACCGTGCGCCTGCAACGTATTGGCTGCACGCGCAGCTGGGCCACCAGCATTGTGTTGGTGCTGTTTGCCGGCATCCTGCTGGTGTTAGTGCTGATCGTCGCGCCTGTGGCGTGGCAGCAGGGCATTAACCTGACGCGGGATCTGCCTAACATGCTCAACAAGCTCTATCTCTACGCGGCCGGTTTGCCCCGACGTTTCCCGGCGCTGGTCGATGCCGGCATTATTGATGTGATTGTCGAAAACCTGCGTGGTCGTCTGAGCGGCGTGGGCGACTCACTGGTGAAGTACTCACTGGCCTCGCTGGTCGGGTTGATGACGCTGATGATTTATCTGGTGCTGGTGCCCCTGATGGTGTTCTTTCTGCTGAAAGACAAAGACCAGATGCTGAACGCCGTACGACGTGTTCTGCCGCGAAACCGTGGTCTGGCCGCCGAGGTGTGGCAGGAAATGAATCAGCAAATCACCAACTATATTCGTGGCAAGGTGCTGGAGATGATCGTCGTCGGCATCGCCAGCTGGCTGGCGTTTCTGTATCTCGGTCTCAACTATTCTCTTTTGCTGGCGGTGCTGGTGGGCATATCGGTCCTGATTCCCTATATTGGCGCCATGCTGGTAACGATACCGGTCATTGGCGTCGCCCTGTTTCAGTGGGGGCTGGGCACCGAATTCTGGACATTGCTGACCGTCTACCTGGTCATCCAGGCGCTGGACGGCAATGTGTTAGTTCCGGTGTTGTTCTCCGAAGCGGTTAATTTGCATCCGCTGGTGATTATATTATCCGTAGTGATCTTTGGTGGGTTATGGGGCTTCTGGGGCGTATTTTTTGCGATTCCGCTCGCCACGCTGGTGAAGGCGGTGGTGCACGCCTGGCCGGATGCCACGCTTGACGAAACGCTGAGTCGGTAAACAATCAGGGCGCGGTTTTCACCGCGCCCTGAGAGGCTCATGCAGACTTAAGATAGTCCATCACGATGTCGTGGTGATTGGACGTTTTGAAATCGTCGAACACTTTTTCAATCTTGCCGTTGGCATCGACCAGGAAACTGATGCGGTGGATGCCGTCGTAGGTTTTACCCATAAAGGTTTTTTCACCCCAGACGCCAAACTGCTGGCATACCTGGTGATCTTCGTCCGACAGCAGCGTGAAGTTAAGCAGCTCTTTTTCTGCAAAACGTGACAGCTTTTCCGGTTTATCCGTACTGATTCCCAGGACTTCAACGCCCGCCTTTTTTAGCTCATCCATGTTGTCACGCAGACCACATGCCTGAACAGTACAGCCTGGCGTCATGGCTTTAGGGTAAAAGTAGACCAGAACGCGCTGACCCTGGAAGTCGGCTAAATTCACTTGTTCGCCATCCTGATCGGGCAAGCTAAATTTCGGTGCGGTATCACCGGCTTTCAGTGGATTCATCACATCTCTCCATTTTTTCGGTTCATGCTGTGGTTAATACACCATGAGGCGAGAAACAGCCAAATGGAAAATTATCAATTTCAGACGGTTTCCTCACCTGACCGTACTTTTAACGTAGCAGAACAGTCTGCGAGGCGCTCGTCTTTACCTGCCGGGTACAACCAGTTCGTGGGTGTCCGCATCGCTCAGACTGTAAAGCCGTAACGAACCCTCTGCATTCAGTTCCTGACATAACGCATTAAACGCCAGTTCAAATGCCGGGCCGTCGCTGCGCGTCGGGCTGTGTGCCGTCATCTGAATATAGAGTGTGGCGGGTTTGCCGTGTTGAGCAGGCTGAATACGTGAAACCAGTTCCGCAATGTTCATCTGGTGCTTATCGGTGAGATCCGTAAAGCGCTCAATGATATGCGGTGAGTCAGCTACCTCGACCTGGATAAAGGCCGTGTCGGGCATCGGTGGGCGTGCGGTAGCGTGCGTACGCTTCATCACGATCAGCAGTTCCAGCTCTGCGCCTTTGAGCGGGAGCGTGGACTCAATCAGCGTGATCGCGTTCCAGCTGCCGGACAGCAGCATAATGAATGTGAATTCATCCCCAAGCATGGCAAGGCGACTGTCTTCGATGTTGCAACCGCAACTGCTGACGTGGCGAGTAATCGTATTAACGATACCCGGACGGTCAACACCCAGAGCGGTGATCACCAAGTGATGGGGTTGAGATTGCGACAAAATAGGATTCCCTGTGCATTTGCTAATAACCATAAGGTAAACATAAAAAAAACTGCTGACAAGCGCGGGAATAGCGGAGCTTGCTTGCTTTTCCCTAAGTGTAAACCGTACCATGAAGCACTTGTTTGTCGAGGGGATCGCCAATGTTTACGGGAAGTATTGTTGCACTCGTTACGCCGATGGATGACAAAGGTAATGTCTGCCGTGCGAGTTTGAAAAAACTGATTGATTACCATGTCGCCAGCGGTACTGCGGCGATCGTTTCCGTCGGCACCACCGGCGAATCAGCCACCCTGAGCCATGAAGAACATGGTGATGTGGTGCTGCAAACCCTGGATTTGGCGGATGGGCGTATTCCCGTGATTGCCGGCACCGGCGCCAATGCGACAGCGGAAGGCATCTCGCTGACCAAACGATTTGAAAATTCAGGCGTTGTTGGCTGCCTGACGGTCACACCTTACTATAATCGCCCTACCCAGGAAGGCTTATACCAGCACTTTAAAGCGATTGCCGAGAGCACCAGCCTGCCGCAGATGCTGTATAACGTCCCTTCCCGTACCGGTTGTGATATGTTGCCGGAAACCGTTGCCCGCCTCGCTGAAATCAAAAATATTATCGGAATCAAAGAGGCAACCGGGAACTTATCGCGTGTCAGCCAGATCCAAGAGCTGGTTGATGATGCGTTCATCCTGGTGAGTGGCGACGACGCCAGCGCACTGGACTTTATGCAACTGGGCGGTAACGGCGTCATTTCGGTGACGGCAAACGTAGCAGCACGCGAAATGGCCGAACTGTGCAAACTGGCACAGCAGGGCAATTTCGTTGAAGCTCGCCGTCTGAATCAGCGTCTGATGCACCTGCATCAGACGCTTTTCTGTGAACCTAATCCAATCCCGGTTAAATGGGCGGCAAAACAGCTAGGATTAATCGCTAATGACACGCTGCGTCTGCCAATGACGCCACTGACGGCGGTTGCACAGCCAAAAGTGGAGCAGGCGCTGGTGAAAGCGGGTTTGCGATAATTTAGGGAGTGTGAATGAATTACTCAGTAAAGCGGTCAACGATTGCAACGGTGGTGGGGCTTTCCACCCTGATGCTGTTGTCGGCCTGTTCGAACGATCAGCGTTATAAGCGCCAGGTCAGCGGTGATGAATCTTACCTGCAGGCCAGCGGGCTGCGTGAGTTAAAAGCGCCGCCGGGCATGATTCTGCCTGTTCAGAACGGCGAATACGATATCCCACCGTCAACCAGTCAGGCACCGGTTGGCAAGCAGCTGGATATCCGTCCACCGGCACAGCCGCTGGCCTTGATGAACGGCTCACGCGCGCAGTTCAGCAATAACACCGGCGCACTGATTTTCGACAACAACCGTGGATCAATTTGGTCGCAGGTTGTGGGCGTTGTGCAGGCGAAAAACTTCCCGATTGCGTCGCGCAATGACGCCGGACAGCAGCTGACCACCGACTGGGTGCAGTGGAACCGCGCAGATGAAGACAAGCAATATCGCGGGCGTTACCAGATCAGTGTGAAATCACAGAGCTATCAGCAGGTGCTGACCGTGCGTCTGCTGGAACTGCAGCAGGAAGGCACTAACATCACCTCGCCAGAGCAGATCCAACGCTATACCGCGCAGATGCTGAATGAGATTGCGGCGGGCATGGACAAGGTTGCCACGGCGAATGAAAACGCCGCAGCGGGCCGCGTGAACGGTGCGATTGATGTGCAGAGTGCAGCGGATGATACCGGCCTGCCTATGCTGGTATTACGTACGCCGTTCAACGTCGCCTGGCAGCGCCTGCCTGCGGCAATGAAACGCGTCGGAATGGACGTCACGGACACGACCCGTTCAACCGGCAGCATGAAGGTGACCTACAAAGCGCCGGGCAGCAGCACCTGGGACAGCCTTGGCGCCAAAGATCCTGAACTGCCAAACGGCGATTACAAGGTTCAGGTTGGCGATCTCGATAACCGAACCAGTCTGCAATTCATTGATCCTAAAGGCCATGTGCTGACGCAGGCGCAAAATGATGCGCTGGTGTCGGTGTTCCAGGCCGCAATGAACAAATAAAATTACCCCAGGCCGGAGATTCTCCGGCCTTTTTATTTTGTTTTTTGGCATAATAGCGCACGTCGAGGTAATCGATTGCGTCACGGCAATCGACCTGAATATGTTGCCTCAGAACCGGATCTTTCATGTTTGGAGTTAATAAGATGCAAAAGCGAGCTGAGTTGTATCGCGGTAAAGCGAAAACCGTATACAGCACCGATAACCCGGATCTGCTGATACTTGAGTTCCGCAACGATACATCAGCAGGCGATGGTGCCCGCATCGAGCAGTTTGATCGCAAAGGCATGGTCAACAATAAGTTCAACCATTTCATCATGACGAAGCTGCAGGAAGCGGGCATTCCGACGCAGATGGAAGCCCTGCTGTCGGATAACGAAGCGCTGGTGAAAAAGCTTGAGATGGTACCGGTAGAATGCGTCGTTCGTAACCGCGCAGCGGGTTCGCTGGTTAAGCGCCTGGGAGTTGAAGAGGGCATGGTCCTGAATCCCCCGCTGTTCGACCTGTTCCTGAAGGATGACGAGAAGCATGACCCGATGGTCAACGAATCCTACTGCGAAACCTTTGGCTGGGTCAGTAAAGAAAACCTGGCGCGGATGCGAGAGCTGACGTACAAGGCGAACGACGTACTGAGCAAACTGTTTGATGATGCCGGGCTGATCCTGGTGGACTTCAAGCTGGAGTTTGGCCTGTTTAAAGGCGAGGTCGTGCTGGGTGATGAATTCTCCCCGGACGGTGCGCGCCTGTGGGACAAAGAAACGCTGGATAAAATGGACAAAGACCGCTTCCGTCAGAGCCTGGGTGGCCTGATTGAAGCTTACGAAGCGGTGGCCCGTCGCCTGGGCGTGAAGCTGGACTGAGTCTGCCCTTCGTCTGTCGACAAAAGGAGAGCGCGGGCTCTCCTTTTTCATTTTGGTGGAAAGCTGGTGATTGCGGCCTCACACAACTAAAATCATGCCATCTGCATAACAGGCCACAGGGAGCAAAACATGCGCTGGCAAGGACGTCGCGAAAGCGACAATGTTGAAGACCGCCGTAATCAGTCATCGGGCATGGGAGGAGGACGCATTCCTCTGCCACGCGGTAAAGCGGGCATTATCATGCTGATTCTGGTCGCCGTCGCGGGGTATTACGGTTATGACCTGACGCCTTTGCTGACGGGCGGCGAGGCGACGCCGGGCAACCAACAGCAGCAGCAACAGCGCAGCGCCGATCCCCATCAGGATGAAGCGGCCAAATTTACCTCGGTCATTCTGGCGACGACCGAAGATACCTGGGACAAGCTGTTCAGACAAATGCATAAGCAGTACACGCCACCCAAACTGGTAATGTATCGCGGTGCCACGCGCACCGGCTGCGGGACCGGGCAGTCGGTTATGGGACCGTTTTATTGCCCGGCAGACCAGACCGTCTACATCGATCTTTCGTTCTATGACGAAATGAAACACAAACTGGGCGCAGGCGGTGATTTTGCGCAGGGTTATGTAATTGCACACGAAGTCGGCCACCATGTGCAGAAGCTGCTGGGCATTGAGCCCCGTGTACGCCAGATGCAGCAGGGCGCCAGTCAAAGCCAGATCAATCAGCTGTCCGTTAAAATGGAACTTCAGGCCGACTGCTTTGCCGGCGTCTGGGGCCACTATATGGAACAGGAGAAGATCCTTGAGGTGGGCGATTTGCAGGAAGCCCTGAATGCCGCCGAAGCTATTGGCGACGATCGCCTGCAGCAGAAAAGTCAGGGGCGCGTGGTGCCCGACAGCTTTACCCATGGTACATCGCAACAGCGCTATACCTGGTTTAAGCGTGGCTTTGACACCGGCAATCCTGGCCAGTGCGATACCTTCGCCGGTAAAGGATGACGCTGGCGGCCGCCAGCCGCGCGATGGCGTCGGCGGGCATACGGCGCGTAGCCGTTATCAGTGGTGATGCTGACTACAGCCTGACGATGGCTGCGCGCTGGTTCGACGCACTGGCGGGCGACTGGCTGTGTCTGAGTGACGTCCCTCTCGGCCCCGGCCCGCATTGTGTGCCAGCGGCGTTCCGTACCTTACTGGGGCGTGAGTTTCATCATGCCGTTTTCGATGCCCGATCGGGCTTTCATGCCGAGGCATTCGCCGCGCTGGCGGGCACGCTGACGGCTGGCAGCTGGCTGCTGCTGTTAGTGCCGCCGTGGCGACAGTGGCCACAGCAACCCGACGCGGACAGCCTGCGTTGGGCCGACGTCAGCGAACCCATTGCCACACCTCACTTTATCCGCCATCTGCAACGCCTGATCGAACAGGATGCGCAGGGACTCTTACTGCGGCAGCCGTCGCCACTTAACGTGCCCGACTGGCCAGCCTTACCGGAATGGCACAGCCAGGCAACCGTCCAGCAGCAGACAATCTTATGTCAGCTGAACGGCCTTTCTGCAGGCGTGGCGGTCCTGACCGCTGCACGCGGCAGAGGGAAATCGGCTCTGGCCGGGATGCTCGCCCGCCAGAACACACGTTGCCTTATTACCGCCCCGGCAAAAGTGGCTACGGGCGTCCTGTCTGCCTTCGCGGGTGAGCACTACCGCTTTATGGCGCCCGATGCCATTCTGGCTCTGGAAACCGTGCCAGACGTTGACTGGCTTATTGTCGATGAGGCGGCGGCGATTCCCGCACCGCTGCTGCATGCGCTGGTAGCGCGTTTTCGTCGCGTGTTGCTGGTAACGACCATTCAGGGTTATGAAGGCAGCGGACGTGGCTTTATGCTGAAGTTTTGTGCGGCGCTGGAGCAGGTGCGCCATTTTACGCTGGATGAACCGCTGCGCTGGGCGCGCAACGATCCGCTGGAAAACTGGCTGAATCAGGCGCTACTGTTTGAAGAAACGCCCGATATGCCCCCTGCGAAAGTGGGCGGTCCGCGTCGGGCGGAACGCACGGATATGCCCGCCTTTCGGGCGGCTTATCAGCTGCTTACCAGCGCTCATTATCGCACCTCGCCGCTGGATTTACGCCGCCTGCTGGATGCGCCAGGTATGCACCTGTGGCTGGCGGGCACTGTCCCGGCATTGCAGGGCGCGCTCTGGCTGGTGGAAGAGGGCGGACTGAGCGAGGCGTTAGCTCAGGCAGTATGGGCGGGCCACAGACGGCCGCGCGGCAATCTGGTGGCGCAGTCACTGGCGGCCCATGCCGGTTTCACCGACGCCGCCACGCTGCGGGCTTTACGTATCAGCCGGATTGCCGTGGCACCCCGCGGACGCCGTCAGGGAACCGGCAGGCAACTGGTCACGGCGGCCTGCGCGGCGGCGACCGGATACGACTATATCTCGGTGAGTTTCGGCTACACTGAAGCGTTGTGGGCGTTTTGGCGCGCCTGTGGCTTTACGTTAGCGCGCATTGGCAGCCAGCGCGAAGCCAGCAGTGGTTGCTATGCCGCGATGGCGCTGCTGGGACTGACGTCGTCCGGCAGGCAGTTGCAGCAGAAAGCGGCGCAGCAACTGGCGCGGGACTGGTCATTTCTCAGCGCACATATACCACTGGCATTGCCCCTGTCCGCAGCCGATGACTGCGCGTTTACCCCGTTTGATGCCCGGCTCGCAGCCGGGTTCGCCTGGGCACAACGCCCGTTTGAAGCAAGTCTGGCGGTGCTCCAGCGTCTGGTCATTGTCAGCCCGGCTCCGTTACGCCTTCTCAGGCAGGCCGTCAGGGCCGACACCAATCTGTCCCGGCTGGCGCAGACCGCGCAGCTAAACGGACGCAAGGCGTTAATCACCGCACTGCGCGCGGAAGCCGCAGAAGCACTTCTGGCGTTGCAAAGCATTGATGGCGAAGGGTTTCGTCAGCAATTGCAATAAATCCACCAACTCGTTCAAATATTCCCAATATGATCCTGCGCCAGGGCGCGTAGAGTAGTAGCAGGAGGTCGATATGACACTGAGATATGTAATTGTTCAGCAACCCCCAAAAGTTGCCCAGCTGTTTTTGCTTTACCATGCCGTGGGTGATAACCCTGACGCCATGGGGGAAATTGGCAGCTGGTTTGCGAAAACCTTCCCTGCGGCGCTGGTCGTGTCGGTGGGATCGCCAGGGCCTGGCGGTCAATGGTTTAGTGAGGCCGGACTTCATGATAAAAGCGAGCAGCAGTGCGTTAACGCCAGTATGCCGCAGTTTGTTGAGTCCGTTCGTCACTGGCAGCAGCAGAGCGGCATAAGGCCGGAAGCCACGGCGCTGGTCGGGTTTTCACAGGGCGGAAGCATGGTGCTGGAGGGCATCAAAGCGCACAACGATCTGGCGGGACGCGCAGTGGTGTTCAGCGGACGTTTTATTACCCTGCCGGAGAGCGCCAGCACCCGCACGACGGTGCATCTGATTCATGGCGATTATGATGACCGCGTGCCACTGGCACATGCTCATCAGGCCGAACAGCGTTTAACCGCACTTGGCGGTGACGTCACGCTGAATGTTGTGGACGATCTGGCCCACGCCATCGACCACCGCAGCATGAATTTTGCCCTGCATCATCTGCAGTACACGGTGCCGAAACGCTACTTTGACGAGGCGTTGGGCGGGGCTAAACCCGGCGATGATGATGTGATTATGACAATGTAACCGGGCACGCCCTCGCGACCGCGAGGGCGCAAACGCGTTATTTCTTCTTCGGCCAGTCTTCGTCGTCATCCCATTTGTCGTTGAAATCACGATGAGGCGGGAGATCGGACTTGTTATCCATAAACTTTTTGTGATCGATGCGTTTCAAATCCTTATACACATTCATCAGCACACCGACCATCAGCAGGACCACCAGGATCCACCAGTAATCTTTAATAAACTCCACAGGCCTGCTCCCTTCCTCGCTGTCAGGCGATCAATTGTTCCATGATGCGTTGATACATCCGGCTCAGCATCTGCAAATCCGATGCTTTCACGCACTCGTTGATTTTGTGAATCGTGGCATTCACAGGCCCCAGTTCGACCACCTGCGACCCCATGCGGGCAATAAAACGCCCATCAGAGGTGCCACCAGACGTCTGCAACTGCGGCTTAATTTCATTATAGTGCGTAACGGCGTTGACTACGGCATCCACCAGTTTACCGCGTGACGTCAGGAAGGGCTGACCGGAGAGCTTCCATTCAATGGTGTAGCGCAACTGATGGCGATCCAGCAGTTCTGCCACACGTTGCTGGATCAGGCTGTCGGTGAGTTCGGTACTGAAGCGGAAATTGAACTGCACGAACAGTTCACCGGGGATCACGTTATTGCTGCCGGTGCCTGCCTGGATATTGGCGATCTGCATACTGGTGGCCGGAAAGAACGCGTTGCCCTGATCCCATTCGGTTGCCACCAGTTCATTCAGCGCGGGCATCGCGCGGTGTACCGGATTATCGGCAAGCTGTGGGTAGGCCACATGGCCCTGTACCCCATGTACCGTCAGGTTAGCCGTAATCGAGCCACGGCGGCCGTTTTTCACGACGTCGCCCACGATTTCGCTGCTGGAGGGTTCGCCGACCAGGCAATAATCCAGACGTTCGTTACGCGCCATCAGCCGCTCGACCACTTTGACCGTGCCGTTGGTGCCGCTGGCTTCTTCGTCAGAGGTAATCAGAAACGCCAGTCGCCCTTTATGGTGAGGATTGACTGCGACAAAACGTTCTGCGGCAACCACCATGGCGGCCAGCGAGCCTTTCATGTCGGCAGCACCACGACCAAACAACATGCCGTCGCGAATGGTCGGCTCAAATGGCGGATTGATCCAGCGGCTGGCGTCACCCGGTGGCACCACATCGGTATGACCAGCAAAGGCCAGGGTTTCCCCTTCACCGCGCGTAGCCCAGAAGTTCAGCGTGTCGTCGATGTTCATGGTTTCGATGTGGAAGCCGATTGCCTGCAGGCGGGCAATCAGCAGCGCCTGGCATCCGGCGTCATCGGGGCTGAGAGAGGGACGACGAATAAGCTGCTGCGTCAGCTCAATGACCGGACAAAACATATTATGACTTCTCCTGAAGAAGATTCTGGTAAAGGGTTTCACTGAAACCCAGCAGCAAGGTGCCATCGGCGGTGCACAGCACAGGGCGCTTAATGATTGCGGGCTGCGCCAGCATCAACGCTTTGGCGCTGGCGGCATCCGTAATGCTGTCACGCTCGGATTCGGGCAGCTTGCGCCAGGTGGTACCGCGCGTATTCAGCAGGTCCTGATAACCGAGGGCATCGATAAACTGCTGGAGCTGTTCGTCGGTCAGGCCGTCAGCCCGGTAATCATGAAAGCGATAATCCACGCCGGCCGACTCTAAAAAACGCCGTGCTTTTTTGATTGTGTCGCAATTTTTAATGCCAAACATGACCCATTGCCCGCTCATCGCCTACTCCTGTCCCGTAAAAATGCGCTGAGCAGTTTACCATAGTGTGATCTTATGCAGCATCCGCCAGCGGCGCTCCGCATCGAATAAAATACGTAAACAGACAGCCCTGAGGTGTACGTAAACGGTTTCAGTTTGAGCGCTAATGATTTCCTGGTTTATCACTTCTCCTTTAAGAATTTCCTTAAATGCCATTTTTAGGCTACGTCCTGGTTAAGCACCCCGCGAAACCTGTCAGGCTAAGGCTTTGCTGAAATGTGCGTCAGCCAGCAAATCAGAAAAGACTCAGCTTTTTTGCGTCTTTGCCGATAGTACTAACAGGTGTAAACGTATTCACCAGGCGAAAAAAAAGGCGTAATATTGCCACTACAATAAGAGAGGGTTCTATGATTGACACCGAAATGGGGAACTGGAAAGAATTTATCGAAGCGATGTTACGTAACAAGTAACACGTGACGAGAAAAGCAGGGCACTTTCCCCTCTGCTGTAGTTCTTACCACACACAGAAATAAAACGGCCGCTGTTTCCAGAGGCCGTTTTTTTTGCCTGTCTGGTTCGCCAGACAGGCGGGCAGGTTAGTCGGGATGTTTCTCTTTCAGCGGGAAACGACGACGCACCAGCACAAAGAACAGCGGTACAAACAGGATGGCTAACAGCGTGGCGGAAATCATTCCCCCCATCACACCGGTGCCCACAGAGTGCTGACTGCCTGATCCTGCGCCGCTACTGATCGCCATTGGCAGGACGCCGAAGATAAAGGCCAGTGAAGTCATCAGGATCGGGCGCAGACGCTGGCGTGAAGCCGCAAGCGTGGATTCAATCAGCTCGCCGCCCTTGCTGTTAAGCTCGTTGGCGAACTCGACAATCAGGATGGCGTTCTTCGCCGAAAGCCCGACAACGGTCAGCAGGCCGACCTGGAAATAGACGTCGTTTTCCAGCCCGCGCGTCCAGGTGGCGATCAGGGCGCCGACCACACCGAGCGGCACAACCAGCATCACAGAGAATGGAATCGACCAGCTCTCATACAGGGCCGCCAGACAGAGGAACACGACCAGCAGCGAAACGGCGTACAGCGCCGGAGCCTGAGAGCCGGACAACCGCTCCTGATACGACGCACCCGTCCACTGGAAGCCCACACCGAGCGGCAGGGATTCAACCAGCTTCTCCATTTCGTTCATCGCGGTACCGCTACTCACGCCCTCTGCGGCTTCTCCCACGATCTCCAGTGAGGCGTAACCGTTATAGCGTTCCAGACGCGGCGAGCCCGTTTCCCAGCGGCTGGTGGCAAAGGCGGAGAAGGGCACCATGGTGCCACTGCTGTTACGCACGTACCATTTGTCGATATCATCGGGCAGCATGCGATAGGGCGCATCAGCCTGCACATACACTTTTTTTACCCGCCCCCGATCCAGAAAGTCGTTCACGTAGCTTGAGCCCCAGGCGGTGGCGAGCGTGTCGTTAATGGTATCCAGCGACACGCCCAGCGCCTGCGCTTTACGCTCATCAATATCAATTTGCAACTGTGGGCTGTCATCAAGGCCGTTATGACGGACACGGGACAGAAGCGTATCTTTGCTGGCTTTGTCCAGTAGCATGTCGCGCATGGCCATGAGCTTGTCATGCCCGATGCCGCCATGATCCTGTATCTCCAGGTCGAAGCCCGATGAGCTACCCAACCCGGTAATGGCCGGCGGGCTGCTCGCAATGACCATGGCCTCATTGATGTGTTTAAAGGCTTTACCCGCGCGCTTAATGATGGCGAACGAGGTACGATCGGCACCTGGTCTGTCACCCCAGTCTTTCAAACGGATAAACAGACGCGCGACGTTTTGTCCATTCCCGCCGGGACCTGAACCGATCGTTGAGAAGACCGACAGCACGTTATCTTTCTCTTTCGTCAGGTAGTATTTTTCCACTTTGGCCACCACCGCCGAGGTCTGATCCATGCTGGAACCGGCGGGCAACTGGACCTGCGTCAAAATCATGCCGCGATCTTCCTGTGGCAAAAACGACGAAGGCAGGTGAAGAAACAGAAACGCCATGACGCCAATTATCCCCACATAAAGCAGCAGCCAGCGGCCGCCTGTGTGCAGGATGCGGGCAACGCCACGCTCATAGCGATCGGCATTGCGGTTGAAATGATAGTTAAACCAGCGGAAGAAGCCGCGCTCGCCGTGGTGTTCACCTTTGGCGATGGGTTTGAGCAGCGTGGCACACAGGGCTGGCGTCAGGATCATTGCGACCAGCACGGACAGGATCATGGCGGAGACAATCGTCACCGAAAACTGGCGGTAGATGGCGCCGACGGTGCCGCCAAAAAAGGCCATGGGAATAAAGACGGCGGACAGCACCAGCGCAATCCCCACCAGCGCGCCCTGAATTTGCCCCATTGATTTTCGGGTGGCTGCGCGCGGCGAGATCCCTTCCTCGCTCATGATACGTTCGACGTTTTCGACGACCACAATGGCATCGTCCACCAGCAGGCCTATCGCCAGCACCATGGCGAACATGGTCAGGGTGTTGATGCTGTAGCCGAAGGCAAAGATCACACAGAAAGTGCCAAGCAGCACCACCGGCACGGCGATGGTAGGGATTAACGTGGCCCGGAAGTTCTGCATAAACAGATACATCACGCCAAATACCAGCAGAATGGCTTCCAGCAGGGTTTTGACCACATCGGTGATTGAGGCTTTGACAAAAGGCGTGGTTTCATAAGCGATCTTCGCTTCCAGCCCATGCGGAAAATAGTGTGATAACTCATCCAGACGTGCCCGCACCAGCTTATCCGTGTTCATCTCGTTGGCACCGGAGGCCAGTTTGATACCCAGTCCGGAGGCGGCCTGGCCATTGTAGCGGCTGAGGGAATCGTATTTTTCAGCGCCGAGTGCCACCGTTGCGACATCGCCCAGCGTGACCACGGAGCCATCGGGATTATTCTTCAGGGTAATCGCTTTAAACTGGTCGGGCGTTTGCAGCATCGACTGCGCGTTCACCGTGGCGTTCAGCGCCTGATTATTGACTGCCGGCAAACCGCCCACCTGGCCGACGGCCACCTGAGTGTTCTGGGATTTGATGGCATTCACCACATCATCGGTGGTCAGGGCATAGGCGGTCAGCTTGTAGGGATCGAGCCAGATGCGCATGGCATATTGGGTGCCGTAGGCATCCACTTCACCGACACCATCAATTCGGCTTATGGGATCCTGAATATTACTGGCGACATAATCAGCAATATCTTGTTTGTTCATGCTGCCGTCAGTGGAGACAAATGCCACCATCAAAATATTGCTGTCACCGGTTTTATTGACGGTCACACCTTGTGACTGCACCGGTTGAGGTAACTGGCGCAGGGCTGCCTGTAACTGATTCTGGACCTGCTGACGGGCTTCGTCGGGATTGGTGCCGGCAGTAAAGGTGAGGGTGATTTGCGCCTGGCCGGTATTGCTGCTGTTCGAGGACATATACATCAGATTATCGATACCGGTCATATTCTGTTCGATAACCTGGGTAACGGTATTTTCCAGCGTTTGCGCCGAGGCACCTGGATAGGTCGCGGTTATACGCACGTTGGGCGGCGCTAAGTCGGGATATTGCTCAACGGGAAGCGAAATAATGGCGAGCGTGCCGCAAAGACACAATAAAATTGCCAAAACCCAGGCAAAAATAGGGCGGTCGATAAAGAAATTCGACATGGAATCGGCACTCCTCACTGCTTTTATTATTAATATGACCGATGCAGCGCGTAACGTACGAAAGTATTCCATGACATCACGCACGACCAGGCGACTACTTTACGTGCGGGCAGGGTTTGAAAAGTGGAGAAATTATAAAGAATGTGTAAATTGGCGCGCTTTTTCTCAACGATGTCGACGTTCAAGCCACAGGATGGTCGCCGCAACGCGTGAGCGAACCTCAAGTTTGCGCAGAATATTACGAAGATGTACCTTCACCGTCTCTTCTGAAATCTGCAAGGTATCAGCAACGGCTTTGTTGGACAGGCCTCGCGCCACTTCCTGAAGCACGTCGCGTTCGCGTTCGGTCAGCAAACGGAACGGATCGTCGCTGTTGTGACGCGTCGCGAGCGAATGCCGGACCGCCTCGCTAAAGACATTTTCGCCCTGTGTGGCCTGTACGATCTGGTTTAGCAGGATTTCCGGTTCACTGTCTTTCAGCAAATACCCATCGGCTCCCGCATCCACCATGGCGAAGATATCACTGCGCGCATCCGACACCGTCAGCACCAGTATCCGCGAGTGGATGCCTTCATGACGAAGCGCTTTCAGCGTGTCCAGGCCCGACATCCCTTTCATATTCAGGTCGAGCAGGATGACGTCCGGTGTCAGGCGACGGGCCTCAGCCAGTGCTTCGGTGCCGTTGCTGGCTTCCGCGACGACCTGAAGCGTCGGGTCGAGCGCCAGTAACTGCCGAATACCGCGACGCATAAGCGGATGGTCGTCCACAATCATGATTGTTAAAGTCGGTTGTTTCATGTTTTCTCCCTGTCACCTGACGCTGCAGGTTGTCGCATGGGCAATGCGGTTCGTCAAGCGGCGGCTGCAGCGACCCTCTGTGGTGCTGTCATTGTAAAGATTAACCCGATGGCCTGCCGTTGATCTGCCACATGCCCTGTGATGCGAGATGCAATAAAAGTAAAGCCGTGTTACGTGCGGCTAGTCAATCTCTGATGCCGGACGCGGTGGAAAGCGCAACACAATCTGTGTTCCACACGGCTGCGAACGAATGTCTAACTGGCCAGACAAGCATGCTGCGCGCTCGGTCATGGTGATGAAACCATAATGCCCCGGAGGTTCTTCTGTGCTGATCATGCCCGTGCCGTCATCAGTGATTGTCAGTGAATGCTCACCTGTATCCGTGATCTGGTAGTCGACGGTAATCAAACGGGCATTCGCATGGCGAATGGCATTCAGGACGGCTTCCCGGGCAATTTGCAGGACGTGGACCTGTTGCCGGGCATCCAGTTGCTGCAGGCCTGGCTGGCAGGTCAACCGGATATCAGCGACAGTCTGAGACTGAAGCGGCGCAATCATCACGTGCAGAGCAGCCTCCAGATCGGCCTTTTCGATCGTCAGACGAAAGGTCGCCAGCAGTTCGCGTAGCTGGCGGTAAGCCTCTGCCAGTTCGCGATCAAAATCTGCAATGATCGCCTGTGCCGACTGATCGGAGGCGGACAGGCTGCGCCGAAGCTGCATCAGCTGTATCCGTAGGTAAGTCAGTGACTGCGCCAGCGAGTCGTGCAGTTCACGTGCAATCGTGGCGCGCTCCTCAATCAGCAGCATTTGCTGGTACTGCTTCTGGGTTTGCCAGATCCAGATCGACCGTCCCAGCATCGCGGCCAGGCTGCCCATTAACGCGGCGGAAGGGGCCATGCCGCCGGTTTGCCAGCGCAGCGTGCCAACACGTTGATCGTCCTGTTTCAGCGGTAAATGCTGCCAGGCCAGCGCGGGATCGTGCTGGCCCGCCTCACAGGTAAACTGCTCGCCCTGAAGCTGAATGAAGGCAATATTCTCTTTGCCGACGATGCGGTTCAGCACATCATCGAAAAGCGCCGGTTGCAGCGAACGGCTGGTCAGGATTTGTGAGCTTTCATAGAGTAAGGAGAGCGTATGATTCGCCTGGGTTAAGTCCCGGGTTTTGTCGCGGACCCGTTGTTCCAGTTGCTGATAATGGCACTGTAATTGTGCAGCCATGCTGCTGAAAGTCTGTGACAGGACTTTCAGCTCGTTCTGCTGCTGCACATGCAGGGGCGGAAAGGCAAAATTGCCGCTTTCCACATAGCGGCTGGCTCTGACCAGTGCATTGAGGGGTTTAACGACCTGCTGGCGGGTAAAGCGGATCGTCATCAGAGCGAGCGCAACAATGGCGATCACGCCCGTCAGGCTGCTGATGGCCACGACGCGCATTTTCAGTTCGGCGTAGCGCTGTAGCGCCAGTACGAAGCGGTTAATTTCGTCAACGTAGTTGGGCATTTGTTGCCGCCAGGCATCTGACGCGTTCGCCTGCAGATGCTGTGCCAGACCGGGCCAGCCTTCGCGTAAACGCTGATAGTGATTAATAACCTTGCGCGGCACCCAGGGGCGATCGAGTTCCTGTAACACGGCGGCATCAAGCGTTTGTTGATATTGCGCCAGGTGCGCCGTCAGCAGATGCGGATCTGCTCTGGCATCCCAGGCCAGGCGGTAACTTTGCATTCGCAGCGATCCGGCCAGATTAATGGCTTCCGCATCGCGCAGGCTACTGGAAAGCGTCAGCAGCGCCAGGCCGGTCGTCAGTAACGCCAGCAAGACAATCCACGTTAACGACAGCGCGATACTTCTGGTAACAGAGCGTTTAACAATCACGACAATAACACCTTTACTGACAGGGAATCATAAGAGCGGTGCCAGAGACACCCGACGACTTATTACAAAATGCCCGAAAACAGCGGCGCTGTGTACGCAAACTCACCCCCGTTGACGTTTCCCAGGAATGTCCACTTACGAATGAACATTACTGCCATAGCTTTACACCTTGCCCATGTTGGCTTTCATTGCCTCGCTAATACTCAACACCATGTTTTACTCAGTGACCCACGCAAGTTCAGGAGGAAGTATGAAACGATTACCTGTGTACCTTAGCGCTGCTCTGTTGGCCACTGCTTCATTTTCTACTCTTGCTGCCACGGCAGTGGACCGGCAGGAAGCCCAGGGGCTGCAACGTATCGGCAGCGTCTCGGTGACAAATGTGAACGGCTCTCTGGATGATGTCACCCGCCAGCTTTCGCAGGAGGCCAAATCAGAAGGTGCCCGCCATTTCCGTGTCATCGGGGTTGATAACCCCGGCGACTCCAGCCTGTGGACCGGCACTGCCGAAATTTACCGCTAAACCCCTCTGTTACCTTCCCTGTAGCCCTTACCGGTCGCCTGTCGGCCGGTTTTTTTGTGATCTCAGAAAAGTTTTTTACAAATCGTCCGGCTTATCTCCTCGGTATATTTTGCTTCGATGTTGCATAACGGTTAGGATTCATCGCCGTAAATTCCCGCGCTGCTTTTCGTTAACTCACAGGCAAACGCACAGAGGAAGAAAACCCATTTCGCACTGCTAAACGCAATCGTTTGGATGCGCGATGACTTATGGTCAGGACAAACAGGAAGGCTATGAAATCTACGAAGAAAACCGCAGCAGACATGCGCGCTGCGAAACGACGCTGGCTCAATTCCCACGACTCCGGCTATAAGAAAGCCATGGGTAATCGTCACGTACAGATGATCGCTATCGGTGGCGCAATTGGTACAGGTCTGTTCCTGGGCGCAGGTGCCCGCTTACAGGCTGCGGGTCCCGCTCTGGCGGTAATCTATCTGGTCTGTGGCATTTTCTCCTTCTTCATTCTGCGCGCGCTGGGCGAACTGGTTTTACACCGTCCCAGCAGTGGAAGCTTTGTTTCCTATGCACGCGAGTTTATGGGTGAAAAAGCCTCCTATGTGGCAGGCTGGATGTATTTTGTTAACTGGGCCATGACCGGGATTGTCGATATCACCGCCGTGGCACTGTATATGCACTACTGGGGCGCGTTTGGCGATGTCCCACAATGGGTGTTTGCCCTGGGCGCGCTGGCGATTGTCGGTACCATGAACATGATCGGCGTAAAGTGGTTTGCCGAAATGGAGTTCTGGTTCGCGTTAGTCAAGGTGCTGGCGATAGTGATATTTCTGGTGGTCGGCGTGGTGTTCCTGGGCAGCGGTAAACCGCTGGACGGCAATGCAACAGGTTTCCACCTGGTCACGGATAACGGCGGCCTGTTCCCGCACGGCCTGTTACCGGCGCTGGTGCTGGTGCAGGGGGTGGTCTTTGCCTTCGCTTCGATCGAACTGGTGGGTACGGCCGCAGGTGAGTGTAAAGATCCGGAAACCATGCTGCCGAAAGCGATCAACAGCGTAATCTGGCGTATCGGTTTGTTCTATGTCGGTTCCGTGGTGCTGCTGGTGCTGTTACTGCCGTGGAATGCCTATCAGGCCGGGCAAAGTCCGTTTGTGACCTTCTTCTCTAAACTGGGCGTGCCGTATATCGGCAGCATCATGAATATCGTGGTCCTCAGCGCCGCGCTGTCCAGTCTGAACTCCGGTCTGTACTCGACAGGCCGTATTCTGCGCTCCATGTCGATGGGCGGCTCAGCACCGAAATTCATGTCAAAAATGAGCAGCCAGCAGGTGCCTTATGCCGGGATTCTGGTTACCGTTTGCGTCTATGTTGTCGGCGTAATACTCAACTACTATGTGCCGTCACAGGTATTCGAGATTGTCCTGAACGTCGCGTCACTGGGGATCATTTCGTCCTGGGGCTTTATCGTGCTGTGCCAGCTGCGTCTGCGCAAAGCTATTAAAGAAGGCAAGGCCGACGACGTCAGCTTTAAGCTGCCGGGCGCACCTTTCACTTCCTGGCTGACGCTGCTGTTCCTGTTCAGTGTGCTGGTCTTAATGGCGTTTGACTATCCAAACGGCACGTACACTATTGCCTCTATTCCGCTGATTGCGGTGATTCTGGTTCTGGGCTGGTTTGGTGTGCGTAAGCGCGTTAACGAAATTGCCGCCACGGAGCACGAGCATCACGAGCACGATGGCAAATCATCCTGACGGTGATCTTGCCTGAGATATCAATGCCAGCCTGCGTGCTGGCATTTTTTTTTCGGTGTTTCGGGCGGTCTTGATAATTGCGTGCGCAGACACGTAATTCAGATAGTTTTCTTGCATCCCACGACCTATCATCATTGGCTCCCTTCTCACTTGCGGAGCGCCTATGTCGTCCAGAATCACTATCATCAAAGATAAGCTGCTGTCTGAGAACTGGTTTGTGTTGCGTAACATCACCTATGAGCTAACCGACAGCCATGGCGACGTCGTGCGTCACAAACGCGAGGTGTACGATCGCGGCAACGGTGCGACAATACTGCTCTATAACCGTGAAAAAAACAGTGTGGTGCTGACGCGCCAGTTTCGCGTGGCGACCTACGTGAACGGTAATGAAGACGGAATGTTAATTGAGGCCTGCGCGGGCTTACTGGATGACGACTCGCCAGAGGATTGCATCCGTAAAGAGGCCATTGAAGAGACCGGCTATGCGGTAGGCGAGGTCGAAAAACTGTATTCGGTCTATATGTCACCGGGCGGCGTCACTGAACTGATTCACTTCTTTGCGGCGGAATATCATGAATCACTGCGCGAGAACGCTGGTGGCGGTGTTGAAGATGAGGCCATTGATGTGCTGGAAATGCCTTTTCCTCAGGCCATGGCGTGGGTGAAAGACGGACGCATTCGTGATGGTAAAACCATCATGTTATTGCAGCACGCCCTGATCGCAGGCTGGCTAACGCTGTAATCCTGCACGAAGCCGATGCGCAAACCATCTGCATCGGCTTTCCGCTTTATACGCACGTCATCACGCTGTCGGCGACGCACTCCGGGTGCGCCTGCAGACGCGTTAGTGCCTCGGCATACGAAGGCATCGAATGGGCCGCACCCGGTCGCTCCACACATAATGAGGCAAACGCGGCCGCATACAGCGCCGCCTGATCCAGCGCAACGCCCGCCGCGAGCCTGGCCGCCAGCGCGCCGTTAAACGCATCGCCCGCGCCGGTCGTATCCAGCGGGGTGGCAGGAAACACGGGAATATGCCGTTGCTGCTGGCCGTCAGACAGTAACGCACCCGCCGTCCCCAGTGTAATAATGATCTGGCGCGCCCCTTTGCGATGCAGAATTTCTGCCGCCTGCCGGGCACTGCGGATATCGTTGACGTTGATGCCGGTCAGCAGCCTCGCTTCCGTACTGTTCGGGGTCAGCAGATCGACTTTTGCCAGCAACGTATCGCTGATTTTTTGAAACGGCGCGGGATTAAGAATCACAAAGGTATTGGCGGCCCGCGCATTATCAATCATGCGCTGTATCGCGCTCAGGTTGTTCTCGAGCTGGACCAGCAGAATGTCCGCCGCCGCGACGGTGGGTTTGCAGCGCGTGACTTCCGCCGCCGTCACGGTAAGGTTGGCGCCTGGATAGACGGAAATCATGTTTTCGGCGTCGTTTCCGGCAACGTAGATCAACGCATTGCCGGTGGGTTTCTCCTTACAGGTGAACAGTGTAATCGCATCAAACCCGGTTTTTTCCAGATGGCGGCGGGCAAACACACCAAAGTCGTCCTTGCCCACTTTGCCAATATAGTGCACCCGGGCACCCGCGCGCAGTGCGGCGGTGGCCTGATTCGCACCTTTACCGCCCGGACCCATCATGCTGTGCTGAGCAATCAGCGATTCGCCCGGCAGGGGAAAGCGGCGCATACCGGCGACAATATCCAGATTGAATGAACCAAACACACAGACTTTGCCTTTCATTTTCGCTCCCCAAAGTGGCGTTCGGCAGCCAGGCAGGCACCACGGCAGCCCGTGTAATCGGTGGCATGACTGAACACGATACGTAAACCGTGGCGCGTGACGGGCGGCCGCAAACTGCGCTGAATGTGGTGTTGTAACTGCGCCAGCGGAAAACCGGCCATCGCCAGCACGCCACCGCCCAGAATCAGGTATTCCGGATCGAGGATGTTCATTTCACTGGCAATCAGGTGCGCCAGCCGCTGGACGAAGGCCTGCAGATCGGGATGATCCCCGTGTCGCGTAAACAGTTGTGACAGGGCGGTGTCCGGCTGATGCGTCGCCGCCCACTGGCTCAGCCAGTGACCGGAGATCAGCGTTTCCGCACAGCCGCGATTGCCGCACGGGCAGGGCAGGTCATTGCCAGGCAGGGGAATATGCCCCAGTTCACCCGCGCCGCCATGATGACCATGATAAAAGCGGCCTTCCAGCCACAGGCTGTTGCCTAAACCGGTGCCGGGATACAATCCCACCGCGTTGTCGGGCAGGGCATCAAGCTGTAGCAGGTCCCATAACATCAGGTGGTTGACGTCTTTATCCATGGCGACCGGCACGCCCAGTCGCTTGCTCAACTGGGCTGCCACAGGTTGCCCATCCAGCGCCTGAATAAAGGGTAACGAGATAACCTGCTGACGATCGCGGCTGAGTATACCGGGGAGCCCGAGCATTACGCCGCTAATCGCTTGTGACGCCAGCGTGTCAATGATCACATCGCCCAGGGCGTGAAGCGCATCCGTTTGCTGTGCCCAACTGGCGGTCGCTATTTTACGGAATCCGCACCAGTGCTGGCCGTCTTCCATCAGTTGCAGTCGGGTGCTGGTGCCACCGATATCCATTCCAAGCCAGCGTTGTTTCATGCAGACTCCTGTGCCAGTCCCTGTGCGGCATCAATGCTGCTGCGCATCATGTCCCAGGCGGTGCTGAGATCGTCATGCACGTTGAACAGGCCTGAGGTGCCGACAATCAGCACGTCTGCGCCGGCCTCCAGTAGCGTGCGGTAGGTTCGTTGATTACAGGAGCCGTCAATTTCGATCAGGAAGTCATAGCCCTGTGCTTGTTTCAGGGCCTTAAGCTGCTGGATCTTCTGCACCATCTCGGGAATAAATGGCTGCCCGGCATAACCCGGATCGACCGTCATTACGGTGATCTTCTCCAGCAGATGAATATAGTGATGAATAAACGACACGGGCGTAGCGGGATTTAAAACCACGCCCGGCTTTTTCCCCAGACTGCGGATCAGGTTGATCACCCGGAAGGCATCGCGGTTGATGGTCTCCGCATGCGGACAGATATAGTCTGCTCCCGCTTTCGCGACGGCCTCGATAAAATCGGTCGGCTGTTCCACCATCAGGTGAACGTCTATCGCTACGGGCGTATGCGGACGAATTTGCTCAATAAAGAACGGCGACAGCGTGATGTTTTTGACGTAATGCCCGTCCATGATATCAACGTGCAGGAAATCAGCGCGGGTGTTCAGGACCGCCAGCTGCTGTTTAATCTCCATCAGATTCATGCACATTAATGACGGCGAGATTTGAATACGCATCATACTTCCTTTTTCTCAGTCAAGGGATTCAGGGCCGCGCTTAAACGTTTGCTGCGCGTTACGGCCCGGCTTTCATTCAGTCGGGCTTTGCCCTGTTTAATGGCCAGCACCACAATCAATACCGCGCCCCACATTGCCAGGCTGACGTGCGGACTGATGTTCATCAGACTGAACCCGGTGGAAAGAATTTGTAGCGCGATCAGCGCCAGCACGACGCCGGTAACCCGGCCAAAGCCGCCATTGGGATCGGTGCCGCCAAGGATGATGGCCAGCACGGTGAGTAAGAGATAGGCATCGCCATAACCCATGCGGGCGGAGTTAAAGCGCGCCATCATCACCAGCCCCGCCAGTACGCACAACAGGCTGGAAAGGATATATACCAGCATCACCATGCGGTGCGTGTTGATGCCGCTAAACCAGGTCGCGTTGATGTTGCTGCCGCCCATATAGATGCACTTACCGGCGCGGGTTTTGCCCAGAAACAGGGCCAGCAGGGCGGCCGCCAGCAGAAAGAGCCACAGCGGCAACGGCACGCCCAGTAAGGTATCGGCACCCAGAGCCCTTACAACGGGAGGCATACCGCTTACCGCCGCGCCTTTGGTCAGCCAGATACCGATGCCGTTAATCGTGATCATGGTTGCCAGCGTCACCAGGATGGGATGTGCGCCAATGCGCGTTACCATGACGCCGGTAATCAGGCCAATGAGTGCAGCAATCAGCATCGCACCCAGTACTGCCAGCAGTAACCACACGAGTTGCTGAGCGGTTCCGGCCCCGTCCGGCACCCTGTTTAGTAAGACCCAGGCGATAAACAGGCTGGTCAGATTGGCTGTGGTGATAATCGCCAGATTGAGTCCGCCACTCAGGATGGCAATAAACATTGCCAGGGTGAGTAAGCCCAGTTCCGGCAGTTGGAACGCCATGCTGAGGAAAGTGGCGTCGGTAAAAAAGCGGCCGGGTAACAGAATGCCGAACAGCGCCAGCGAGAAGGCAATCAGAAGCAGCAGGCCAACATTGGTGCCATCCGGTTTTAACGCAGCGAATCTTTTCATATCTGTTTCTCTCCTCAGACAAAGCTGACGTCAGTTTCTTTGCGCTTCTTAAAGTGGGTGACAGCAATGGCGGCCATGATGACGGTACCGACCACGATGTTCATGAAGTAGTTGGATACGCCGATCAGGTTGAGTCCGTTCTTCAGAACCGCGATCAGGAAAACCCCCATCAAGGTGCCACTGACGGTGCCCTTGCCGCCCATCAGACTGGCTCCGCCCAGTACGGCTGCCGCCAGCACATCCAGCTCACCGCCCACCAGGGCGTTGGGGACGACTTCACCCATGCGGTAGACCTGAACCAGTCCGCCAATCGCGGCCATGGCCCCCAGCCAGCCATAGGCAAAGAGGGAGATCAGGCCAACGCGAATCCCGATACGCCGTGCGGATTCCGCATCGCCGCCCACGGCATAGAGTTGACGACCTAAATGTGTTTTGTTGAGGAGCACCGCTGTCAGCGCCGCAATGAGCAACAGGATGAGCAGCGGCAGGCCGAGCTGAAAGACTTGTCCCTGCCATTCGAACGGCAGCACGTTACGCAGCGTGATCCACCAGTCCGGAAGCTGATACAGGCTGCGTCCACCGGTCACCCACATCAGCAGGCCAAACAGCAGCGACTGCATACTAATGGTGATGATGATGGAGACGACCCGGAGCCAGGTGATCAGCCAGGCGTTAATGACACCAAACAGCGTGCCGCAGGCTATCGCCAGTGCAATACTCAGCGGCGCGTTAGCAAACTGGTAATGTACAAACAGCGAGGCGATCAGGTACTGCACCACAGAGGCGACGGCCGCAAAGGAAATATCAATGCCGCCGGTCACCAGCACGACAAACAGTCCGAGGGCGAAAATGCCGGTAACTGCGTAACTCTCGGCCAGATCCAGCAGGTTTTGCACGGTCAGAAACTGGTCGCTGGCGAAGGAGAAAATCACAATGAACAGCAACAATACCCACGTCAGCCAGACCTGACTGGAATGAGGACGTAAACGGGAAAAATCAGGCATTGATCACCTCCGCCAGTTGCTGTTGCGCTATGCGGCCTGGTTGATATTCGGCCTGGATGGTGCCCTCGCGGAAATGCAAAATGCGGTCGCAGTTGTACCAGACCTCGGTGACTTCATCGGAAATCAAAATGATCGACAGGCCTTCGCGTGCCAGTTCGTGAATAAGTTGATAAATACTCGCTTTTGCCCCCACATCCACGCCGACGGTGGGCGAATCGAGGATAAGCAGGCGCGGCTGCGTCAGGACCCATTTCGCCAGCACAATCTTTTGCTGATTGCCGCCGGACAGCGTTGAGATGGCTAGCTGTGGATCGGCAACGCGCACGCCCAGTTGCTGAATCCACTGAAGAATCAGCTTGTTCTTGCGGTATTCATCAATCAGGTGGAAGCGGTTTTGCAGCTGGTTAAGAATGGGCAGCACCATATTGTCGGCCACCGATTGTTGCTGAATCAGCCCCAGCGTCAGGCGATCCTCAGATACATAGCCAATCCCGGCTTTGATGGCATCTTCATGACTGCGAAAGCGCACGGGTTTACTGTCCAGCCAGATCCTGCCGCGGTCTGGCCGGGTCATGCCGAACAGGGAAAGAGCCAGCTCAGTACGTCCCGATCCCAGCAGACCACACAGCCCCAGCACCTCACCTTCATACAGCCGAAAATTAACATCGTGGTACTGACCTGCACGGTGCAGGTTTTCCACTTCCAGAATGACCCGATCACCGTTGCGCGTAGGGGTTTTTAACTGATAATCAAGTTTTTGCCCGGTCATCAGCTCGGTGAGATGGTGCGGCGTCATAGCCTGCGCCGGCCAGCAGCCAACCTTGCGGCCGTCGCGAATGACGGTTACGCGATCTGATATTTCCAGCACCTCGTCCAGGCGATGGCTGACAAAGACCACACAAATCTTTTTCTGTTTGAGATAGCGTACCGTGCGCAGCAGTTGATTGACTTCGGTACGGGTGAGGGAAGCGGTGGGCTCATCCATGATCACCAGCCGCGCATCCGCCACCAGCGCGCGGCAAATGGCGACCTGCTGTCGCTGAGCGATGGAAAGGTGCGCGACACTCTCGTCAAGATTGAGGTCAAACTGCAGTTCCTCAACAATACGCCGGGCACTGTCAACCAGGGTTTTGCGCTGATGCCAGCCAAATAACCCGCGCAGATTGTGTTCAAATGCGATGTTTTCGGCCACGCTCAGGTTCGGGAACAGGGACAGATCCTGATAGATGACCTGAATACCAAAGTCTCTGGCCTGCTGAGTCGAAAGACGGGGCAAGCGGTCTCCGTCACCTAAACGAATTTCGCTGCCACGATCCGGCGCATGTACGCCGGATATCACTTTAATGAGCGTACTTTTGCCACAACCATTGGTACCGGCAAGGCAGTGCACTTCGCCCGCCAGCAAGGTCAGCGAGATATCGCTCAGAGCACGATTCCCCCCAAAGGTTTTCGACAGTTTTTCCAGGGTGATAAGCCTTTGCGGCGCGACCGATTGCATCATTACAGCCCCAGCTTGATCAGGTTAGGCAGGTTAGCTTTATCCAGACTTTCCGTGTTGTTGCCCAGAATGGTGTGCGTTGTCTGATCCACTTTCACCTTGCCCAGGCCTTCAATCGTCATACCGTCCGTAATCGGTTCGTTCTTCTCCACCTTCTCGGCAATACGGATAAACACTTCACCGGCGGTATGTGGATTCCAGATATAGCCGCCCTTGATCGCCCCGCGGTTAACCAGTTGCGCGCCCTGACCCGGACTGAACGCCCCAATGACACAGACCTGATTGGTTTTATTGCGGTTCATAACGGCGCGACCGGCACCAATAGGGCCCTGCGAACCGAAGGCTAAAATGCCTTTCAGATCGGGATACTTAGACATCAGTTCATTGGTGGTACGGATGGACTCGTCCAGGGATTCGCCTACGCCAAATTTGTCCGTAACCAACTGCATGTTGGGATAGTGCTGCTTTTGATAATCCAGCGCGGCATCGGTCCACTGCTGATGAAGCGGCACCGTCAGGCTCCCCACGTATATGGCGTATTTCCCTTCGTCATGCATACATTGCGCCAGCGCTTTCATATGATTGATGCCGTGCGTTGCGGCATCCACTAATTCAAAGTCCCAGTTTGCAAACTTCTGGCCTGGCGATTCGTGGGTAATGACTTTGATGCCGGCTTCACGGGCGCGCTGCAAGACGGGCTCAAGCACTTTGGGATCGTTGGGGACGACGCCGATAATGTCCACTTTCTGGGCAATCAAATCTTCAATGGCACGCACCTGCAGGGCAGGATCGGCTGCGGTCGGCCCCACCATCCAGGCGTCAATGCCGCGTTTGGCCGCTTCGCTTTTAATTCCGGCTTCCATAGCGTTGAACCACGGAATACCACCGATTTTCACCACGATGCCCATGCGTATTTTGTCCGCCGCATGGGACTGAAAAGCCAGTAATGCGAACAACGAACAGGCGATAAGCTGTTTTTTCATAAAGGCTCCATTTAATTATTTATAAGCTGCACAGACTGGGGGCGCTGCGAGCAGTCAATAATATTGACGCCGTTCCAGGCCAGTTCCTGTTCCAGCTCTTTATCTTTCAACTGGTCAGTAATGAGAAAATCCACATCACGGTAATGGCAAATACGCGCGAATGAGGGCCGAAGAAACTTAGAGCTATCCAGTAATAAATGTTTTCGTTCTGCTGCCAGAATCAGCTGTTGTTTTAAATGTGCATGACGTTCATTTCCTTCGCGTAAATAACCGTCATTGCCCAGACTGCTGCATGAAAAAAAGATCTTATTTATTTGAAACTCTTTTAACGGCTGCTCGGTAACAATGCCGTGAAAATCTTCATAACGATCTGAATATTCTCCGCCCAGACAAATGGTGCGAATACTGCCGCGCGCTGCCAGCGTCTGGACAATGCGTAACGAATTGGTTAATACCGTTAATTCAATATCCGGTAATTGCCGTGCCAGATAAAAACACGTGGTACTACTGTCGAGTAATAAGCAGTCGCCCACACTAATAAAATCCAGCGCGCGTTTCGCGATTGCCATTTTGGCGTCAACATGTTCGTTTACGCGTTGACGAAAAGACGATTCAGATTCATTAATCTCGCGATTATTAACCTGTAGCGTTGCACTGTGTCGTTTAGCCGGAACCGCACCACCATGGCTTCGCTGTAAAATACCTTTCTTTTCCAGTTGTGCTAAATCGCGGCGAATCGTTTCCTGAGAAACCCGACATAACGCGGTGAGTTCAGCGACAATAACCCGTCCGTTACACATTAATTCATCGATAATTCTCTGCTGGCGTTCAATCGGCAACATAATGGCCTCCGATGGCTATAAAGTACTGGAAGGCACGCGGCAAAAATGTGGCCTGAGCGTGGGTACGCAGGACCTGTTTTTACAACGCGCATAAAGAGATCTGTGCTGAGTTTTAATGAAACGAAATGAAAGAAATAATATTGTTTAGTGATTTGTCTCACTAAATAAGGGTTATTTAGCGGTCTCAGGATCCGCTGTGAACATTTTATCCTGCATTCTGCAGCGACTCTATCATGCCCGCTTTTGCCCGTTTATGTGTATTTGACCGCTTTGCCTGTCCGGATAGTCCGACGAATCCGATTGAGAGAACGCTGACGAATACGCATGATGACCGCATTGCGCACGACAGGGCGCTACGGCTGTTGCAAAATGGATGTTTTTTAGGCAGTTAGCTGCGCTTGCTGGGCACTTCACAGAATGCGAACGTCGTGACGTGCGCGATTGCGCTATCATCTTCCACTCAGAGAAGTTGGGGCTCGATTTTCTTAATGTGGTACAGGATGAAATCGCTGTTTGCGTTGCCTTTATTCATGGTCGCCGCCGTCCAGGCTGAACCGGTGCAGAAACTGTTTTCTGACTGGCAGTTAACCTGCAATAACGCGGCCTTTTGCGTTGCGCGCAGCACGCAGGGTGACCGTGGTTTGGTGATGACCCTGTCGCGACATGCCGGGGCGGATGACCAGCCCCTGTTACGTATTGATTACGGCAGTGCCTATAGTGGTGCGCTGCCGGGGCCGGCGCTCAAAGATAATCTGCTGGTGGATCAGCGTCGTCTTCGTCCTGATTTCAAGCACTGGGACGTAGAGCCGCATCATCTTGCGACCCGCAACCCGATTGCCATTAACGAATTTCTTGAACTCACCATGGATGCAAAAAATCTGCAGCTGACGTTCAGCGCCAGCCCACAGGTTTCATTGCGTGGCATGAAAGCGGCCCTGTTGTATATGGACGACGTGCAGGGGCGGGTGAATAGCATGAGCGCCTGGGTTCGACGGGGCGAACGCAACGGCGTGCCTGCTGCTCCGGCGATTCCGCAACTGCCACCTCCCATGGCCGCGCCTGTACCGCTGACGCGGGAAGAAACCAGTGGCCTGATCGATTATGGCACCTGGCGGGTTAATTCAGACACCTGTTCGCTCGATCCACTGCGACGCGAAGTCAGCGTCTCGCCGCTGACGGACAAAAAAGCCTTGCTGCTGGTGAGCTGTGAGATGGGGGCGTATAACGTGATTGATCGGGCGTTTGAAGTGACGCGCGCGCCGCCCTATGTGGCACGCGGTGTCAGCCTGACTTTACCCTTTACGCCGCCCGAGGGAGGAGAGCGCCAGCTGGAGCTGATTAATGCGGATTACGATGCGGCAACCGGCCAGCTTTACACCTTTGGTAAAGGGCGGGGACTGGGCGACTGCGGTACAGCGTCCCGCTGGCAGTTTAACGGTGAGCACTTTGTGTTAGCGGAATATGCCGAAGAATCAACCTGCGATGCCTGGCACAGCAGCGATGACTGGCCCACGCTCTGGGTAAGCCAGTCAGCCTCTGCGAATGGCAGCCGTTAAGGAATCGCCTGCACCATCATGGGGGAACCGGTCTGATTGCCCACCAACTCCGCCAGCAGGTTATTTACACCGTCACTCATTGGCGTGAAGCGGGTCAGGGGAGATCGGGTCACCACCACAAAAACGCCCACATTATTCTGCGGCACCATCGCTATATAGGTGATGAAACCCCCGCCACCGCCGGTTTTCTGAATGATGCCCGGACGCCCCTTTGACGGTCCCATATAAACCCAACCCATGCCGAGAGCGTCGGCTTTACCTGGCACGTCCATTCCATCCACCTTGTGAAGCTGATCGCGACGGTAGATTAATGTCTGCAGGCGATCGATCTGTGGCGTGCGGCGATTCACGGAGGAGTTCAGAAACTGCTGCATCCAGCGTCCCATATCATCCGGCGTTGAATAGACGCCACCGCTGCCGATAGCCGCCAGCGTGTTATTACACGGACTGGCTCCTTTTTCCGCCACCATTAAACGGGCGCACTGTTCGGGTGACGGGGTAAACGTGGTGTCCTTCATGCCCAGCGGGCGGGTGATCAGCTGCTGAAACAGGGCCGGATAGGGTTTACCCGCCGCACGTGACAGCGCATCACCCAACAGATCGTAACCCAGGTTGGAATAGGCCGCATTGGTGCCGGGTGCCGCTTTCAGGCTGGCGGTGTTCAGCCAGTTCCAGCGCTCACTTTGCGTAGGCCAGACAAAAACCGGACGATGCGGTTTACCGCCGGGCTGTTCGCGCGGCAGGCCACTGGTGTGAGTGGCGAGGTTAATCAACCGAATCGGTTGACCGTCGAAACCAGGGACCCGTTTTCCCGGAGGCGCATACTTACTCAGCGGATCGTCCAGACGAATCTCGCCGCGCTCGGCCATTTTTACCATCACCTCACTGGTCATTAATTTACTGAGCGAGGCAATACGAATTAACGAATCCTTTTGCGGACGAATATTGTTGCCGGGCCGGGTATCACCAAAGCTGGTAAAGACGCGCTGATTACCGTCTATTGCCACCAGGGCCATGCCGGTGGCACCACTGGCATAAAAGATATGCTCTGCATAGCGATCGACAATCTGGGAGGCCAGTAAGGGATCGGGCGCAACCTGCGCCGTGCTTTTAGGGGGAAGCAAAGAAACCAGTAAAGCCAGTAAATAAGGAGTGCGCATTTTCAACGGAGAGGGCTTCGCTATAGGAGTCGGGTGAAAACCTATAGTAATCAGTTTAAGGATGACGGGAAGAGCAAAGCACAGTTTTTTTTATTTCAGATTACAGTCAGCTGGCGATGGCGGCCATGGACATCAGCGGTCGGGGGATATGTTTTGCCCCGCAGAGGCCGCCGGACCGAGCCGCTGCACTGGCGGCGTGGCGCGCCGCAGTTCATGGCCGTTTGTACATGCGCCTGGGATGGCCCACTTTGCCATACAGCATTTCTACCATCAGAAAGCCGGTTTCCACGCTGTGCTCCAGATAGCGACGGGCGGTTGTTTTACTGAGCCCGGTTTCGATCATCACCTCATCAACCGAAAAAAGCCGCGTGGTGGCTGGCGTAAAAAGTGTCTGGACCCGCGCGAGAGTCGTTTCCTCAATACCTTTGCTGCCGTTATCGTGCGGGTAGTTCTTCGCCTGTAGCTGATAAAGGACATCGACATTTTTCTGATCGACAATCTTCCATGTGCGCTGCTGGTCTGCGAAAGCGATAAAGTTGGCAAGCGAGCGGTTAAGCCGTTTCCAGGACACAGGTTTAAGGACGTAATCGAAGGCACCGTTGCGGATGGCCTGGCTACAGGTATCCATATCACTGGCCGCCGTAATAAAAATAATGGAACAGTTTGCATGGGCCAGCAACGGATCGCCAATCAGGGTGATGCCTTTGCCATCGGGCAGATAATTATCCAGCAATAGCAGCTGTGGCGCACTGATGGCAAGCTGCTGTCTGGCTTCTGCCAGTGACCCGGCGATACCGATCAGCCTGAGTTCAGGGTGTTTACCAATCAGTTCGGCATGAAGCTGAGCCAGTTCAGGCTCATCTTCCACAATCAGGACAGTCACAGGCTCATGTTGCATCGCGGACCTTCTCCGTTTCCGTTACGGGACAGCGGTGGGTTTGCGCGCAGGGGATAAACAGCGAGAAAATGGCGCCACGTGGCACATTGTCGCTGACCTCAATGGTTCCCCCTGTGCGGGTAATATAGCTTTCTGTTAAATACAGCCCGATGCCGTGATCGCCCCGGGGTTTCGTGGTGACGCCACGTTCAAACATGTGTTCGCGGATGGCAGGTGCAATGCCCACGCCGTGATCCGCCACTTCGATGATCAGTTCACGGGCGCTGAGTTTAATCAGCACTTCAACAGGTTCATGAGGCATCGGGGCGCGTTGCGTGGCTTCAATCGCGTTGTCCAGCAAATTGCCAATGACCGAGATCAGTTCAGCCTCTGACAGTGGGGGAAAGGGCTTGTCCATCAGACATGCGGGATCAAAGTGGAGGATAACGCCTTTTTCTCTGGCGCGTGCCGCTTTGCCCAGTAACAAGCCGCACAGCAGTGGCGAGCTGAAGCGTGCGGAGACAAAGTCCAGCCACTCCTGCTCGTGTTCTGACTGCGCCTCAATGTAGTCAATCGCGTCTTCAAAACGCCCCATGTGCAACAGCCCGGAAAGCGTGTTCATTCGGTTAAGCTGCTCATGCCGCATAATGCGCAGATTATCGACATAACGTTTCACCTGGCTGAGCTGGGCGCTAAGGGAGTCGATGTCGTTAAAATCGCGGAAGGAGATTACCCAGCCCATCAGCGCGTCCTCCAGCATGATACGTACCCGGCTGGCGATGACGGTGAGCGCGTTAAACTGGCTAATCTCATCGTGGGTATCTTTCTCCAGCATCACGGGCTGCGATAAAAAGGGGACGGGCGAAATGATCTGGCTGACAGACTGCCCTCGCAGCGCCTCGGCGGACTGTGAAAGGCCTAACAGCGTTCGGGCGGCCTGGTTGATCACTTCGATCTGCAGGTGTTCATTGATGACAATCACGCCTTCATAGATCGATTCCATCATGGCGTTTTGCTGACGGACCATCAGGCCGATCTCGCGCGGTTCCAGCGAGAAAATCTGTTTTTTAATATTGCAGGTGAAAAACCAGGAGAAAATAAACAGGGCGATAAGCACCAGGGCCGCCACGATCAGCAGGTTGATCATGTTGCTGAACGTGATGGCATCCAGATAGCGGGCGAGATAACCAACGGACACGATACCGACCACCTGCCCGCGATCGTTCAGGATGGGCGCTTTGCTGCGCAGGGAGATTCCCAGTCCGCCTGTCCGGATGGTGGTGATACTTTTCCCTGCCAGCACTGCCGCGTTGTCTCCGCCGACCAGGGGTTTGCCAACCCGGTCCGCCGTCACCGAGTGAAAAAGGTGCAGGCCACGGTTATCGCCAATCACCATAAAACTGGCATCGCTTTTCCGGGCAATAGCCCTCATCAGCATATTAATGACCGGGATATCCCGATCCGCCACCGCTTTTCTCAGTTCCGGAATCAGCGCGATTTCGTCTGCCTGCACCTTCGCGCGCATGCTCATCGCCTGATAAAGCTGCCGGGTGATGCTGACGTAGTAATAGCTTCCCAGTAACACGAACAGGACAGACGAAAAAACAACGAGCGAAAGAAACAGCTTCGTTTGAAATGACAATTTCATGACTGTCACGCGCATTTTGGAATAATAACTTCAATGTACCATCTTTTTAACAACAGACACTACATGCGTTTATCTGTTTGATATTAATGGGATTAAATCGTTTTCAGAGGGCAGGGAAGCGTCAGCAAAGGACAAACAACGGCTGCGGGGAATAAAAACCATAAACACCACGACGATTACCAGGATGCGGATCACGCTCTGGAAATAACACCATTAAAACTTTATGCCAGATACCTTCTCCTTCACGTAATTCCGCTTTTTTTCACGGCATTCTGAAAAAAAACGATGATGCAAAGAGGTTAATAATGCGCTCACCTGATAATTCTTTTCTGTCTGATACGCTGCCCCGTTCACCGCGCAGGAAAACCCTGAAGGAGCAGTGGTGGCATATTATGGATAACTGGAAAGTCGGAATTATCCCTCTTCCTCTGTTTGTGCTGGCCGGTGTGCTCATTGCACTGGACTGCCTGAGCGGGAAACTGGCCAGCGATATCGTCGTCATGGTCGCCACGCTGGCCTTTTTTGGTTTTGCCTGCGGTGAATTTGGTAAACGTCTGCCGGTGGTGGGCCGTCTGGGCGCCGCAGCTATCTGCGCAACCTTTATTCCCTCTGCGCTGGTCTATTACGGGTTACTTCCCGATATCGTGGTGACCTCAACAACGCAGTTCTATAAATCGACCAATATTCTCTATCTCTATATTTGCTGCATCATCGTCGGCAGCATCATGAGCATGAACCGTACGGTGCTGATTCAGGGCTTTCTGCGCATCTTTTTTCCCATGCTGTGCGGTGAAATCGTGGGCATGATTGTCGGCATGGGCGTCGGATTAGCGTTGGGGCTGGAGCCGTTCCAGATTTTCTTTTTTATCATTCTGCCCATTATGGCGGGTGGCGTCGGCGAAGGGGCCATTCCGCTCTCCATCGGCTATGCGGCGTTGCTCCATATGGATCAGGGCGTAGCGCTGGGCCGTATCCTGCCGATGGTGATGCTGGGTGGCGTGACCGCCATTATTATTTCCGGCTGCCTGAACCAACTGGGTAAACGTTATCCGCACCTCACCGGGGAAGGCCAGCTGATGCCGAATGTCACGAACGTTGAGCCCGAGCCGCTGCAGTCCGTTTTTTCCGGTAAAGTTGACGTAACGGCCATTGCCTCCGGGGCGCTGCTTGCGGTGCTGCTCTATATGGTGGGGATGCTGGGGCAGAAGCTGACAGGGTTGCCTGCGCCGGTAGGGATGTTGTTCCTGGCCGTGCTGGTGAAACTGGTCAATGGCGTTTCGCCCCGTATTCTGGCCGGTTCTCAGGTGGTCTATCGCTTTTTCCGCACCGCAGTGACCTATCCCGTCCTGTTCGCTGTCGGTGTGGCCATTACGCCTTGGCATGTGCTGGTCACCGCGTTTACGCTCACCAATCTTCTGGTCATTATCAGCACGGTCAGTGCGCTGGTCGCAACGGGCTTCTTTGTCGGGAAAAAGATTGGCATGCATCCCATTGATGTCGCCATTGTTTCCTGCTGCCAGAGTGGGCAGGGCGGGACGGGCGATGTAGCCATTCTCACCGCCGGTAACCGCATGGGCCTGATGCCGTTTGCTCAGATCGCGACGCGTATCGGCGGAGCCATCAACGTTTCGCTCTCTTTGCTGCTGCTGAGCCACTTTTTAAAGTAACGGTTGTTAAGGTCAGCAAGGCGACCTGTAAGGTGCCTTGCTGACGCGTTTCGTCTGCTTCAACCGTATGTTACCAGGGCGCGAGCACTTCACTTCATATGTTTAATGACGAGAGGGCTTTGCACTTTTAAGGGTCTTTAGCGTCAGTTGAATCCCGTCTCAGGCATTCTGATAAAGATCCCAGCGGTTGCCATAGATGTCTTCAAACACTACCACCGTGCCGTAGGCTTCCTGTCTGGGTTCCTCACAAAAGTGCACCCCTTTTGCCTTCATAGCGTGATAATCCCGCCAAAAATCATCCGTCTGAAGAAACAAAAAGACACGGCCACCGCACTGGTCTCCGATAAAACCGGCCTGACGTTCGTTTGATGCGCGCGCCAGCAGAAGATGGCAGTCGCTGTCGGGGTTCGGTGAGACGACAACCCAGCGCTTGCCCGGTTGGGGCGTGTCTTCAATTAGGGTGAAACCCAGTTGATCCCGGTAGTACTCAATGGCGCGGTCGTAATCATCAACCACCACGGCAATATAGCCCATGCATCGCTTTTGCGTTCTCATCCTTTACCTCGTCAGCGGATCACCAGAAAAACTGAGTTCACCTCACTGTCGCTGAAACGGAACGGGCGATGCAACATTAATCACACTTATTGTTTCTGTGCTGCCAGCCATGGAGCGTCCGGGCGAGGAAAAGGATTTGATTGCAACGGACACGGCGAAAAACGTGGTTACCGAAGAAGGTGGGTTTTCAGAAAGCAGCACGCCAGCGTCAGGCTGGCGTGCTGAGAGCAAAACCGCGGTCCGGCTGAGGAAGCCGGATCGCGTGAGTGCGAGGATTATGCCGGTTTCAGCAGGGCTTCGGCATGGCTGACGATGTTTTCTATCGTGAAGCCAAACTCCGCGAACAGCTTTTCTGCTGGCGCAGATTCACCGAACGTAGTCATCCCGACAATGGCACCGTCCAGCCCGACATACTTATACCAGTAATCTGCAATGCCTGCTTCCACGGCCACGCGTGCTTTCACAGCGGAAGGCAGCACAGATTCGCGATAAGCCGCATCCTGCGCGTCGAACAGATCCGTTGAAGGCAGTGAAACGACCCGCACCTTATGGCCGCCGGTCGTCAGCTTCGTTGCTGCACCCAGCGTGATCTCCACTTCAGAGCCGGTGGCAATCAGAATGACGTCTGGCGTGCCCTCACAGTCTTTCAGGACGTAACCGCCACGTTTGATATTCGCCACCTGTTCCGCCGTACGCTCCGGCTGTGCCAGATTCTGACGCGACAGGATCAGGGCGGTAGGCCCATGATGGCGCTCAATCGCAGCCTGCCAGGCCACAGCGGTTTCCACCTGGTCGCACGGACGCCAGACGCTCATATTCGGCGTAACGCGCAGGCTGGCAATCTGCTCTACCGGCTGGTGGGTTGGACCATCTTCACCCAGACCGATTGAGTCATGGGTATAAACCAGAATCTGGCGGGCCTTCATCAGGGCCGCCATGCGCGCGGCATTACGGGCGTACTCGACGAACATCAGGAAGGTCGCGGTATAGGGCACAAAACCACCGTGGTGGGCAATACCGTTACCAATGGCTGTCATACCAAATTCACGCACACCGTAGTGGATGTAGTTCCCGGCCGGATCCTCTTTGATGGATTTCGAACCTGACCAGATGGTGAGGTTACTGGGGGCGAGGTCGGCAGAGCCGCCCAGGAATTCAGGCAGCATTTTGCCGTAGGCTTCCAGTGAATTTTGCGAGGCCTTGCGGCTGGCGATTTTTTGCGGATTCGCCTGCAGATCGGCAATGAATCGGGCAGTTTCCGCTTCCCAGTTTGTGGGCATTTCGCCGTTCATACGCCGCGTATATTCTGCGGCCAGTTCAGGATAAGCCTGCTGATACGCGGCAAACTTATCGTTCCAGGCTTTTTCGCGCGCCGCGCCAGCTTCTTTGGCATCCCACTGTTGGTAAATCTCTTGCGGGATCTCAAACGCCGGATAATTCCAGCCCAGTTGCTTGCGCGTCAGGGCGACTTCTTCTTCACCCAGCGCGGCCCCGTGTGCCTCTTCTTTACCGGCTTTATTCGGTGAACCAAAGCCAATAACCGTGCGGCAGATAATCAGTGACGGCTTATCGGTGACGCTTTGCGCTTCTTTAATTGCAGCTTTAACGGCCTCGGCATCGTGACCATCAATTTCACCGACCACGTGCCAGTTATAGGCTTCGAAACGTTTGTGCGTGTCATCCGTAAACCAGCCTTCGGTCTCTCCGTCGATGGAAATGCCGTTGTGGTCATAGAAGCCGATCAGTTTGCCCAGACCAAGCGTTCCGGCCAGTGAGCAGACTTCGTGGGAAATCCCCTCCATCAGACAGCCGTCGCCCATAAACACATAGGTGAAGTGGTCAACGATATCGTGTTGTGGACGGTTAAACTGTGCAGCCAGCGTCCGTTCCGCAATGGCCAGACCCACGGCGTTTGCCAGACCCTGACCCAGCGGACCGGTCGTGGTTTCCACGCCCGGCGTATAGCCAATTTCCGGGTGGCCTGGTGTTTTGGAGTGCAGCTGGCGGAAGTTTTTCAGCTCTTCAATCGGTAAATCGTACCCGGTCAGGTGCAGCAAACTGTAAAGCAGCATTGAGCCGTGACCGTTAGACAGGATAAAGCGGTCGCGATCCAGCCAGGCGGGGTTGGTCGGATTATGCTTGAGGAAATCGCGCCACAGCACTTCGGCGATATCTGCCATGCCCATTGGCGCACCAGGATGACCGGATTTTGCTTTTTGTACCGCATCCATACTTAATGCGCGAATCGCATTCGCCAACTCTCTGCGTGAGGACATAAAGGGTCTCCCTTGTTAAGCATCAGGGCGGGAGTGAGCCCGCCCGGTAAAAGAGGGGAAAAACTACAGGCGCGCCGCCAGCACATCTTCCAGTTTTTGCTGGTCAACGGCGAACTGGCGAATACCGTCTGCCAGTTTTTCGACCGCCATAGGGTCCTGATTATGTTCCCAGCGGAATTCCGCTTCGGACAGCGGCGACGGCTGATGGAAACATTCAGTGGAAGGCTCAAGCTTACGCTCTACGGGCGCCTCGCTGTTCTGTAACTCTTCCAGCAGGTTAGGTGACAGCGTCAGCCGATCACACCCGGCCAGCGCCAGTACCTGTTCGACCTTACGGAAGCTGGCACCCATGATGATGGTGTCATAGCGATGCTTCTTATAATAATCGTAAATACGGCGCACCGATTTCACGCCCGGATCTTCGTCGACGTTATACGGGTCCATGGGCTTGCGGCTGTTGTACCAGTCATAGATACGGCCGACAAACGGCGAAATCAGATAAACCCCGGCTTCGGCGCAGGCGCGCGCCTGGGCAAAGGAGAACAGCAGCGTCAGGTTGCACTGGATACCATTCTTTTCCAGCTCTTCTGCGGCTTTAATGCCTTCCCATGTGGAGGCCAGTTTGATCAGGATGCGAGAGCGATCAATGCCGTGCTCTTCATACATGCGGACCAGCTTTTCTGCTTTCGTGACGCACATGCCACGATCGAAGGAGAGGCGCGCATCCACTTCGGTCGAAACACGGCCTGGTATGCTTTTCAGAATTTCCATACCGAGGTTAATGGCCACTTTATCGCTGGCGTTAATAATCTGCGTTTCTTTGCTGCCACCCTGTTTTTTCGCGTAGTCGATGGCGTCATCAATCAGATGTTTGTAAGGCTGGAGAGCAGATGCTTTCAGAATAAGCGAAGGGTTAGTCGTCGCATCTTGTGGGTGATAATTACGGATGGACTCAATATCGCCACTGTCAGCCACCACGGTCGTGAACTGTTTAAGGGCTTCAAGCTGGTTCATTTCTACACTCCTTGAAAAATACGTTGTAACAAAAGGGAACACCTCTGGCCTCGTGCCCTAATCAGTGCAGACATTACCCGTCGTAGTAACGCCGACTCACCACATTGCAACAGACCAGGTGCAGTGAAAATGCGTTTTCTCTGAATGTTGTGCGATGAGGGTTGCGCGCAACCACCCGAGATGACATTTCTGCGGATAACGACTGTCCAGCCATTAAGGATAGCAGCCATGAAAAATGACGCAGGGTAGACTGTGGCAATCTGTGCGTTAAGAAAGAAGGTTCTTTGAACCGCCTCACCGCTTTGTGATGGTGTGCTTTCTATACTGAACATCCACTTACCTGGCGAAGAAGGATGTCTAATGGATGACCAACTGAAGCAAAGTGCGCTTGATTTTCATCAGTATCCCACTCCCGGAAAAATTCAGGTTTCCCCCACCAAACCTCTTGCCACCCAGCGGGATTTGGCGCTGGCCTATTCTCCTGGCGTGGCGGCGCCCTGTTTAGAAATCGCCGCCGATCCGCTGGCGGCGCACAAGTACACCGCGCGCGGCAATCTGGTGGCGGTGATTTCAAACGGTACGGCGGTACTGGGGCTGGGGAACATCGGCGCACTGGCCGGGAAACCGGTGATGGAAGGCAAGGGCGTTCTGTTTAAGAAATTTGCGGGCATTGACGTTTTTGATATTGAGGTCGACGAACAGGATCCCGATAAGCTGATCGAGGTGATTGCCGCGCTGGAACCCACGTTTGGCGGAATCAATCTTGAAGATATTAAAGCGCCCGAGTGTTTTTATATCGAACAGCAACTGCGGCAGCGCATGAAAATTCCGGTGTTTCATGATGACCAGCATGGCACGGCCATCATCTGTACGGCGGCGGTGCTGAACGGACTACGCATCGTCAACAAGGCTATCGCTGATGTACGGCTGGTGGTGTCAGGCGCGGGCGCATCGGCCATTGCCTGTATGAACCTGCTGGTCGCGCTGGGCTTGCAGAAAGACCATATTCAGGTGTGCGATTCGAAAGGGCTGATTTACCGTGACCGCGAACCCAATATGGCGGCCACCAAAGCCGATTATGCCGTGGAGGATCACGGCAAGCGCACGCTGGCCGACGTGATCGAGGGCGCAGATATTTTCCTGGGCTGTTCCGGACCGGATGTCCTGACGCAGGATATGGTGAAAAGCATGGCGAAAGATCCGCTGATTCTGGCGCTGGCAAATCCCCATCCCGAAATTCTGCCGCCGTTGGCGAAAGCCGTACGGCCGGATGCGATTATCTGCACCGGACGTTCTGATTTTCCTAATCAGGTGAACAACGTGCTCTGCTTCCCGTTTATCTTTCGTGGCGCGCTGGATGTGGGGGCCACCGCCATCAATGAAGAGATGAAGCTGGCGGCCGTACACGCCATTGCCGAACTGGCACAGGCGGAACAAAGCGACGTAGTGGCTTCGGCCTATAGCGATCAGGACCTGCGCTTCGGACCGGACTATCTGATTCCCAAACCCTTTGATCCACGTTTAATCGTGCAGATAGCCCCTGCCGTGGCGAAAGCGGCGATGGCGTCCGGCGTGGCAACCCGGCCTGTGGCTGACTTTGATGCCTACCGGGAGCAACTTACGGAGTTTGTGTATAAGACCAACCTGTTTATGAAGCCGATCTTTTCCCAGGCGCGTAAAGCCCCGAAACGGGTGGTGATGGCGGAGGGCGAAGAGGTGCGGGTGCTGCATGCTACGCAGGAGCTGGTCTCGCTGGGGCTGGCGAAACCCATCCTGATAGGTCGCCCCAACGTGATCGCCATGCGGTTAGAAAAACAGGGGCTCAAAATTGAGGCCGGAAAGGATTTTGAAATCGTGAATAACGAATCCGATCCCCGCTTTAAAGCGTACTGGAATGAGTATTACCAGATGATGAAGCGGCGCGGTGTCACCCCCGAGCAGGCGCAGCGCGCCGTTATTGGCAATCCGACCCTCATCGGTGCCATCATGGTCTACCGTGGTGAGGCCGATGCGCTGATCTGCGGCACCATCGGCGATTATAACGAGCACTACGAAATTGTGGAGCGCGTGCTGGGCCTGCGGAGTGATGTGAAGGTGGCCGGTGCCATGAATGCGCTGTTACTGCCGAATGGCAACACGTTTATTGCGGATACTTACGTCAACGCCGATCCTACACCGGAACAGCTGGCGGATATTACGTTGATGGCGGCGGAAACCGTCCGTCGCTTTGGGATTGAGCCGCGCGTGGCGTTGCTGTCGCACTCCAGCTTTGGCACCTCCAGTGCGCCTGGTGCGCAGAAAATGCGCGATGTGCTGGCGCTGGTGCAACAGCGCGCGCCTGAGCTGGAAATCGACGGGGAGATGCACGGCGATGCGGCGCTGGTGGAAAGCATCCGGCGGGAAATCATGCCCGACAGCCCGCTGAAAGGCAGCGCAAACCTGCTGATCATGCCCAACGTGGAAGCGGCGCGCATCAGCTACAATCTGCTGCGCGTGTCCTGTTCGGAAGGCGTAACGGTCGGGCCGGTGCTGATGGGCATGACCCGGCCGGTGCACGTGCTGACGCGCATCGCGTCCGTGCGCCGGATCGTCAATATGGTTGCGCTGGCGGTGGTGGAAGCGCAGACGCAGCCGCTGTAATCAACCGGGGCGGCGATCCGGGTTGCCGCCCCGGCACGTTCCTGAGCCGGCAGCGTGGATTACTCAGGCAGGTTGAGCCAGTTTTTCACCGGCAGGAAGTCACGGTAGAGCGCGGCCTCGGGTGAGTCAGGTTCAGGATGATAGTTATATTCCCAGCGCACCATGGGCGGCAGGGACATCAAAATGGATTCCGTTCTGCCTCCGGTTTGCAGGCCAAACAGCGTGCCCCGATCCCACACCAGATTGAACTCTACATAGCGACCCCGGCGGTAAAGCTGGAACTGGCGCTCGCGGTCGCCATAAGGCATGTGCTTGCGGCGCGCCACAATCGGCTGGTAAGCGTCCAGAAAGCCCCGGCCGACGGCCTGAATAAGGGCAAAACTTTGTTCAAAGCCCGGCTCGTGGATATCGTCAAAAAACAGCCCACCAATACCGCGTTGCTCGTCGCGGTGTTTCAGATAGAAATAGTCGTCGCACCACTTTTTAAACCGGGGATAGACATCCTCGCCAAAAGGCTGGCAGATATCGAAGGCGGTCTGATGCCAGTGCAGCGCATCTTCTTCAAACCCGTAAAACGGCGTCATATCAAAGCCGCCGCCAAACCACCAGATCGGCTCGGCACCGGGTTTTTCGGCAATGAAAAAGCGCACATTCGCATGACTGGTCGGTACATACGGGTTGTTAGGATGGATAACCAGCGAAACGCCCATGGCTTCGAAACTGCATCCGGCCAGCTCAGGACGATGTGCCGTCGCGGAGGCGGGCATCTGGTCGCCATGAACGTGGGAGAAATTCACGCCAGCCTGTTCAAACACGGCACCATTACGCAGCACACGGCTTCGTCCACCGCCACCGCCGGGGCGTTCCCAGCGGTCTTCAGTGAACTGCGCGCCACCGTCTTCGGCAGTCAGCTTGCGACAAATCTCATCCTGCAAATCCAGCAGGAACGTTTTTACGCGGGAGATATCAGGCATGGGATAGGCTTCTCTTAGTAAAAATTGGCCGTGATTATAGCTGATCTACTATGACATTCGACGATCATACTCATCAAAGTAGTTAATGATACCTGTGGCGATAGCCGAGGCAATCTTCTGCCGAAAGGCGGTCGTGCCCAGCAACTGCTCTTCGCGCGGATTGGTAATAAAAGACGTTTCCACCAGCACCGAGGGAATGGACGGCGACTTCAGCACGGCAAAGGCGGCCTGTTCGGTATGCTGACTGTGAAGGTGATGCACCGGGCGAATCTGGTCCAGAACGTGTTTGCCCAGGGTCAGGCTGTTTCTGATGGTGTCCGTTTGCACCAGATCGAACAGAATCTGCTGTAAATACTGGTCCTGCTGTTCCACGTTGGCTCCGCCGACCTTGTCCGCGTCATTTTCACGTTTCGACAGGTAACGCGCCATGCTGCTGCTGGCACCCCGATTGGATAACGCGAACACAGAGGCACCGCTGGCATCCGGGCTGGTATAGCCATCCGCATGGATTGACATAAACAGGTTCGCACCGTGCTGATGCGCAATCTCCACCCGCTGGTAGAGCGGAATGAAATGGTCGCTGTCACGCGTCAGGCGGACCTCGATACGCGGATGTGACTGCAGCAGACTGCGCACATTACTGGCGATGTCTAAAACAATGTGTTTTTCTTCGGAACCCTCTTCGCCGACCGCACCCGAATCGATACCGCCGTGGCCCGGATCGAGCATCACGATGCGCTTGCCGTTGTTAACCCGCGGCCTGGGCGACGAGGGTCGGGTAGAGAGCGAAGCCTGCTGTTCCTTCGCCTGCACCGCGCGCGGGGACAATATGGCGAGCGCCAGCCCGGACAGCAGCAGCTGGCGACGATGAATTAAACGTTTGAGTAAGTGCATGTGCATGTCCCTGAGGAGTCATAATGCACCGTGTTATAGCGTAACATTATGCCCGGTGCGATCTTTCAACCATTTCAGGTTATTACTTTGTTTTTCAGCCTGGTAACAGGCAATTTCTTTTTTTTTAACGTTGCCGTCAGCAGCCAGGGTTGCACCCGCCGAAGAAAGCGTGATAATCAGCAAATTGAGGTGAACTGCAGGTACAGAAGATGGAAATCCGCACCTTCCGCCAGGAAGATTTTGAAGAAGTGATCACGCTCTGGGAACGCTGCGATTTGTTACGGCCATGGAACGATCCGGAGCTGGACATCGAACGCAAAATGCATCATGACGCCGACCTGTTTCTGGTGGCGGAAGTCGGGGGCGAAGTCGTCGGTACCGTAATGGGCGGTTACGATGGTCACCGTGGCGCGGCTTACTATCTGGCGGTGCATCCGGATTATCAGGGCCGCGGCTTTGCCAATGCCCTGATGAATCGCCTGGAGAAAAAACTCATTGCGCGCGGTTGCCCTAAAATTCACCTGATGGTGCGGGAAGAGAACGACCAGGTCGTTGCCTTCTATGAAAAGCTGGATTATGAAACGGTCGATGTGGTGTTGCTGGGCAAACGTTTAATCGAAGATCGTGAATATTAATTCGGTCTGGCCGCCTGAGGAGTACGACGACAAAGGGCAACTGCGCCTGCCGTTTCTTTTCTGGCTGATTCTGCTATTGCAGTCGCGCACCTGGTGGCTCCTGGTGATGGCCGGCGCGTCACGCCAGCAGGGAAACGATCTTCTGGCCCTTTTCTATCCGGATCGCCAGGCGTTCTGGTCAGGACTGGTGTTGGGTCTGCCAGCGCTGTCGGGGCTGTTGCTCACGGGCTACCGGTCGCGTTTACCCCGAGTGTGGCGCAGCTGGCGCCTGGTGCTGGTGGTATCTTTAGGGGCGAATTTGCTCTGGCAGAGCGTACAACTCGTCCAGACCGATCTGCTCAGCTCACCGTTGCCGCTGCTGTTTACGCTGTTTGATTTGCTGGCACTGCTGTGGTTACTGATCAGTGTCCGGCTTCGCGCCTGCTTTTTGCCGCCACACGAGCCCGAATAAACTTTTTGCCGCTTTGCGACTCCAATCCGTTTTGCCCAGGTCTATTTATTAACAGGAGTTTTCATGAAAGCTGTTCGTTACACGATACTGACGGTGGCCATGCTGGTCAGTGGGTGTGCCAGTTCCTCCGGCCCTGACGCCAACAGCAGCCAGCAGGTACGCTGGTGGAATCCATTGAGTTACCACTGGTCTTCTGCGCTGCCATGGAACTGGTTTGGTCCTTCACTGACGATCAGCGATCAGGGCGTTGGTGGGATCAACAGTGCCACGGCGATGAACGAATCGGCCATCAAAGACGGGCTTAAGGGCAACTACGATCTGCGTCAGGGCATGCGTGGCCAGAACGGTCAGGTGGTGTCCTTCTGGCAGGCGATGAAGGACGGTCAGGTTAAGCTGGTCATTTATGGTCAGTCACAGGTTGACCGCATTGAGGTGACGGACAACGACATTGCCAGTGCCGACGGCAGCAAAATTGGCGATGCGTTTAGCGCCAGATATGACAAAGCCTTTAATAACTGCATTGTGGCTGCCGGGTTAGACAATCATGACGTCGAATGCCGTGTGCCTGGCAGCCCGCATCTGCGCTACGTTTACAGCGGGACCTGGCACGGTCCGGAAGGATTACTGCCCGCCGATGACACGCTGAAAAGCTGGAAACTCAGCAAGTTCGTCTGGCAGCGTTAAGCCCCGTAATTTTTGCCTCCCGCAGGGCGTTCAGTGCGCCCTGCCAACCCAATTCTGTTTTTGCGCATTCTTTTCCCGCCGCCTTATGCCTTTTTCGACTTTGAAATCAACAAACGATATATAAAACCGTTACGGGTTTACGCTGAGTTATAAATAAACTGCTGTATCTGCGGATGAGATCTGCATCAAATTTCTTCAGGGTGAACCATGACCTTCAAAGCGATGAAAAAAATCGTGAGCGGAATCGCGCTGTCGCTGGGCCTTGCTGGCGCCGCGCACGCCACAGAGCTGTTAAACAGCTCTTATGACGTTTCACGTGAACTGTTCGTCGCCCTGAACGCGCCTTTTGTCAGCCAGTGGGATGCGCGACATCCGGACGATAAACTCACCATCAAAATGTCGCATGCGGGTTCTTCTAAACAGGCGCTGGCCATCCTGCAAGGGCTGCGTGCCGATGTGGTGACCTATAATCAGGTGACGGATGTACAGGTGCTGCATGACAAAGGCAAACTGATCCCGGCCGACTGGCAAACGCGCCTGCCGAATCACAGTTCACCGTTTTATTCCACCATGGCGTTTCTGGTTCGCAAGGGTAACCCTAAGCAGATTCATGACTGGTCCGATTTAACCCGTAACGATGTGAAGCTGATTTTCCCGAATCCGAAGACCTCGGGTAACGGGCGTTATACCTATCTTGCCGCCTGGGGTGCCGCAGAGAAAGCGGACGGCGGCGACCAGGCAAAAACGCGCGCCTGGATGACACAGTTTCTGAAAAACGTCGAGGTTTTCGACACAGGCGGACGCGGCGCCACCACCACCTTTGCTGAACGCGGTTTAGGGGATGTGCTGATCAGCTTCGAATCGGAGGTCAACACCATTCGTAATCAGTACGGTAAAGAGGATTACGAAGTCGTGGTGCCAAAAACCGATATCCTGGCGGAGTTCCCCGTCGCCTGGGTCGATAAAAACGTTGAACACAATAAAACAGCCGACGCGGCGAAGGCTTATCTGACCTGGCTGTATTCGCCCGAGGCACAGAAAATCATTACGGACTTTTATTATCGCGTGAACAATCCGCAGCTGATGGAGCAGCAAAAAGATCGCTTTCCAGCCACACAGCTGTTTCGGGTTGAAGACGTATTTGGTAGCTGGAATAACGTTATGAAAACCCATTTCGAAAGTGGCGGTGAACTGGATCAACTGTTAGCGGCGGGGCGTGGATAATGTTTGCAGCCAGCCAAAAACGTGTTTTGCCCGGTTTCGGCCTGAGCCTGGGCACCAGTCTGCTGTTTACCTGCCTGATTCTGCTGCTGCCCATCAGTGCCCTTATCATGCAGTTGTCGCAGATGACATTGCAGCAATACTGGGACGTGGTGACCAATCCCCAACTGATTGCAGCCTATAAAGTGACGCTGCTGTCGGCCGGCGTTGCCTCATTGTTCAATGCCCTGTTTGGCATGCTGATGGCCTGGGTTTTAACGCGTTATCGCTTCCCGGGTCGCACGCTGCTGGATGGTTTAATGGATTTGCCCTTTGCATTGCCAACTGCCGTCGCAGGGTTAACCCTGGCCGGTCTGTTTTCGGTAAACGGCTGGTACGGTCAATGGTTTGCTCATTTCGACATTAAGATTTCCTACACCTGGATTGGTATCGCGCTGGCGATGGCCTTCACCAGTATCCCGTTTGTTGTCCGGACGGTGCAGCCGGTGCTGGAAGAGTTAGGTCCGGAATACGAAGAGGCGGCGCAGACTCTGGGCGCAACGCCCTGGCAAAGTTTCCGTCGCGTTGTGCTGCCGGAAGTGGCTCCGGCGTTGCTGGCGGGCACTGCGCTGTCGTTTACCCGCAGCCTGGGCGAGTTTGGCGCGGTGATCTTTATCGCGGGCAATATTGCCTGGAAAACAGAAGTGACCTCACTGATGATTTTCGTCCGTCTGCAGGAGTTTGATTATCCGGCCGCCAGCGCCATCGCGTCGGTCATTCTGGCGGCGTCGTTGCTGCTGCTGTTTGCCATTAATACCTTACAGAGCCGCTTTGGCCGTCGTCTGGGAGGTCACTGATGGCTGATATTTCGCAACTCAATCATGCCGATCGCCAGCCCGTAAACTGGGGTAAATGGCTGCTTATCGGCACGGGTGTGCTGATCTCGGTGCTGCTGCTGGTGGTGCCGATGGTCTCCATCTTCTGGGAAGCGCTGCACAGCGGGCTTGGCCTGACTCTGCGTAACCTGACCGACAGCGATATGCTGCACGCGATTTGGCTGACCGTACTGGTGGCGCTGATTACCGTGCCGGTTAATCTGGTCTTCGGCACCTTGCTGGCCTGGCTGGTCACCCGCTTTACGTTTCCTGGTCGCCAGCTGTTGTTAACCCTGTTTGATATTCCGTTCGCGGTCTCGCCGGTTGTGGCTGGCCTGATGTACCTGCTGTTCTGGGGCATTAACGGTCCGGCAGGCGGCTGGCTGGATGCCCACAATATTCAGGTGATGTTCACCTGGCCGGGTATGGTGCTGGTCACCGTCTTCGTGACCTGTCCGTTCGTGGTTCGCGAACTGGTGCCGGTCATGCTGAGCCAGGGCAGTCATGAAGATGAGGCTGCGGTGCTGTTGGGCGCGTCGGGCTGGCAGATGTTTCGCCGTGTGACGTTACCGAATATTCGCTGGGCAATGCTGTACGGCGTGGTGCTGACCAATGCCCGCGCCATTGGCGAGTTCGGTGCGGTATCTGTGGTATCCGGCTCCATTCGCGGCGAAACCTACACTTTGCCGCTTCAGGTCGAATTACTGCATCAGGATTACAACACGGTGGGTGCCTTCACTGCCGCCGCGTTGCTGACCGTCATGGCCATCCTGACCCTGTTTTTGAAAAGCATTGTGCAGTGGCGCTTAGAGCAGCAGCACAAACGCCTGCAACTGGAGGAAAATCATGAGCATTGAGATTAAACAAATCAACAAATCCTTTGGTCGCACAGCGGTGCTGAACGATATTTCACTGGATATCCCGTCGGGCCAGATGGTGGCGTTGCTGGGGCCGTCCGGTTCCGGTAAAACGACCCTGCTGCGAATTATCGCCGGGCTGGAGCATCAGAACAGCGGCCAGATTCGTTTTCATGAGCATGACGTCAGTCGCCTGCATGCCCGCGATCGTAAAGTCGGGTTTGTTTTTCAACACTATGCGCTGTTCCGCCATATGACCGTGTTTGACAACATTGCCTTTGGCCTGACCGTGCTGCCGCGTCGTGAGCGGCCATCCAGTGCCGAAATCAAAAATCGTGTAACACGTCTGCTGGAGATGGTGCAGCTGTCGCATCTGGCAAACCGCTTTCCGGCTCAGCTCTCGGGTGGTCAGAAGCAGCGCGTGGCGCTGGCAAGAGCACTGGCCGTCGAGCCGCAAATTCTGCTGCTGGATGAGCCTTTCGGTGCGCTGGATGCCCAGGTGCGTAAAGAGCTGCGCCGCTGGTTACGCCAGCTTCATGAAGAATTAAAATTCACCAGCGTGTTTGTCACGCACGATCAGGAAGAGGCAATGGAAGTTGCCGACCGCGTCGTGGTGATGAGTCAGGGCAGCATCGAGCAGGTGGGCACGCCGGATGAGGTCTGGCGCGATCCGGCGACGCGCTTCGTGCTGGAATTCCTGGGCGAAGTTAACCGCTTTGAAGGTGAGGTTCATGGTTCCCAGTTCCATGTCGGGGCGCATCACTGGCCGTTAGGCTATACCTCCGCCCATCAGGGCGCGGTTGATCTGTTCCTGCGTCCTTGGGAAATTGATGTTTCGCGTAAAAGCAGCCTGGAAACCCCTTTACCGGTACAGGTCCTTGAGGTGAGTCCGCGTGGCCATTTCTGGCAGTTGGTCGTTCAGCCTGCGGGCTGGCAGAGCGAACCTTTCTCGCTGGTGTTCGACGGTGACCAGACCGCGCCACTGCGCGGCGAGCGCCTGTTTGTCGGGCTGCAACAGGCCCGGCTCTATCAGGGCGCCACGCCATTGCGGGCAGTTGCCTTTGCGCACAGCGCCTGATATTTTCTTTTTCACGCAGGGCGGGACAATGTCCCGCCCTTTTTTAATGTTTATACCGCCATACCTCAGGCTCTGGCCTGATTCGTAACGGTATCGTTTCGCCAGGATATGCACCGTGACCACTCTGGAACACACAATCGGTAATACACCGCTTATCAGGTTACAGCGCCTGACGCCTGACAATGGCAGTGAGATCTGGCTGAAACTGGAGGGCAACAACCCCGCCGGTTCCGTCAAAGATCGCGCAGCCTGGTCGATGATTCATCAGGCGGAACGGCGAGGCGAGATAACACCGGGCGATCAGCTGATTGAGTCCACCAGTGGCAACACCGGTATCGCGCTGGCGATGATCGCGGCGATGAAAGGCTACCGGTTGCGCTTACTGATGCCGGATAATATGAGCCAGGAGCGGCAGGATGCGATGCGTGCCTATGGGGCCGAGTTAGTCCTGATCGGTCGGGAGCAGGGCATGGAGGGCGCGCGTGATTTAGCCCAGGCGATGGCGGCGCGCGGTGAGGGAAGGGTGCTGGACCAGTTTAATAACCCAGACAATCCACTGGGCCACTACCAGACCACGGGACCGGAGCTGTGGGCCCAGTCGAATCAGCGCATGACGCATTTTGTCTCCAGTATGGGCACCACCGGCACGATTACCGGCGTAGGGCGGTTTTTAAAAGAACATAAGACGGGCGTGAAAGTGATTGGCCTGCAGCCTAAAGAAGGCAGTAGCATTCCTGGGATTCGCCGCTGGCCCCAGGCGTATTTGCCCGGCATTTACCGGCCCGAGTTGGTGGATGAGGTAATTGATATGGGGCAGCAGGAAGCCGAAGAGACCATGCGGGCGCTGGCCCGGCGTGAAGGTATTTTCTGCGGCGTCAGCTCAGGCGGATCGGTCGCGGGCGCACTGCGTATTGCCAGCGCCCATCCTGGAAGCGTCGTGGTGGCGATTGTTTGTGACCGTGGCGATCGCTATCTCTCTACCGGCGTTTATCAGTAACGTCACGCAGCCATTACGCCCTCTGAAGGCTTATGCTGCGCCGTCGGCTGCCTGAGTCTTGTTTATTTGGCTAAGCTTACTGGCATCTGTAAGGATCGCGTAAAACTGGCTGCGCGTTTCGCTGGCCCGGTTCAAAATAGCGCCAGTGACGTAAGAGAGATAACAATGAAAATCCTGCTGGTAGATGACGACGTAGAATTAGGCACGATGCTGAGCCAGTATCTGATCACGGAAGGCTTTGATACGCAACTGGTGTTAACCGGCACTGCCGGTGTGCAGGGGGCGCTGTCCGGTGAGTACAGCGCCATGATTCTGGATATTATGCTGCCGGATATGAGCGGCACCGATGTCCTGCGCCAGGTGCGCCAGCAAAGCCGTCTGCCGGTGATTATGCTGACGGCCAAGGGCGACAATATTGATCGGGTTATCGGCCTGGAAATGGGGGCCGATGACTATATGCCCAAGCCGTGTTATCCCCGTGAGTTGGTGGCGCGCTTGCGTGCCGTACTGCGTCGGATTGAGGAGCATGCGCCTCTGCAGGATAAAAAAGAGACGCTGCAATGGGGAGAGTTAACACTCAATGCGGCCAACCGCGTGACGGAATGGCAGGGGAAAGCCTTTGATCTGACCGCCTCTGAATTTAATCTGCTTGATTTGCTGCTGCGTTCACCGGACCGGGTGGTGACGAAAGACGAGCTGTCTGAGAAAGGCCTGGGACGACCGCGTGAAGCGTACGATCGCAGCGTGGATGTGCATATCAGTAATATCCGTCAGAAGCTCAGCGCGCTCACCGCCGACAGCATCACCATCGAAACCGTTCGCAGCATTGGTTATCGCATTCGATGAATCAAACTTACCGTGGGCACATGTTCTGGAAGATCCTGCTGGGGTTCTGGCTGGTTTTCCTGATTATCAGTCAGCTGATCTGGCTGGGTTTCTCACTTTCCGGTACGCGGCATCATCCCCCTGAATATTTGGTCACCCAGCGGCTGGCTGACGCGCTGATGGCGTCAGCCGTGTCGGTGCTGGAGCGGGGCGGCCCGTCAGCGCTGGATGCGATGATGGCGGAGTGGGCCCCGGAAGATCGGGCGTTTTTGCATGTACGCGCACTGGATAATCTCCGCAACGCAGAGGCACCGCCGCTTGCGCCCGAAACGCCCGAAAAATCCTTTTTTCCCGACCATCTTGTGCGCCAGGCACAGAGCCCGGACGGCAAGAGCTATGAGCTGCTGTACGATCTGAAAGGCATACGCACAATGAGCCGGGAGGGGCGGCCACATAATTTCCTGAATATTCCGGAGCCCATGTTCATTTTCGCCGGGTCTGTGGGGTTGCTGTTTAGCCTGCTGCTGGCATGGAACCTGACGCGCCCTATGCGACAACTGCGTGAAGGTTTTTCGCGGGTAGCCAATGGCGACTTAAGCATCAGGCTCTATCCTGCGCTGCGTAAGCGTCATGACGAGCTCTCCAGCGTGGCGCAGGCGTTCGATGCCATGGTTGAACGCCTGGACACGTTGGTGCGTGCCCGTGAAGCCCTGCTTCATGACATCTCTCATGAACTGCGCTCGCCGCTTGCCCGTCTGCAGCTGGCAACGGGCCTGGCGCGACAGCGGCCAGAAAACGTGAATGACTCGCTGGATCGCATCGATGAAGAGGCACAGCGGCTGGATAAGATGATTGGTGAACTGTTAACCCTGGCGCGTGCCGAGCATGAAAGTGTGCCGGGCGAACACTATTTTGATTTGGCCGGCTTATTAGAGGCGGTGGTTACCGATCTCCGTTATGAAGCGCAGATCCCCGGCGTCGAGGTCGTGTTTAACGTTGATGAGCAGGCCGATCATACCGTACGCGGGAATGCTGAGTTATGCCGGCGAGGCATTGAGAACGTGCTGCGTAATGCTTTACGCTTTTCGCTGCCGGGTCAGCGCATTGAGGTCAGCCTGCAGGTTGAGCAACAGTGGCTGGCGATTCAGGTGCGGGATCAGGGGCCAGGCGTCGATGAGAATAAGCTGTCCAGCATCTTTGATCCCTTTGTCCGGGTCAATTCGCCGTTATTGGGTAAAGGCTACGGGCTGGGGCTGGCAATTGTGCGCAAAGTGGTACTGGCGCATCATGGCGAGGTCAGGGCGGTTAACCGGCCTGAAGGCGGACTGGAGCTGACACTGCGTTTGCCCCGCTGGCAGCCGCATTAAGCAGAGACGTGAAGCATAGAAGCATAAGAGAACGGCACCCTGAGGTGCCGTTTGTGTATTACTTTTTGATGCGAATCACCGGGGTTTCACCCACGACGACCTGACCAGACAGTTTTGTCAAATCCTTGATTTCATCCATATTGGAAATGACAACAGGGGTCAGTGTGGATTTTGCTTTCTCTTCCAGCAGCGGCAGATCGAATTCGATCACCACGTCGCCTTTTTTAACCTTCTGACCTTCTTCGGCGATGCGTTTGAAGCCTTCGCCTTTCAGTTCGACGGTATCGATGCCGAAATGCACGAACAGCTCAATGCCATTATCGGATTCGATTGAAAAGGCATGGTTGGTTTCGAAAATCTTGCCGATAGTCCCATCAACCGGCGCAACCATTTTGTTGCCGCTTGGTTTGATCGCAATACCGTCACCCACGATTTTTTCTGCAAACACCACATCTGGTACGTCTTCAATATTCACGATTTCGCCAGACAGAGGCGCTACGATATCAATTGTCCCAGCGCTATCTGTTTTTTCGCCAAAAAGTTTAGAAAACAAACCCATGATCTTCTCCTAAGCAGTAATTTGGGGCCAGCATCTCGCGGATCAGCAGAGCGTTTTTTCTTTAATGAACTTGTTCACCAGGTTCATCAAGTCTTCCGCCGTAGGTTGAGCCAGTGCCTGCTCTGCCAACGCCTTCGCATCTTCGAAATGTGTATTACGAATAATTTTCTTGATGCCAGGGATAGAAATGGCACTCATGCTGAATTCGTCCAGCCCCATTCCCAGTAACAGTAGTGTAGCACGTTCGTCACCTGCCAGCTCACCACACATGCCAGTCCATTTACCTTCAGCATGAGACGCATCAATGACTTGCTTGATGAGGTTCAGTACCGAAGGCGTCATCGGGTTATACAGGTGCGAAATCAAATCATTACCACGATCTACTGCAAGAGTATACTGCGTCAAATCGTTTGTCCCAATGCTAAAGAAGTCGACTTCTTTCGCCAGGTGACGTGCAATCACGGCAGAGGCAGGCGTTTCCACCATAATGCCCACTTCGATTGACTCGTCAAACGCTTTACCTTCTTCGCGTAACTGCGCTTTCAGCAGCTCCAGTTCCGCTTTCAGCGTACGCACTTCTTCAACCGAAATGATCATCGGGAACATGATGCGCAGCTTACCGAAAGAAGAGGCACGTAAGATAGCACGCAGCTGTGCATGCAGAATTTCCTTACGATCCATTGCAATACGGATGGCGCGCCAGCCCAGGAACGGGTTTTCTTCTTTAGGCAGGTTCATGTAAGGCAGGTCTTTATCACCGCCAATATCCATGGTACGGACGATCACGGCCTGCGATCCCATGGCTTCTGCGACCGCTTTATACGCCTGGAACTGCTCTTCTTCGGTCGGCAGTGAGTCGCGATCCATAAACAGGAACTCAGTGCGGTACAGGCCAACACCTTCTGCGCCGTTGCGCTCGGCACCGGCGATATCGCGTACCGTACCGATGTTGGCGCAGACTTCAACCTGATGGCCATCCAGCGTAACAGCCGGCAGATCTTTCAGCTTCGCCAGCTCATGTTTTTCAGACAGATACTGATTCTGAACCGCTTTCAGCTCTTCCTGAACCGCCTCAGACGGATTAACGTGAATCGCATTGTTCACCCCGTCCAGGATGATGAAATCGCCGTTTTTGATGGTGGCGGTCACGTTACCGGTGCCGACAATCGCCGGGATTTCTAACGAGCGTGCCATGATTGAGGTGTGCGAGGTACGGCCACCCAAATCGGTAATAAAGCCCAGCACCTTTTTCAGATTCAGCTGTGCGGTTTCGGATGGCGTTAAATCTTTCGCCACCAGAATAGATTCTTCCTGGATTGCGCTCAGGTCGACAATGTGCAGACCTAAAATGTTTTGCAGCAGACGCTTACCGATGTCACGCACGTCTGCCGCACGCTCTTTCAGGTATTCGTCGTCCAGCTCCTCCAGGGCTTTTGCCTGGGCGTCGATGACGGAGTTCACAGCAGCATCAGCAGTGGCGTGATCTTTTTTGATCAGGTCGATGATTTCCTGCTCCAGCTCTTCGTCTTCCAGCAACATAATGTGGCCTTCGAAGATGGCTGCTTTTTCTTCACCCAGGGATTCGCTGGCTTTGATACGAATAGCTTCAAGTTGCTCAGCCGCTTTGCTACGCCCTTGCAGAAAGCGCTGAACCTCCTGCTCAACCTGGTCATCTGAAATTTTTTTACGGTTGATGACGATCTCGTCTTCTTTCAGCAGCAGAGCTTTGCCGAAAGCGATACCTGGTGATGCTAAAATGCCTGAAATCATAACCCTACCTTTTTATCACGATGGCTGACTGGACTCGTTGCGTTGCCATAGTCGTGTGACACGTACTCTACGAAAGCAATAACGCGGACAGGTTGTCCGCGATCAAGATGTTGCACACAATGGCGCAGAAGAGTCGTTTTAAGCGGAGCAGAAAGGAGATTACTCCAGTTCCGCCATCAGCTTAACCAGATGCTCTACGGCTTTTTGCTCATCTTCACCTTCCGCAGAAAGTGTGACAACGGTGCCCTGAGTCAGACCCAGAGTCTGCAGCTTAAACAGGCTTTTGGCGCTGGCCGATTTGCCGTTGGAGGTCACGGTGATTTCTGACTGGAAGGCTTTAGCTTCTTTGACAAATTGCGCAGCAGGGCGAGTATGCAGTCCGTTTGGTGCGGTAATGGTAACTTCTTGCTGGAACATTCTATTTCCCCAACGTTTTCAGGATGAGTGTTATGGATCTAAAGTCTAGCCTGGAGCCGTAACTTTAGCCTGTGTAGGTGCGCGGGTATACAACTTACAATCGAACAAATGCGCTTGAATGAGTGTTTCATTCCCGCTGCGTGTCAAAACACGAGTTGAGCACGTCACCGGGTAATTATGCCGTGATTCGCCCTTTCACTAAATCTGAAACTTGATTCAGCTTGATCCACTTCAAAGGAGGATTAATTTCAGGCATCGAAATAATTGGCAGTCTAAATACCAGAGCCACACGACTGAAATCAATTGGCTGCATGGTAAAAGTGAGATCTGTGCCACAAAAAAGCACCCGTCAGGGTGCTTTTTAAGCGTTTGTCCAGGGCGAACTTCGGGCTATTGCAGCTCTTTTTCCGTGAAAAGATCGGCAAACAGCGCGGTGCTGAGATAGCGCTCACCGGAAGAAGGAAGAATGACAACGATGTTTTTGTTGGCGTAGGCTTCATCTTCCTGCAACTTCAGCGCGGCGGCAACGGCGGCACCCGAAGAGATACCGGCCAGAATGCCTTCTTCTTCCATCAGGCGACGGGCCGTGGCGATCGCTTCATCATTAGTGATGCCGACAGCTAAATCGATCAGCGCCAAATCCAGGTTACCCGGAATAAAGCCCGCGCCAATCCCCTGAATCTTATGCGGGCCGGGTTTCAGCTCTTCGCCCGCCATCGCCTGCGCAATCACCGGTGAGTCAGTGGGTTCTACGGCCACGGTGATCAAGGATTTCTTACCCTGGGTGTTTTTGATGTAACGGCTCACGCCTGTCAGCGTGCCGCCGGTCCCCACACCGGCAATGAACACATCCACTTCACCATCCGTGTCTTCCCAAATTTCGGGACCGGTGGTTTTCTCGTGAATTTCCGGGTTGGCCGGGTTACTGAACTGCTGCAGCAGCAAATACTTGTCGGGATCGCTGGCCACGATCTCTTCGGCTTTGGCGATCGCGCCTTTCATGCCTTTTGCGCCTTCGGTCAGGACCAGATTTGCGCCCAGGGCTTTAAGCAACTTACGGCGCTCAACAGACATGGTGTCCGGCATGGTCAGCGTCAGTTTGTAACCGCGCGCGGCGGCCACGTAGGCTAATGCAATACCGGTGTTACCGCTGGTCGGTTCAACCAGTTCAATACCTTGCTTAAGAATACCGCGTTTTTCTGCGTCCCAAATCATGTTGGCACCGATACGGCATTTCACACTGAAGCTCGGGTTACGGGACTCAACCTTCGCAAGGATGCGGCCGTTACCGATGCGGTTCAGTCGAACCAGCGGCGTATGACCAATTGTCAAAGAGTTGTCTTCATAGATCTTACTCATAGCCTGTCCTTAACTGTATGAATTATTGGGAACCCTCTGAGCATACCTGTTCTGCCCCGTGGCGGAAGGAAAGAAATCATATATCTATATGTCTCATGGCGATAAGACCTGCTGAAAATTGCATAAGGATAGTTGATATGTTCAGCGCAGGCTTTCACGAGCCAGGTTCGCCCGATAGCGATCAACCCACATCGCGGTGGCCCCGCACACGGCGACCGGCATAATGGCCAGGTTCACCACGGGAATCATTGTAAAGAGGCTCACCAGCGCGCCAAACTGCATATTGGCTGTCTTGTGCTGGCGTAAGGCATGACGCATCTGCTGAAAACTGACTTTATGGTTATCGAAAGGATAGTCGCAATACTGAACAGACAACATCCAGGCGCTGAACATAAACCACAGCACGGGTGCCACCGTCTGCCCAAAACCCGGAACTAAATAAAGTAATAACAGGCCCAGTGCGCGGGGCAGGTAGTAGCCCAGCTTTTGTAATTCGCGTTTCATGATGCGTGGCACGTCTTTAACCATGCCCAGCCAGCCGCTGTCAGGCAGCGGTTTACCCGTCAGCCGCCCCTCAAGTTGTTCCGCCAGCAGGCCGCAAAACGGCGCGGCAATCAGGTTGGCTATCGTTGAAAAGAAATAGCTAAACACCAGCACCACCGAAATCACCGACAGCGGCCACAGCACATAGCTGAGCCATTGCAGCCAGTCCGGCACATGCGACATCAGTTTGGGGATCCACCCGTCAAGACGGAAAAATAACCAGACAAAGGCGCCGCCTAGCAGCAGGATGTTGACCAGCAAGGGAACGATGACGAAGCGCCGTATGCCCGGTAACCTGATTAGCTTCCAGCCCTGGCTAAAATAGTGCACGCCATTAAAAGAGGAAACGGAATTATTCACAGCCATCGAGCCAGTTCTCCTGAAGATGTTAAGGCGCGCCTACTATAACCTGGCTTTTTCTGCTGACCAGGTGCCGTTTGGGTAAAAAAACAACGAAAAAGTGGCGGTAAGCAATCTTATTTGTGAGAAAATACTGCACAGACTTGCACTTATCTGGCAGGGCAAATACAGTTAGAGAATAAAGTTTGCCGCGGTGGCAAGGTATTGGAACAACAGAGAATACAATGATGCAGGATTTGCGTCTGATATTAATCGTTGTTGGCGCGATCGCCATTATAGCGCTTCTTATTCACGGACTGTGGACCAGCCGTAAAGAACGCTCTTCAGTCTTCCGCGATCGCCCGCACAAACGTTTGAAACAACGTGATGAACATGATGATGAGACGCTGACCGACGACGCTGATGACGGCGTCGGTGAAGTGCGTGTGCGTAATACGCGCGGGCACCAGGAGCCTCATTTTGACGACATCCGCGAGCCACAGCCTGAAGTGCGGCGTGAGCCTGTTAAGGAGCGCCCGCGTCAGCCTTCTGCGCCGCAGCCTGAAAGCGATCCTCTTTTTGACCCGGCACCGCAACCGGAACGTGCGCCACAACGGCCCGCACCGACTCGCCAGCCACCAGCCTTTACCGCACCGCCGGTTCAGGCCGATCCGTTGCTGGATAGCGATCCGCTGGACAGCGTTCAGCCCAATCCTGTTTATCAGGCCGAACCTGAGCCTGACTATGAGCCAGAGCCTGAGGTGGTCAGTCCGCCGCCGCAGCCGAAACAACCTGAACCTCGTCCGCAGACCAGCAGTAAGCCCAAAGAAGCGGTGCTTGTGCTGCATGTCGCGGCGCACTCAGGCGGTCAGCTGAATGGTGAAGCCTTGCTACAGGGCATTTTGCAGGCCGGTTTTCAGTTTGGTGAAATGAACATTTTCCATCGTCATCTCAGTCCGGCAGGCAGCGGTCCTGTGCTGTTTAGTCTGGCTAACATGGTGAAACCCGGTTCCTTCAATCCTGACGAAATGACCGACTTCACCACGCCTGGCGTCTCAATTTTCATGATGGTGCCGTCGTATGGCGATGCGAATCAGAACTTTAAGCTGATGCTACAGTCCGCGCAGCGTATCGCGGACGATGTGGGCGGTGTGGTACTGGATGACGAACGCCGGATGATGACGCCGCAAAAGCTGGAAACTTACAAAGCGCGTATCCGCGATGTGGTCGAATCCCGCGAGTAATCCACACTTTTTCAAATTATTATGATGAACCCCCGCCTGTCGGGGGTTTTTTATCTGATGGGGTTATATGAAATCCGTCCAGGAACACATCACTGAACTGCGCACCACGTTGCGCCATCACGAATATCTGTATCACGTTATGGACGCGCCGGAAGTGCCGGATGCGGAATACGATCGCCTCATGCGGGAACTGCGGGATCTGGAAGCACAGCATCCTGATCTGATCACGCCTGATTCTCCCACGCAGCGCGTAGGGGCCGCCCCGTTGATGGTATTTGAGCAGGTACGCCATGAAGTGCCGATGCTGTCACTGGATAACGCGTTCGATGAACCCAGCTTCAGGGCCTTCAATAAGCGCGTCCAGGATCGTCTGAAAAGCACCGATGATCTCACCTATTGCTGTGAACTCAAGCTGGATGGCCTGGCGGTCAGCCTGCTGTATGAAGATGGCTTATTAACGCGCGCGGCGACGCGCGGCGATGGCACAACAGGCGAAAATATCACGACGAATGTGCGGACGATTCGTGCCATTCCGCTGCGCCTCAAAGGGGACAATATTCCCGCCAGAGTAGAAGTGCGGGGAGAAGTGTTTATGACGCAAAGCGGCTTTGAAAAACTCAATGCCGAGGCGCGCCGTACGGAGGGCAAGGTCTTTGCCAATCCACGCAATGCGGCAGCGGGCTCGTTGCGCCAGCTGGATCCCCGTATCACCGCGAAACGACCGCTAACGTTCTTCTGCTATGGACTGGGCCTGCTGGAAGGGGGCGAGATGCCCCGCAGCCACATGGCGCGACTGCAACAGTTCAAAGCCTGGGGCCTGCCGGTCAGTGACCGTATTCGTCTGGTGCAGAACGCCGATGAAGCGCTGGCGTTTTATCACGAGGTTGAATCAGAGCGGGCCACGCTGGGTTTTGATATCGACGGCGTGGTGATTAAAGTCGATTCGCAGGAATTGCAGGAAAAGCTGGGCTTTGTCGCGCGCGCGCCGCGCTGGGCCGTGGCGTTCAAGTTTCCTGCGCAGGAGCAGATGACGATTGTGCGTGACGTCGAGTTCCAGGTGGGGCGGACGGGCGCTATTACACCTGTTGCCCGGCTGGAACCCGTTCAGGTGGCAGGCGTGATGGTCAGCAATGCCACATTGCATAATGCCGATGAAATTGAACGCCTTGGCCTGCGCATTGGCGACAAAGTCGTGATTCGTCGTGCCGGCGATGTGATTCCTCAGGTGGTCAACGTTGTAACCAGCGAACGGCCTGACAATGCCCGTGAGATCGTGTTTCCCTCTCAGTGCCCGGTATGCGGTTCCGATGTTGAACGCGTTGAGGGCGAGGCGGTCACGCGGTGTACCGGTGGCTTAATCTGTGGTGCACAGCGCAAAGAAGCGCTGAAGCATTTTGTGTCGCGGCGCGCCATGGACGTTGACGGCATGGGTGACAAGATTATCGATCAACTGGTCGAGAAAGAGTACGTCAAAACCCCGGCCGATCTGTTCCGGCTCAGCCGTGAAACCCTGACCGGGTTAGATCGTATGGGCGCGAAGTCGGCGCAGAATGTGGTCGACGCGCTGGAAAAAGCCAAATCCACTACGCTGGCGCGTTTCCTCTATGCGCTGGGTATTCGCGAAGTCGGCGAAGCCACGGCGGCAAACCTGGCCAGTCATTTTGGCGATCTGCAAAAGGTCATGGATGCCGATCTGGACGCGCTGATTGCGGTTCAGGATGTGGGCACGGTCGTCGCGAAGCACGTGCGGCACTTCATGGAAGAAGAGAGCAACCGCGAGGTGATCCGGCAACTGGTTGAAGATATTGGCATCCACTGGCCCCAGGTGGTGGCGGTGAACCCCGGCGAGATCGACAGTCCGTTTGCAGGCAAGACCGTAGTGTTAACGGGCTCACTCTCGCAGATGAACCGGGACGATGCCAAAGCGCGACTCATCGAACTCGGTGCCAAAGTCAGCGGCAGCGTATCGAAGAAAACCGATTTGCTGATCGCAGGAGAAGCTGCGGGTTCGAAGCTGGCAAAAGCGCAGGAGCTGGGCATCGAGATCATTGATGAAGCCGAAATGATCCGGCGACTCGGTACCTGAGATGGATAAGCAGGCGCTGATCGAGATTGCGAATACGGCCATGCCGTTTGGCAAATATAAAGGCCGGATGCTGATTGATTTGCCAGAGCCCTATCTGCTGTGGTTCGCCCGTAGCGGCGAGTTTCCGGCTGGTCGTTTGGGGGAGCTGATGCAGCTTACCCTGGCGATAAAAATTGAAGGGCTGGAAGGGTTAGTTAAACCTTTAAAGCGTGGTGACTGAGTTCGCGGCCTCGCATGAGGCCGCGTGTCTGAACGTGTTTCCGTTATTTCTGCGATTCCACGACAGCCGCTTTGCTTTTCTCCGCCTGCAACGCATTGGTTCGCTTGTAACGTCCGGCAATAAACGAGCACACCATCAACTGAACCTGGTGAAAAATCATCAGTGGCAAGACGATGATACCCACCGCGCTGGCGGGGAACAGGATATTGGCCATCGGCACGCCGTTCGCCAGGCTCTTTTTCGAGCCACAGAACAACACCACGATTTCATCGGGACAACTGAAGCCAAACAGGCGCGCAGCTAGATAGTTAATAATCAGCACCAGCGTCAGGAGCAGGATGCAGCCCGCCAGAATCCACAGCAGCGTATCAATCCCGACGCGTTTCCAGATGCCGTTCACCACCGCTTCGCTGAACGCGGAATAAACCACCAACAGAATGGACGTCTGATCGGTGATGCCAATCAGGCTACGGTTCCTTTCCACCCAACCGCTAATCCAGCGGCGTGACAGATGACCTAAAACAAACGGCACTAACAGTTGCAGCATGATTTTACCGACCTGCTCAAGGCCATCGCCTGGTCCGTTACTGTTGACGTCCATCACCAGATTAACCAGCAGCGGGGAGACGAAAACACCTAACAGGCTGGATGCCGATGCGCTGCACACAGCCGCAGCCACATTGCCGCCGGCCATTGAGGTGAACGCGATGGCCGACTGGACGGTGGCAGGCAAAATGCAGAGGTAAAGGAAGCCGGTATAAATTTCTGCGCCGACGTTAACCGGATGCCACCAGACAATCAGCAGCCCCAGCGCCGGGAACATAACAAACGTACTGCACATGATCCAAAGGTGAAGCCGCCAGTGGCTGCTGCCTGCGATGATTTTTTCGCGTGACAGTTTGGCACCGTGCATGAAGAACAGCAGGGCGATGGCGGCGGTGGTCAGGTACGTGAAAAAGTCGACGAAGCCGCCTCTCGCCGGAATGAAAGAGGCCAGAAGTACAGTGATGATCAGCTTGATCATCATCGGGTCAATACGGAGAAATCCCATCGTTAAAATCCGGTTAAATTAAGTCTGGAGTGATTGTGCGTGATGAGGGTTTAGAAATAAAATTGATTTATTAAATGAATCTATGCGAGAAATTAATGAATTACTCCCTACGTCAGTTACGCACCTTTGTGGCCGTTGCGCATTATGGTGGCTTTAGCCAGGCAGGGCAGGCGATTGGGCTGAGTCAGTCTGCGGTCAGCCACAGCATTAAAGAGCTGGAAGCGGAAACGGGCGTCCGTTTGCTGGATCGCACGACGCGCGAGGTGGTGCTGACCGAAGCCGGGCAGCAGCTGGCTTCACGTATGGAAAGGTTGCTGGAAGAGATAAACACCACGCTGCTGGATATTCGTAGCTATGGCGAACAACGCAGTGGTACGGTACGCATCGCGGCGAGTCAGACGATCTCAGCCCACCTGATGCCGCAATGCCTTGCCGCCAGCCAGCAAAGCTACCCGGAAATAAAGATCATCCTGCACGATCGGGTGCAGCAGGCCGTGCTTCAGAGCGTACGTCACGCCGAAGTCGATTTTGGCATTGTGATTGGCCCGCTGAATGACAGTGAATTCGACTGTTGCGCCATACTGGATGAACCCTTTTTACTGCTGTGCCGGGAGGATGATCCGCTTGCTGAAGTCGGGCAGGCAAGGTGGCCGATGTTGGAGGGACGTACGATGGTGCTTCAGGATTATGCGTCGGGCAGCCGGATATTAATTGACGCGGCGTTACGTCAGCAGAACATCAGTATCAATGTGGTTCAGGAAATCGGTCATCCGGCCACGCTGTTTCCTATGGTTGATGCAGGTATCGGGATCAGCATTTTACCCGCGCTGGCGTTACCGCTTCCTGCGGGGCGCGCGTTAACGGTAAGACGTCTCTATCCTGAGATCAATCGCAGCCTGACATTAATTAAGCGCAAGAATCGCTCGTTAACGCCTGCGGGCGAGGCCATATGGCAGGAGGTGCGTCAGCAGGGAGCTCTGCTGACGCAACAACGTGCTTCCAGTCCTGCGTTTTAAATATAGACGTCGAGCTGATTATTTTGGGTAGGGCGATTGACGCCGTCGGCTGACACGGTTTTACCTTCTTTTTCCGCCTGTTTCGCTTCGGCTTTTTGTTGCTCTTTGCGTTGCAGCTGCTGGATTTGCGCTTCTAAAACCTGAATCTGCGCTTTGATTGTATCCTGCTGCTTCTTCTTTTCTTCGGTGGTCAGTGTCTTATCATCGCCCAGACTTTTTAACTGGTCGTTCAGGCGCGAAATCTGCTTATTCAGACTGGCAATTTGTGCTGCCGTGTCTGATGAGGCGCTTGTCGTATCTGACGTTGAGCCACTGCCGATGCTCGGTGTGCTGGTTGAAATAGTTGTCATGATGATCTCCTTGCAATTAGACGTTTTAGGTTATCGGATGCGCGCGGCAAAAGCTTAATGCCTCAAAATGTTAAATTTACGAAAAGATTTTTACAGATTAACGTTAGTCCTTACCATTCAGTTGAGTATACGGGTAACGGTGGCGGATACGGCTGTTGGTTTCATTATTTCGGCAGTGGGAAAAAGCAGGGCGGGTAACTGAACCTGCGGCAGAGTCTCATTCCGCACGTCAGGCAGCGGAGCGCAGAAGCGAAAAAAGCGCCTTCAGGCGCTTTTTTCTGAATTTGGTGGGTCGTGCAGGATAGTCTTCAGCCCGGCGGGCCTCGCCCTTCGGGTGACAGCCTGAATCGCTGTGCGATTCAGTCGAACCTGCAGCAGGTTCTCATCCTGCACATCAGACATCGGAGCGCAGAAACG